>JBBEDC010000001.1:0-9198 GCA_040881505.1 Candidatus Anderseniibacteriota bacterium
TCACAAGCTTTTGACATAACCGGCTAAAATACGCTATAATAAGCATCAGTTAGGTAATTCCTTCATATATTTTCGCCACAGGCATGTGGCTCTCTTGAGAGGAGGTGTTCGAATAGATATGGCGACAAATGCTGGAACATGGACCGATGCTATTGTGACTTCTCTCACAGACCTGTGGGCACAATTCATATCCTTTATCCCAAACCTCGTAGCGGCTCTCGTAGTCTTCTTCGTGGGTTGGGCAATCGCTGTTGCCGTCGGACGTTTAATTGAAAAAGGTCTTACGGTTCTGCGAGTGAACGCTGCCTTTGAAAATCTTCAAGGGTTAAAGCGAGCAGTGGAGCAAGGAGGATTAAAACTCAACGTTCCAAAGTTAGTTGGCGAGATCTTTAAATGGTTCTTGCTGATCGTAACACTGCTGGCAGCCACCGACATCCTTGGACTCAACGAAGTATCAGGTTTCCTCGGGGCAGTCTTACTCTACATTCCTAATGTAGTAGTAGCAGCGTTGATCCTAGTAATCGCTGTGGTGCTTGCGAACTTCGTGTATCGCACAGTGCTAGCAAGCGTAGAGGCAGCTGGATTTACCAGCGGAGGTATTATTGCGTCGATTAGCAAATGGGCAATTATTGTCTTTGCTCTCTTCGCAGCTCTCCTTCAGCTCAACGTAGCATCTGGTCTTATCCAAACATTCTTGACTGCCTTCTCTGCCATGCTGGCTATTGCCGGCGGACTAGCCTTTGGGCTTGGTGGTAAAGAGTTAGCAGCTAAATGGTTGAATAAGGCTGAGAAAGACTTAACAGGAAAACATCGTTCATAGGCGTGAGATCGTGAGGTCTAAACACCTCCGACACAAAAGCAAACCTATGTAAGTTATGAAAACGGCTCAATCTAGCAGTAGGTGAGCCGTTTTCCTGTTTTACACACCTTTTCCGCACCCCTGGCCTTGACAGGCTACCTAGGCCTTTATATAGTGGTACGCAGCTATATGCAGCAACTACTATTTGCTCGCAAGACCCCACGAAGCGGATAGATACTCTTAAGACGAGTATCTTACAAAAACCGCTTCCTCTGGAATGCGGTTTTTGATTGCTTCACGAAGAACCCGCCACAAGTCACAGATAAATGATTGAGTCCATACCATTCAATCCTTTCTCTGTGATTTGTTTTTCGACCGAACTCTTGGCAACTGAATACGTAGAAAAAGTAGATCATTGCAATTGATCATCGAATTAAAAACGACTGGCGGTTACACACCGCTAGTTATCGAGAACTTGGTATAAACATAAACATCATAGTTACTCATAGACGTGTAAGGGTGGGCCAACCTTTTGGTTGGCACATATCATACACCGGTAAGGGTATATGGCGGATGCCTTGGCAATGGACAACGATGAAGGACGTGGCCGGCTGCGATAAGCTACGGGAAGGTGCCTAGCAACCTATGATCCGTAGATGTCCGAATGGGGAAACCCGGTTCGTGTAACAACGAATCACCGCCGCACTGCAAGGTGCGGATGGAGGTAACCTGGCGAATTGAAACATCTTAGTAGCCAGAGGAAAAGAAAATAATGAATATCTTTTGATTTGCCTCTTATGGTTTGTGAGCGTTACAGCTCACAGGCTATAAGAGCCGCAAGACAAGAAGATATTTGCATTCCCTGAGTAGTGGCGAGCGAAACGGGAACAGTCTAAACCGTGTGCGTGTAAGCTCATATAGCGTTGCGCATACGGAGTTGTAGGTTTTTATCGTCGCGGGTATATGGACCGCGAGTTGTAATATGTATGATTGTCTAGTGGAAGGCGGCTGGAAAGCCCCACCATAGACGGTGAAAGTCCCGTACACGAAAGATACATACATTACTTCAGATAGAAACCTGAGTAAGGCGGGACATGTGCAATCCTGTCTGAAACGAGGAGAACTACTCAAACCAATCTCTACGTGCTTTAGGGCACGCGGAGTTTGGACTCCTAAGACTAAATATGACCATTGACCGATAGTGAACTAGTACCGTGAGGGAAAGGTGAAAAGTACCCCGGAAGGGGAATGAAATAGACCTGAAACCATATACCTACATAGAGTCGGAGCCCAATTTATTGGGTGACGGCGTGCTTTTTGCAGAACGAACCACCGAGTTCGCTGTATGCTGTTGAAGCTTAAGGATATGCAACATTCCGAAGGCTGAGCGAAAGCGAGTGTTAATAGCGCGAATTATCTAATATTATTTCCTGATATTTTCAGGGAATAGTATTTGACGATGGCATGCACGAGACCCGAAACCAGGTGATCTATCCATGAGCAGGGTGAAGCGACGGTAAAACGTCGTGGAGGCCCGAACCCGTTAGCTGTGCAATACTATGGGATGACTTGTGGATAGCGGAGAAATTCCAATCGAACCTGGCAATAGCTGGTTCTCGCCGAAATAGCTTTAGGGCTAGCCTCGTGAAGTAGTAAGTAGTGGTAGAGCACTGAAAGGGATCTTCCGGCCTTGGTCGGGGACCCTATCAAACTCCGAATGCTATTTATGTAAATCACGGGAGTCAGAACGTGGGGGCTAAGCTCCACGATCAAAAGGGAAACAGCCCAGATCATCGCATAAGGTCCCTAAATCCTGTCTAAGTGGTTAAGGTTGTGAGATTGCTCAGACAGCCAGGCAGTTGGCTTAGAAGCAGCCACCTGTTAAAGAAAGCGTAACAGCTCACTGGTCAAGCGATCTTGCGCCGAAAATTCAACGGGGCTCAAGACAGGTACCGAAGGCATGGATTCGTATCTTTTAGATACGAGTGGTAGGCGAGCATTTCATTCAGCGTTGAAGGCAGGCCGTGAGGCCTGCTGGAGCGGATGGAAGAGAGAATGGTGGTATGAGTAACAAGACACAAGGTGAGAACCCTTGTCACCGTAAGTTCAAGGTTTCCTGGGCAATGTCGATCATCCCAGGGTTAGTCGGTCCTAAGGCGAGGCAGAAATGCGTAGTCGATGGATAGCAGGTGAATATTCCTGCACCGGCTTTAGTGTGTATAAGGCGTGACGGATCATCGAAGTCTATCAGGACATATGACTTATCCTGCGACGTACATTAGGTGGAGTGCTTAGGTAAATCCGGGCACTCATTCAACACTGAAGTACGTCGGGAGAGTGCGGAGCTTGCTCCAAGCCTCTATAGAGGGAGAAGGTCCCCGGAAAAGCGTCGTATATTTAGCTATTGTCGTCCGTACCGCAAACCAACACAGGTGAACTGGTGTAAGAGTACCAAGGTGATCGGAAGAACCCTCGTTAAGGAACTCGGCAAAAAAGCGTCCGTAAGTTTGCGATAAGGGCTGCCCTGTTTTCCGCAAGGAAAGCGGGGTCGCAGCGCATGATTCCCTGGCGACTGTTTACCAAAAACACAGGTTCCTGCGAACTCGTAAGAGTATGTATAGGAGCTGACGCCTGGCCAGTGTCGGAAGGTCAAATCTCTTGGTGAGAGCTGAGAGCCCAAGCCCCGATGAACGCCGGCGATAACTATAATCGTCCTATGGTAGCGAAATTCCTTGGCACGTAAGTTGTGTCCCGCACGAATGGCGTCACGACTGGGGAACTGTCTCAACGAGGGATCCGGTGAAATTGCAGTGTCGGTAAAGATGCCGCCACCCTGCGGCTAGACGAAAAGACCCCGTGAAGCTTCACTACAGCTTGGTATTGGCGTATCGAGCATAATGCTCAGAATAGGTGGGAGACTTTGAAGGAGTAGCTTCGGCTGCTCTGGAGTTGTAATATGAGATACCACCCTTTGTGTTTGATACGTCTAACGACGTGGTGTGAAACCACCACCCGGACAGTGCCTGGCGGGTAGTTTATCTGGGGCGGATTCCTCCCAAATTGTAACGGAGGAGCCTATAAGGTTACCTAGGTACGGATGGAAATCGTACCGATAGTGCAAAGGCATAAGGTAGCTTAACTGCAAGACGTACATGTCGCGCAGACACGAAAGTGGAGCTTAGTGAACCGACCGTTCTCGTGTAGAAGAGCGGAAGATCATCGGATAAAAGTTACTCCGGGGATAACAGGCTTATCTCCCCCAATAGTCCACATAGACGGGGAGGTTTGGCACCTTAATACATCGGGGTGTAGTGAGAGTGATCTCACAAGCTAATGATGTTCAAAACGTCAATAAATAAATGAACACGAATAAACCAGCTCAAAACGGTGAACGCCATACCTATTAACGCATAGATATGGTCAACGCCGTGGGAAGTTATCCGCTCAAATTTGGTTCCTTTTCGGAATTACATGCGAGCGGAGAGCCAGTGTGCTCGTGACACACTGTTGAGATGGATATAGGGACAACGAGAAGATGTCATCCGCACACGCTTGTGCGAGTCTCCATCTTCCTTGTAACCATCCATCAAAGCTCTCCGCTCGCTCCCAAATTTGAGCGGGTAACCCCGTAACGACTGACTCGAAAGAGGAGGCTTTGAATTCCAGTTACTCTAATCTCAAAGCAATACGGCTGGCTCTTGCATGATAAAAGAGAGCGCTATGATGCGGAACACATCTAAGGCGAATCTCGCAAGATGAAGGCATAGTCTAACCTTCCTGGTAACAGGAAGTATTAACAGATCGACAGCGATGTCGGCTCGTCCTATCCTGGGGCTGTAGCAGGTCCCAAGGGTTTGGCTGTTCGCCAATGAAAAGGGTACGCGAGCTGGGTTCAAACCGTACGGTCACACTGACCGAGGCGGCTTATGCGAGTAATCGCATTCGAAAAATCGACTAATATCGGTGAAATCCTGACAATACACACTTAACCTGTCGTGTGTTAGGATAATACCGAGGGAAGTTAGGATAGTATTCATGAAGTATTATGAATTATCTTTCTGCAACTGATAGAGCATATATTGCTGGTTTCCTCGACGGAGACGGTAGTATCTATGTTCAACTGAAGCCAAATAAAACATATCGGTTTCAATATCAGGTTGCTCCAAACATAGTCTTCTTCCAAGCAAAGAAGGAGCGAGAAGTTCTGGAGCAATTACATCAACTCTTAGGAGTTGGTTACTTGAGAGATCGCAAAGATGGCATTGTCGAATTTATTATCGGCGATGTCTTGTCCATGGAATTGCTACTTATAGCAGCGCTTCCATATTTGCGATTCAAACAGCGACAAGCAGAGGTAATGCTTCAGATTCTACGAGTAAAACAGTCTGTAAAGACTGGTGAGGACTTTTTGGAACTATGTTCACTCATTGACCAATTTAAGATCCTTAACTACTCAAAACGTAGATCGCACACAAGAGAAACAGTGCAGCAAACACTGAGTGCTGAAGGGCTTCTAACCCCGTAGAGACTTGTTTGGCAGTTGCATGCCAACAGATTCGCCACTATTGCAAATAGTGCAAAATTCAAGGCGAATAATACGTCGATCTCCTGTAGAAATTCTATAGGATGGTGATATAGTCCATGCCCCTGGTAACAGGGATAATAAATAACATGCGCAAGACAGGTTGGACTCTATCTGTCGCAGGCGTGGAAACTTGAGGAACGTCCTTCCTAGTAAGGCCAAATAAGGCCCTTGCTACTTCAGGGAGAAATCCCTGTCGAATATTCGGCTAATAACGGTGAAGCCCTAGCGTTTAAACGCGGGTAATACCGTGGGAAGTCTTTACCAAAGTTAGGAAAAGGGAGAGAAAAAGGGAGGTGTGAAAGGCAAGCAAGCTGTGCGATTCGTTGCGCAGCCGCCTTCTATAGCTGAAGTACAAAGCTATAGTGTGCGAGTAAACGTCAGTTAGTGGCAAGTCTGGACTCTTAATCCAGGAACTACCGCTAACTTCGAACGGCAATGCTCAAACAATGCAGGTAACCAGCCCTGCCACCTCTCTCCTCTCAACCATTTAGTTCTTTCGCGAAGCTTGCTTCGCCCCTTTTCCTAACTTTGGTATTTGACCCCGTAACGACTGATCCCCAGGCTGTATTTTGGGAACGAAATGCAGCGCAAGGAGAGATAGTGTGCAGTTATGCAACTTCATATGCACTATCATATGCCGCCCCTTCACACCGAGACCCGGTGAAAGGTGAAGATATAGTCTACACGTACAGAAATGTGCGAGAATGTGACGAGAGGACCGGAAGGGACCAACCTCTGGTGTACCAGTTGTCGAGTTCTTCGGCATTGCTGGGTAGCTACGTTGGGCTGGTGATAAACGCTGAAAGCATCTAAGCGTGAAGCCCACTCCAAGATCAGGTTTCATTATGAGACTCCTGGAAGATGACCAGGTTGATAGGCGGAAGGTGTACGCACAGTAATGTGTTGAGCCGATCCGTACTAATTCAGTCCAGTTGTATGAATATGCATCTTTACACCGACATGAGTAAATATGACCGTTGAGTTATATCAACGTTCTGATAACTAGCGATGTGTGATCGTAAGTGATCACAAGCAATGAATCTACTATATATTTGAGCGTAGTATTTCCGGTGCTTTTAGCGGTGGGGAAATACCTGTTCTCATTCCGAACACAGAAGTCAAGCCCACCAGCGCCGATGGTAGTTGGAAGTGATACTCCAGCAAGAGTAGGCCAGTGCCGGGTATACTGTGCTCAAATTGACAAAAGCAGCCTTGCGAGGCTGTTTTTGTGTACTTTTGTCACTGATAATTGACATTTTTTCTATGAAGAGTAGAGTACTTTAATTGACGACTTCGCCGATCAGCATTCTCTGACCGACGGGGCCGCCTAGCAAGCCGCCCTCATCAATTGAATTGGAGGACGACAAGCACTCTAACTCGAGTCTTAGTCTTTTCGTCATGGCAGAAGCAATAGCCTTATCCCTGTTTGCTGCAGGGTACCTGGCAATTACAATGGAGCATCGCATTTTTGTGAATAAGGCTGCAGCCAGCCTGTTATTAGCTGTAGCGTTGTGGATCGTGGCTAGCTTTGCCTTGCCCGTTGCTGAACTTCGCTTTTTTCTAGCCGAGACCAGCGTAGATATCTTTGGGCTAATTATCTTCTTGTTAACAGCAATGACCTTGGTAGAAATCTTAGTACACTACCACCTGTTCGACGTACTTGAGAGGTGGCTTCGCTCCCGCGGATGGACAACCTATCACATGTCTTGGGCCTTAGTCATGCTTACCTTTGTTTTTTCAGCCATTCTCGACAACCTGACCACCACTATTGTCATGATCCAGATCGCTCGCCGGCTATTTCCCAAGCAAGAGCTACTGGCCGTAGGTGCCCTCTTAGTTATTGTAGCTAATGCCGGCGGTGCGTTTTCTCCAATAGGGGACGTTACCACCCTTATGTTGTGGTTTGCTGGTAAGTTCAGTGCCAGCCAGATTATTACCCAGGGCTTCCTACCAAGCATCGTTATGGCAGCTATTCCAAGCTATATGATCCTCAGTCACATTCATAAGAAGAGTCGCATTCCTGTTGATTGCGACCACGATTTTCACCCCTCTCGCTCAGACCGCGCTATCATGCTTGTCACGCTTGGATCATTTCTTCTGCCCCTGGCAGCCTCCTTTGTGGGCTTGCCGCCATACATGGGGCTGCTGGCTGGTTTAGGGCTGGTCTGGGTCTTTATTGATTTTGCCAAACGTGCCCGACCACAAAATACTCACTTGCAGGCTAGTATTCACTCCTTTCTTCAGAAGACGGATATAGAGAGCTTGCAGTTTTTTATCGGCATCTTGCTAGCAGTTGGCGCATTGCACGCTCTCGGCATCCTGCATTGGATGACGGACGCACTACTCGGAAGCGCTCCTTCTTGGACCCGCCTGGTGACAGCGTTTGTGGGTCTAGGACTAGGCTCTGCTGTTGTTGATAATGTACCCCTCACTGCTGCCGCTATTAGTGCGCTTGAGGGTGTCAGTCCGTCCCTGTGGACTCTGCTGGCTATTACTGTTGGTACCGGAGGGTCTTTGCTTGTGATTGGATCTGCCGCAGGTGTGGTTGCAATGGGCATGATCCAAGGCATGACATTTATGAAATACTTTAAAATTGCTGCCTACCCCTCCTTACTAGGCTTCTTGGGAGCAGTGGTCGTCTGGGCAGTTCAATACAAGCTCTTTCTGTAAATATTGCTTGTTAGGTAGAGGCAAGTAGCCTACGATACACTGTTGCTATGCCCCTGAAACCCTACATTGTCACAACCGAAGGTTCAAATTACCTCGGCAGCCGAGTTGCTCATGCCCTGAAAGGCCGGCTACTCGATACTCATCGAGATACCTTCGCGGATGGAGAGAGGTACTACAGAGTTGCCCTCGCAAGTCAGGAGCAGCTGTTAAATGCCGATGTAGTGTGTATGTCTGCTGTAACAACTGATCAAGAATTACTGGAGCTTCAACGGATCGGGGTGACCTTAGCTCATCTTGGCACACGCCGGCGTGTATTTGTCGTTCCTTTCTTAAGCTACTCCACGATGGAAAAAGCAAAGCTGCCTGGAGAAGTTGTAACGGCTAAAACAAACGCCCTGCTTCTCTCATCAATCCCTCATGGCAACCAAGGAAATACGTTTCTCTTCCTGGATCTACATGAACCGTCTCTCATCCATTACTTCGAAGGCCAAAGTATATTCACAGAGCTATCCGCTCGAGAAATTCTAACTCAAGCAATCCGAAATCTTAAACTAAAAAACTATGTCCTTGGGTCAGCCGATCTTGGTATGCCAGGACAAGTTGAATACTTAGCAGAACGACTAAAAGTACCAATTGCTCTCATTAGTAAATCACGGAAGTTTTCAAATACATCTGTCGTGGCTTGTGTGGGAAACGTAGAGGGCAAGACGGTCGTTATTTATGACGATATGATTCGCAGCGGGGGAAGTATTATGCAGGCAGCTCAGGCGTACAAGGAGGCCGGTGCGAAGAAGGTGTTCGTGGCCGCTACCCACCTTGCTTTAACGAACAAAGAGGTAGTGCAGAAGCTTGAGCGCAGCGACATACAGCGAATTATTGCCACCAACTCCCACCCCATGAGCCAGCTCCCTGAAGTACAAAAGTCAAAGCGCTTTACTATACTCGACATCACCCCTATATTTGCCAAGTCAGTAAAGAAACTTCTATCGTAGAAATCTTCTGATACGGAGAGGTACCGAAGCGGTCATACCGGCCTCGCCTCGAAAGCGATGGGTTCGCAAGGACACGTGGGTTCGAATCCCACCCTCTCCGCCAAGCAGGGCGATAGTATCGGCAAGACCCGAGTGCCTACAATCGCCAAAGA
>JBBEDC010000002.1:0-9024 GCA_040881505.1 Candidatus Anderseniibacteriota bacterium
CTCCTTACTAATTTTTTGAGATTTAAAGGATTCTTCCACATCGGGGCAATTCTACCACTAGAGGCCAAAAATACTCAATTTTTACTTTTCCACCTCTTAAAAATCGTCTACACCAGGAACAGCACAGCCGCAAGTAAAATCACAAATGATGCATGGGTGATCAGGGCTGGATGTTGGATACGGATGCGGACCAAAATCGCACCAATCAAGAGAATGAGTAGCGCCACAAGTACGCCCGCTGTGATGTGTCGGGTGAGTTGGGTGATGCGGCTCGGTCCGCGCAGCTCAGCATCCTGCAATTCGAAGTCGAACTGAGGCAGCAGAACAGGCAGCTCGACTGTTGTTTCATTGCCTCTCTCGTCAGTGAGTATGAGCTGGCCTTCAACTCCCGGCGTGATCAAGCGAGGAGTATCCGATAGCTCCAGGCGAACTCCAGAGGCGATATGGCTGCCAGATATGGCGCCTTCCAGTGGCAGCAGGCTAGCAGAGGCATGGTCAAACTGAGGAGCGATAACGAACCGCACCGCCTCCTCACTTATATCCGGTCCGGCTGTATCTTTTTCGAAAGCGATAGGCTCCGACAGCTCACTGGCATTTCCGTCGCTATCAGTTGCGTATACTCGAAGGACGATTGTGCCGTCGGGAATATCGGAGAAGTCGATCTGTTTGCTGGCGGTGCCCGTGTTAGGAAGCGTGACACTGCTGCGCAGCTGGTTGTTCACCAGAACGTGAACTATTGACCCACCCTCGCCTTCAACAGCAAACGTGGCTTGTCTGCCAATATGGGCGTCGTCTCCCGCGTAGGCGATCCGAGGGGTTCGAGGCGCGGTAGTATCAGGCAGTGGAGTAGGGGCTGGTGTGGGTGCAATTGTGGGAGCAGGGGTAGGCGCAACCGTTGGAGCGGGAGTCGTTGTGGGAGCAGGCGTTGGGGTAGGGCTTACCACTTCAGCTGCTACCTGACCGGTAGAAGGCTTGCCGAACATGTGCACGACGATAATAGAGGTACCCCCTTGGAATTCGCCTGAAACAACAGCAATGCCTGTTTCGGTGTAGGCGGGGTGCATAATGTTGTCTTTGTGGGAGGGACTAGCTATCCACGCGGCAACGACGTCCTCCGCCTCAGTGAAGTCAATTGCTAGGTTCTCCCCGGCTACTTGATATGCATACCCATGTTTTTGGATCCAAAACCATGGGGTAACTCCTGACGGGGAGATATGGGCGAAGTAGTCTTCGGCGAGCATGTGCTCACCTTTTTCTTTTGCAGCTGCGGCGAGCTTGGAATTGGTTGTTAGGGCAGGCAGTCCAGCCTCGGTTCGCTCTGCGTTAGTGAGCTGCGTAATGCGAGCGGTGGTGATGGTGGATAGCTCGGCTTGAGAAGGGGTAAGTCCAATTACGCCCAGAGCCGCAACCTTAGCCAGAATGAGCATAAGGGAAACAAACGCCAATGGTTTGTGACGCAAAGCCAAAGGCTTAAACATGTTCTCTTCCCGGGGGATAAGACAAACACCCACTCCATGAAGGCTGCGAGCGGCAATACTCATATGGCCTTTAGTATATCAGGAATTGAGCAAGGTTTTGATATCGCGAATCGCTTGTTCGGGGTGCGTAATGGTCACTCCGTGTATGCCGAGCGCTTCAGCTGCGCGCGTGTACTCTTCTTTATCGTCGATATAGATTGTTTCCTTTGGGGCTGCTCCGAGCCGTTCAAGGGCCAGTTCATAAATTTTAGCTTCTGGCTTGACGGTGCCTTCTGCGCACGAAAATACCGTGGCATCAAACTGTGGATGGGGCTGCTCGAGAAAGTATTCAACAGTTCCCCTTTCAGTATTCGAGAGCAAGCCAACTCGGTATTTTTGCGAGCGCAGCTCATCAACAAACGCATACATTTCGGGACGAGGACGATATGCGCTGGCGAAAGCCTGATACTGCAGTCGCTCCATCGTTGGAGTAGCCACTTCAAGGTCTTTCGCTACTTGCTGCCACAAGGCTATCTCTTCGACAGCTCCGCGCTGGAAGTCGCTAAAGTATTGACTGACCACTGCGGTATATTGAGGAATAGACACGCCAAAGGCATTGGCGGTAAAAGCAGTCAGCTGATCAGCTGGATCATCGATGAGCGTATTGCCGAGGTCAAAAATGATAGAACGAATCATGTTAAAACTATACTGGTATGAAGGGAGCAAGGGAACCCGTAAGACTCCTTGCTTCTTTATATCAGCTTACGTATTCTCAAGCTTATGAATGTTGTCATCATGGCAGGTGGTGGAGGATCACGTTTGTGGCCTTTGTCCCGTCAAAGCAAGCCAAAGCAGTTTCTGGATTTAGGCTCAGGCAAGACGCTACTGGAAGAAACGTGGGAGCGGGCCAAAGAGCTGGCTGACACTGAAAATATTTTCGTAGCCACCACTCAGGAATATGCGCAGCAGATTACGCAGCTGTTGCCGGAAACGAAAAAGGAAAACATGATGTTCGAACCTGAACGGCGGGATAACGGTCCGGCATTTGCGATCGCCGCTACAATTCTCAAGGATCGTGGCAAGGGAGAAGAACCGACAATCTTCATGTGGTCCGACCATGTATTTACTAACGAGTCAGAACTGTTAGCTGACCTTAAAAAAATTCCGGGCATTCTTGCGGCTCATCCGAAAGCAGTGGTAATCGTGGGGCATATCCCCACCTTCCCGGAAACAGGCCTGGGGTATCTAGAAGTGGGGGAGAAGGTAGAAGGACATAGTGATGTGTATAAAGTAACAGCCTTTAAAGAGAAGCCGGACAAAAAAACGGCAGAAGAGTATGTTATCTCCGGTAACTACTTCTGGAACATGGCCTACATCAGTGTGCAGCCGTCATTCTTGTTGGATCAACTGAAGGAATATAACCCTGAGCTCATGCAGCGAATTGAAGAATGCCGCCAAGCGCTCGCCCAAGACGATTCAAAGGCCTTTGCTAAAGCTTACGGCCAGTGTGAAAAAATATCGATCGACTATGCGTTACTAGAAAAAACGCCGAATATTATCGCCGTCACCGGCGATTACGGCTGGAGCGATGTGGGCAACTGGGGAGCAGTTAAGGATATATTTGGTGTCGAGGGCGATCATATGCCAACCGGACACCACATCCACGTGGATGCGAATAACAATTATGTGTATAACGCGACGCAGAAAGTAGTATCTTTAGTGGGAATTAAGGATTGTATTATCGTGGTGACTGAAGACGCTATGCTCGTGACCCACAAAGACTCGTCCCACAAAGTGAAAGACGTCGTTCAGCGCTTAGAGCAAGAGAACCGAAAGGAATTTTTGTAGAGCAATGATTCAGATTACCAGCCCATTTCGATTTGCCGGCACGATCGCACTTGGTATAGGAGTGTTGATGTTGATTGGCTGGGGAATATTCCGGCTCATCTGGGGGAGCCCGGTTATCCAAATAAGTGGAGATTTTGAAATAGAATCAGGTGCTGGGGCGAGCCAAGTGTGGAAAGCGTTGGATGAGCAAGGGTTTGTTACCCGGACACTATCCCTTAAATATGCGGGGTGGCGTGAGGATGCGGAAAGTAAGATCAAAGCAGGAACATATTACTTAGAAGCAGGAGAAACGATTACTGAGGTTGTTCGTCGCTTTACCACTGGTGATACTCAGCCCGGGGAGATAACGATCACTTACCCTGAAGGGTTTACGGTACAACAAATAGCTGCTCGCACCGCCGCTCGTGGTATCGGGACAGAAGAAGCCTTTATTGCCGCCGCTAGTGACCCAGCCGCATATGCTGCGGATTTTCCATTTTTGGGTAACCTACCGCCTAACCGTACTCTTGAAGGATATCTCTTTCCAGATACCTACAAAGTATTTCCAGACGACACACCAACGGATGTTATACAACGCATGCTGGCTACATTTGATCAGCGAGCAAGGGCTGCTGACCTGCCGGAAAAGGCGAGGATCGCAGGGCGAACGATCGATGAAGTTGTAAATATGGCTAGTATCGTCGAGCGGGAAGTTATATCCGACGATGACATGGCGATGGTGGCTGGCGTGTTGTGGAAGCGCAACGATGAAGATACTGGGTTATTCGCCGACGCAACTACGCGATACATTTTGAATAAATGGGATGGCGCCCTAACAGTGCAGGACTTAGCAGTTGATTCGCTGTATAACACCCGTAAATACAAAGGGCTGCCGCCGGGCCCTATTAGCAATCCTGGTTTGCGAGCTTTACTGGCGGCGGCAGAACCTCAAGAATCCGAATACTACTACTACCTCTCCGCAACCAATGGAGAAACCATATTCGCTGAAACCAACGACGAGCACAACCGAAACAAAGCCCAGTATTTGCAATGAAAAATCCCTAGCTGGCACGCAGTGTGCTTAACTAGGGACGGGCGTTGCTCATTCCTCGAGCTGTGCAATCGCGCTCGCGATTACCTCGGGAGTGTGCAGGGTGCTGTGGTAGATGATGAACGGAGCGTACTTGCTTGGCTCACAGTGCAATCGCGTTGGGGGCCGGAGATGCTCTTGGAGCTTGCTCCTGCTAGCGTCTGGTACCCTTTCCACTCGAACCTGCCTTGGGTCCTCCGGGGTTGGGTAGCATGCCCACAAGAGGAAAGGTCCGGCACCGGTTCCACCACGACAGATGAGGAACTCTCCCTTGTGCTGTAGCTTCTCGACAGTGAGTGCCATGGAGCCTCCTTTTTGGGTGGGAGGACAGAAGCGTATCTTCTTCATGCAGCATTTTTTTTCTGCAGTCAAGCTTGCGTTTGTATAGAGAATATGTCATACATACTCCAAGTCATCCCAAGACCTAGGGCACCTACATAAGACCCTGGCAGGAAGGCAGCCCTGAGCTGTTTTTGTGTTAAACGGGTGATTAGACCCGTTTTTTGGTCGAAAAAAACGGGAAGATTATACACATCATATATATCGCGACATATTACATATGAGTCTTACGCGACAACAAAAAGAAGAAGCAGTACAGCTCGTCGAACAAGACATCACGGGTGCTACAGCGGTTGTATTCATGAGTTACAACGGTCTGGCGCTGGCTGATGTGAACGAGCTGCGCAATAAGCTGTATGAGGCGGGATGCTCGATGAGAGTAGTGCCCAAGCGCCTTTTGCGTATCGCTACCCAGCAAGCAAACCTGGAGTTCGACCCGACAGTCCATGATGGGCAGATCGCAGTCATCTGGGGATCCGATGCGGTAGCGCCAGCGAAGGTCTTAGCCGAGTTTGCTAAAGGCCGCGAAACAGTTCAGCTTCGTGCTGGAGTACTAGAAGGAAGTGATATTTCCTTCGAGCAGGTACAGGCACTGGCAAACTTGCCAACGCGAGAGCAACTGCTCGGTCAATTAGTCGGTACCCTGGCAGCGCCAGTTACCGGTCTGGCCCGAGTTCTCTCTGGCGTACAGCGACAAACAGTCTACGTTCTGCAGGCAATTGCCGACCAGAAACAACAAAACGCTTAATTACTAATTTTTCACACACCTATGGTTGCTGAAGAAACAACACAAGAAGACAAGGCAGTTGAAGTGCCTGAGAAGTTCAAAGACCTGGTAAAGCAGGTAGAAGAAATGTCCGTACTCGAACTTTCAGAGCTTGTAAAAGTTCTTGAAGATAAGTTTGGTGTATCCGCAGCCGCTCCTGTGGCACTCGCTGCAGCTGCGCCAGCCGGTGCAGCAGAAGCTGTTGAGGAAAAAAGCGCCTTCACAGTAGAGCTGACTGAAGCAGGATCTCAGAAGATTGCCGTCATCAAGGCAGTTCGAGAAATAACAGGCCTCGGGCTTAAAGATGCCAAGGACCTAGTTGATAAGGCACCAGCTTCAATTAAGGAAAATGTACCAAAGGAAGAAGCTGAAGAGATGAAGAAGAAGATCGAAGAAGCTGGCGGAAAAGTTGAACTGAAATAACTCATTTCCCACGTCAGTTAAGTAGAAACCCGCTCATATACGAGCGGGTTTCTGGTATACTAACCATCATGAAAGGAGGGTATATAGCCTGGCAATTTTGGTATGCGCCGCAGTGGCTCGTAAAACTGGCGTGGAATATCCAGCGAGCGAATTTTCAGATGTTTTCCGTGCCAATTATGATCAGAACCTTATTCGCTCATTGGCATCGCGACGCCTTGTCATATACCGGCGGTACGATTACAGGATACATGACAACGTTTGCCCTCAATCAGATCTCTCGCACGATCGGCTTTATCATCTGCACTGCGACCCTAATGGCGTGGGTGGTTGCCGCTATATTATTAGTACTTCTAAGCATGAGCGCTATTGCTCTCTTTTTCCTGTGGCCCTTTATGCCACTTGTACTTGCAACCGTTGGTATCAGTCTTTTGACCGGAAGCCTATGAAGTTAGGGGACGCACCGCTACAGATCGATACCCGCAGGCTGTATGGCAGACGCGTTTTTAACATTGCGCTCCGCAGCCCCATTCTTGTCACAATCGCCATCCTGAGCACGCTAGCTGGGACAGGCATGATCTTGTTCAGCGCATCATCTTCGCTCATGGTCGGCCTGGGCCTTGTACTTTGGGCCGTCTCCGCCGCCGCCTGGCTGATATATACCTATGCCAGCACGACGCTGCCGCACGAGAAACCGCGATACACCGTCCAGCAGTTACTGGAATCAGATGGATCAATTAACAATGGAGCCTATGTGCTGACCTGGGAGGCGATTGAAGCCATCGGCAGCGGGACTGATAAGGACCTTACTATGCATGATGTGGTGGCTCAGATTGTAGCCCACCCGAAAGTGACAGCTACGCTGGAGTTTATGGAAATCCCAGCTCAGGAGCTGCAAGAAGTCCTGGAGCGGCATGTTGTTCCTGACCTTACGTTGCCAAAGCTGGTGCATACCGCGGCCTTCCAAGTATCAGTACGCAGCGAATCATATGTAGGAGTAGTTGATCTTCTCGTAACGTTGCTGCTGCATCCTCAGATGCGCAACCCTCTTCGCCAGTTTGAACTGCAAGAGCACGACGTTCTCTTTGTTGGCTGGTGGTACGGCACGATGCAGCGGGAGCGAGCGGTACAGAAGCGTTGGTGGGACCCAGACCGCTTAGTGGGCTTTACTGGAGTGGGACTGTCCTGGGCTGCCGGATACACTCCCTTTATTGATAACTTCATTCGGATTCCATCCGGCAATATATGGGATCAACCCTATGGGCATAAAGAGCAAGCTGAACAGTTAATCACTACACTGGCGCGAGCCAGACAAGGAAATGTACTGCTGGTAGGACAGCCTGGAGTAGGCCGTCTTGGTATTATTAAATACGTCGCGCAGCTCATGAATCAGCAGAAAGCTCACGACGCCCTGAACGGCCAGCGTATGATATATATCAATGTTGGCCAGCTGCTATCTTTAGGGTCTTCGGGGCCTGAGCAGATGCAATTTATATCCCGCGCCCTGGCCGAGATGGAGCGGGCAGGCAATATCGTTGCAGTACTAGACGGACTGGGAAGTGTATTGGGCAAAGCTGGTGAGGATCGGATCAACTTAACTGATGTACTGCTGCCGTTTTTCTCGTCGGCAAAAGTACGCGTTGTCGTCATTATGTCCACTGACGAGTACCATGAACGGGTTAAAACAAACGAAGACTTGCTGCACCTGTTTGAAATCGTGCAGGTCCCGCCTTTGAGCGGCCAGGAAACCTTGCAGCTGCTGGCTCTGACCAGGCGAGCCTGGGAAGATACAACAGACGTAAGAGCGTCCTACAAAGTATTGCGGGAAATCGTAGAGGCAACAGAGCATATCTTGCCATACGTTCCGTTTCCCGAAAAAGCCTTTGATGTGCTCGAAGAGCTCATTGTTACCGCTCAAGGAAAGAAACAAAAAGATATTTCTTCTACTGATGTACACGACCTCATTGCTCACAAAACAGGGATTCAGCTCGGAAAAGTGAAGGAGTTAGAAGGTAGGCGCCTGCTTCATCTTGAGGATTTCATTCATCGTCGTGTTGTTAATCAGGAACAGGGAGTTATGGCGGTATCGCGCGCTATGATTCGAGCCCGTACAGGAGTACGCAGTCGAACAAAACCCATTGGAACGTTTTTGTTTCTCGGTCCGACCGGAGTGGGGAAGACCGAGACTGCCAAAGCGCTGGCAGAAGCCTTCTTTGGATCGGAGGAATACCTGCAGCGCCTTGATATGACGGAGTTTCAGGGAGAAGATGGGGTGCAGCGCCTGATCGGCAGCTCAGGGCAGAAAACAGGGCGCCTAACCTCGCTCGTAGCCGATCATCCGTATGCTGTGTTATTGCTGGATGAGTTTGAAAAAGCTGATCTGCTTGTAAAGCAGCTGTTTCTGCCGGTATTCGATGAAGGATATATTTCTGACGCGTACGGCCGCAAGTATTCATTCCGCAACACGATTATTGTTGCGACTAGTAATGCTGGAGCGGAATTGATTCGCACCAGCGTCGACGATGAAGGCAAGGTACCGCCAGGGTTTGAAAAAGACCTGCGCGAGCATATTTTGTCGCAGCAGCTCTTCCGTCCGGAGGAACTTAACCGTTTTGATGGAGTCGTTACCTTCACTCCGCTCAGCCCGGACCATATCCGTCAGATTGCTGTATTGATGCTGAAAAAGCTCAACAAGCGCCTTGATGCAGAGCATGGTATTACCGTAGTAATTGATGATGCTCTATTGGATTTTCTGGTAAAAACGGGATACAACGCCGACTTTGGAGCGCGGCCTATGGCGCGTGCGATTCAGGACACCGTTGAATATGCGGTAGCTCGCCAGATCGCAGCGTCAGCGACGCATCCAGGACAGCAGATAACGATCAATCCAGAGCAGTTTGCAGTTACCTAAGGCGCTACTCCCCGAGGGAGACTTCCAGCACTCGAGTGCCGTCGAGAACGTAGAGCTTGGTTTCATCGCTGCTGACAGCTAAGGCGGATACCTGTGCGGCGGAGCTAACAACAAGCTGACTTACCAGTGCGCCTCGTTTGGTGAAGATAGCGACGCGGCGGTTTTGCGGGTCGAGGATGTATAGGTTGCTGAAATCTTCCCGGGTAATAATTCT
>JBBEDC010000003.1:0-8466 GCA_040881505.1 Candidatus Anderseniibacteriota bacterium
AGAAGATGATCCACCAACCGCATTCACGCACCCGCAAACATGCTCGAAGTGCGGGCACCAAGATGTTTCGTGGCAGCTCGGGACGGAAGTCATGAAGGGGCTTGGACTGCTCTAGTCTCTCAAAGTCACTCTCGGGTGACTTTTTTCTTTTTCATGTGGTTTTCCCGTATGATTAACGCATGAATATATCATGGAAAACGTACTTTAAGGGAATGATTATGGGCGCCGCAGATGTCGTTCCAGGTGTTTCTGGCGGGACAATGGCTCTTATTTTAGGAATTTACGAAAAGCTCCTTAACGCAATTGCTGATGTAAATCCTCGCCATCCCATTAAAACAATTAGTTGGTCTTTCTTCATTCCACTCGGGCTGGGAATAATCACCTCAATCCTCCTGCTTTCCCGCGTCATTCATCTTGCTCTCGAACAGTATTCCGGACCGACCTTTGCCTTTTTCTTCGGACTGATTGCGGTTTCTGGATATATTCTCTTTCGTAAGCTTCGAAGAAAAGGGCCAGTTGAAGCTGTAGCCCTTCTTATCGGAGCTATTTGCGCCTATCTGTTCGTTGGGCTCAATCCAATCGACGGAATTCATACCATGCCTGTTATCTTTTTTTCAGGAATGATCGCAATTATGGCAATGATTCTACCTGGTATTTCAGGCTCATTCCTTCTGCTATTCCTCGGACAATACGAACACATTCTCTCTGCCATTAAAGACATGCAGCTTACTACGTTAATCGTATTTGCCGCGGGCTGCCTTATTGGTCTATTCAGTTTCGCTCATATTCTCAAACGTCTACTGGCTAGTTACGAATCGCTCACACTCGCCTTCCTTATCGGTGTCATTATCGGATCCCTCCGTTTAGCAGTCCGAGAGATCCAAGCTGCTGATACTTCTTTTATGCTTGTAGTAATTTTTGCCATCCTAGGATTTTTAGCAGTCCTCGGATTAGAGCAGTTAGCAACGGATAGCCATGTTTCATCTCCTGACAAAATACGAGGAGCGAAATAGGCGACTTTTCTCATCTGCGCTATACTAAGCTCATGGCTAAAGATTCCATTTTCCTTTCCGTCGTTATCCCCGCTTACAACGAAGAGTCCCGTTTGCCGCACACCCTGAAAGCGGTAATGGCATATTTGAATAAGCAGGACTACACCTGGGAAGTGGCTGTGGTTGATGATGGTTCAAAGGATAAGACGGGAGATATTGTGAGAGCTACGTCGATTACTGATAAGCGAGTTCGGCTGCTGCAGTATGGGAAAAACCGCGGCAAAGGATATGCCGTCAAGTACGGAATGACTCATACAACCGGTGAGTATCGCCTCTTTATGGATGCTGATAACTCAACGACCATTGACCACTTTGCCAAGTTTTTGCCTTTCTTCTCTGAAGGATATGATGCTGTTATAGGATCCCGAGACGTAGAAGGAGCGGATATCGCTGTTCATCAAGCCAAATGGAAAGAGATGCTCGGGGATCTGGGTAATCTCTGGATTCAATTTTGGGCCGTGCCGGGCATTAAGGATACGCAAGCGGGCTTTAAGGTATTTACCGCTAAGGCATCAGATGACGTCTTTCCTCGTCTCACCATCGACCGCTGGGGATTCGACGTAGAAGCGCTAGCCGTGTCGCGCCGCCTAGGCTACAAAATTCTAGAGCAACCGATCCGATGGGTAAATGATCCAAACAGCAAAGTATCCACTAGCGCATATATCGACGTATTGAAAGAAGTAGTACAGGTGCGTATGAACATGTGGAAGGGCGTGTATGACGACGCAGGGAAATAATGGAGCGGGACAACTTCGCCAGGATCCGATCACTGAAAACTGGGTAGTTATCGCCACCGAACGCAGCAAGCGTCCGGATGATTTTAATGAAACAAAAGCGGTTCCGGCAAAACTGCCTAAATACAAAGACGACTGTCCGTTTTGTAACCTGGGTAAATATCCGCAAGAACCAGATGTATTACGCTTGCCTGACGATCCAGAAAAGTGGCAGGTGCATATATTCGGTAATAAATATCCGGCCTTTCGACCGCAGGAAGAATTTAAAACATGGACGCATGGTCCCTACCGAGCCACGGAAGCAGTCGGCTATCACGAGCTCCTGGCAACACGCTGGCATAATCAGGACGAAGCCTTGGTTTCCCCGCAGTTTTTAGCGCTGGAGCTGGAGGCTTTAATTCTGCGATTCCGACAACTGCGTACCAAGCCTTCCGTAAACTACATTCAGATCATCCGCAATCACGGCAAGGAAGCTGGCGCATCATTAGAGCATCCGCATTTTCAAATATTTACCGTTCCGGTTCTGCCGACTGATATTTCCGACCTACTACACGGAGCGCAGCGATTTGCCGAGAAGAATAGCCAGAAAGCATTTACGGTATTACTGGAACACGAGCGATCCGAGCAACACCGGATCGTCTGGGAAAACGAACACTTTACCGCCTTCTGTCCATTTGCTTCCCGAACTCCATTCGAAATGTGGATCATGCCAAGGGAATCGAATCCGTTCTTTGACAGCATTGATCCAGAACAACGCTTAGCCCTGGCAGAAATTATGCATCAAGTACTTGGGCGGCTGTATGTTGGCCTCAATGATCCGCCGTATAACTATTACATTCATTCGGCGCCGTGTGATGATCACGGGTTCGTGTGTAACAAAGATGAATTCCCTAACTTCCGCTGGCATATCCAGATTTTGCCGCGCCTGACAGTCTGGGCTGGATTTGAATTGGGAACGGGCTTAGAGATAAATCCAACGCCACCAGAGGAAGCAGCAGCATTTTTACGAGAGCAGAAGTTGCCGGCGGCGATATAATCTCTATTGATTCACCATCAATGATTTTACAACAAAACCTTCATGCACTTCATTTCCGTTTATGCGCTCATTTTCAATTTGAGAGCCAGATTTCCTCTTTAAGAGTTCCACAGCCAGATGATCGTTGTTGTCCAGAATTGCCACACGACCAATTGAATATAACTCTTCTGGATCTAAATTCTTCTTCAAAAGCATGAGTAGTTTATTAAACTCTTGATCACGATTTTCTTCGGTAAACCAACTCGCTACGATAACAATAGTCCATTTATCCACATATTCATCCATTTTCAACAATGCGAAAAGGTTGGCGGTTTCTCCGTCATGTTGAAAATTAGCAGCAACTCTTTTAAGTTTGTTCACCATCTCCGACATTTGCTAATAGTTTTAATAATACTATCTTCGTCTTCGTACAAGTACTTGAATAGCTTTTTAGCTAAAACCTCATCGTTGAACTCATTGCTCTGAGGATCATTGTATCTCATAGCAGTCCATTCTCCTGGATACCTGATAGTGAAAGATGACCAGTTATCATACACAGAGGGATCACCCCCTGCGTTAAAAATATCATTTAATCCAGAAAGAATCAGTAGTCGGTCAAATGTATGAGTCATGAAGAAGTTAACTAGCTTCTGATCTTTGTGCCCCTCAGGATACCGAGGAATTCGAAGGGTTTTGCAAATCGACGCTTTAAGTGCACATTCGAGAGCTTGGCCCATCACGTAGCAGGCAAGATGCCAATCACCTGCGATTAAGAGGATCTCTACAGACTTTAGTCGTGCCTTTGCAATATTCCTATATTCACTTTGAGAATTTCCCTTCCGCATACTAAGTATCAGACGTAAATTTTGAAGGATTAATGACTATACCAAGTATCCTTACATTTGTCACGAGGGCGATCTCCCTCACCCCTTCACTCATGCGCGATAACGCTCTTCTCCTCAATCCATTTTCGCTACCGTTAAAACTACATACATCTAATAGTTAAGCCACCTCTATGCTAAATAACATTAGAAAGGTGTCATTTCCCCTTCCGCCGCTCTCGCCCGGCGTATTCCTCTAAAGCTCTATCCAAGTCTTCTGGCGAGAAAGCTGGCCACAACGTTTCTGTAAAATGAAGCTGGGAATCCGCTACATCCCACATCATAAATCCCGCACTGTTATGCGGCTCACCTCCGGTGCGAATAAGTAAATCAACGGACGGTAAGTCCTTCGTCAGCAAATGTTCCTTTATAACCTCCTCAGTTACTTCTTCTGCCGGAATCCCAGCCGCTACGATCCGTTGAATCGTATCTCGCATCTCATCCGTCCCGTTGTACGCTAACATAAACGTGCAGGTGTATTGGTCGTAATCTTTTGTTACCTCAATTGCTTTTTCAATTGCAGATCGTACCAACCTGGGAAATTTCTCCCGCCACTGTCCAAGCACTTCAATCCGTATCTGACGTTCGTGAATATCCGAATCCGTTTGCAGCTCTGTAAATCTGTCGCGGAAGAGCTTCAGGAGTCCAGCTACCTCCGTTGGACTTCGTTTGGTCATGTTATCAGCCGACATACCCCACATCGACATGTATCGAACTCCCCTGTCAGCAGCATGCCGTAAAATAGAGCGAAACGTTTCACTACCCTGGTAATGTCCGTCATATGTTGATACGCCCTGCTCTTTCGCCCACCGACGATTTCCGTCGGGGACTATAGCAATATGGCGCGGAATTCGCTGCTCTTCCATATACGGTAGGTGAATATTTAAGCTAAAGTACGGAGGTAGTCGGCCAGAATCAGACGCGCAGCCTCCGCGTGCTCGTCCTCAGCCTTACCGCCCTCATGTCGCAACATGCTCTGCGCTTCTACAGATGTCAGTGTCTCATCCACTCCCTCTATCTCCACCTCAGGATCTACTACCTCGCGTAGCCGTTCAATAAACTTCAGGGTTTTATGAGTCTGCTCTGTTTCATTTCCCTCCAGGCTAATAGGCACTCCTACCAACACCTGCTGCGTCTGTTCTCGCTGGATAATCTCCTGAATACGAGGAAGGGCCGACTCCTGCTTTTGGTCGATCATGCCGTAGCGATACGGGATCTTTCCTTCATGATCCGTCGCTGCAACACCAATATACCGATCACCGTAATCAAGTGCTAAATACATACTACCGCTCAGTTAAAATCAAGGGACCATCAGCTGTTACCGCAATAGTGTGCTCCTGATGCGCGGCTAACCCTCCCGTTTGCGTTACGATCGTCCAGTCATCAGCTGCCGTTTCAATTGTTGGATCCCCAATTGTTACCATGGGTTCAACTGCAATAACCAGGCCGGATTCCAAAACGGGCCCTTCTCCAGCGTGTCCGACATTGGGTACTTGCGGGTCTTCATGCACATCATACCCAACACCGTGACCAACAAGCTGGGTCACAATACCGTACTGGCTACCCTGGCTTTCAATGTATTGCTGAACCGCTTCACCAATATGTCCGGTGGTATTCCCTACCTGCGCTGCGGCAATACCGCGATTCAACGCTTCTATCGTTACATCAAGCAGCGTTTGCGCTTCGTCAGCCAGCGTTCCCACACCCACGGTCCGAGCGCTGTCTAAATACAATCCCTCATATATAATCCCCATATCAATTCCTACCAGGTCTCCTTCTTCAAACGGCTTATCCGTAGGAATACCGTGCACTACCGCATCGTTGACGGAAATACACGTGGCCGCCGGATACGGCGGGTGTCCTTTACCGCGATATCCATAAAACGCTGCCTTTACGTTGTATTCGGCCACCATGCGTTGGGCAATTACTTCAAGATCAGCGCCGGTTGCTCCAGGCACAGCTGCTACCCCAAGTTCATCAAGAATATGAGCGAGAATACGCCCGCCTTCTCGCAGCTGTTTAATCTCTTCCTGGCTTTTGAGACGAATCATTTCTTTTTAAGCTCTTCGATGAGCTTCATTACGGACATGTGAACTTCCTGAATCGGTCGCATCCCATCAAGCTGATGCGCTACTCCTTCTGACAGATACCGCTCAATAACTGGGTAGGTTTGCTTTTGAAACTCGTCCCAACGGGTAGTGAATTTTTCCGGCTCGTCGTCAGGGCGAATACCGATTCTCCCTCCTAAGCCTTCGCATCGTTGAACATCTTCTTCATCCACAACTGGGAAGTCATTATGAATATCCAGGCAGAACTTGCGCTGACTGTTACGACGGATCATCTCATCCCGGTCAACGTGAAGGTATATGGCTAAAGGCTTACCATAGCCCTGCTCGGCAAAGAAGGCATCAATCATTTCCGCTTCCTTCACTGTTCGAGGTGAGCCGTCGAAGATTAGGCCGTGACCCTGGCTCATGTGATCCTTGACTGCGGTTGTTACTACTTCAGCCGCCATCTCAGGTGGCGCCAGATATCCGTTATCAATTGTCTCCTTTACCTTGCGGCCAAGGTCAGTATCCTGACGGCTAATCGCTCGAAATGCATCTCCGCTGCTAAAGCGATGGTATTTAAGCTCATGGGCTAACAGTTCTGCTTGGGTTCCTTTACCTGCTCCCGGCGGGCCCATGACGTATATGACTTTGGGAAGGTCGCTCATATATTAATCCTAACTTAAGAATCCTTCGTATTCGCGCATGGTCATTTGCGATTCAATCTGTTTCATTGTCTCCAACACCACGGAGACTACGATCAACAGCGCCGTTCCGCCGATCGTGAGCGTAGAGATATTCGTAAATGCCTGAACTACAAGCGGCAGAACCGCAATCCCACCCAAGAAGAGCGCACCGGTAAGCGTGATACGATTCAACACATAGCGCAGGTAGTTCTCAGTTTGTTTACCGGGCCTGATACCAGGAATAAAGCCTCCTTGTTTTTGCACATTCTCCGCAATGTTATTCGGATCAAACGTCAGCTGCGTGTAGAAGAAGGTAAAGGCAACAACCAGCACGAAGTAAGAGATACCGTAGAACAGCTGATCTTGAAACAAGCTCACAATATAGTTAGCAACACTGGCAACGGTAGCATTGGCTGCGCCTAGAAAGAAATTAGCCAGCACACCAGGAAACAACATAACTGACAGAGCGAAGATGATCGGGATAACGCCAGCCTGATTCACACGCAGAGGCAGATGCGACTGAACGCCGCCGGCCATGCGGTTGCCTCTGGTTTGCCGGGCATAGCTGACCGGAATCTTCCGCTGTCCTTCACTGACAATTACCACGCCCGCTATAACCACCACGGCAACAGCCAAGAACATGCCGTAGGTAAACAGCAGGTCAGGCGTCCAGGTGGCGAAAATTTGCGTCACGGTCTGAGGCAGCTGCGAGATGATACCGACGAAAATAATCAAGGATATACCGTTACCGATACCTTGCTCGGTAATCAACTCACCCAACCACATTAACAGCAGCGTTCCCGCTGTGATGGTTAAGAGGGTAACCACCAGCTGCCAAGGAGTGAATATCAAACCAAGTCCGCCTCCTTGTGCGCCGCCGCTTTGAAGTAAATTTAAAAACGCGAATCCTTGCAACGCCGCCAGCGGCACAGTTAAAAACCGAGTCCACTGATTAATTTTTTGCCTACCCGCTTCCCCTTCTTCTTTTTGCATTTCCTCCAGGCGAGGCACGATCATCGTCATCAGCTGCATCACGATCGAAGCGGTTATATATGGCCCCACCCCAAGCATAACGATCGAAAGATTCGACAGTCCGCCTCCAGAAAATATATCAAGCAGTCCGAATAACTGATTACCGGCAAATAGTGCCTGAAGACTTTCAACCGGCACTCCCGGGACAGGAATAACAGCCACGATACGGAAGATCGCCAGCAATCCCAGAACGATAAATATTTTTTTACGAAGCTCAGGGATCTTAAATACCTGAAGTGCTTTGCGCCAGTTAATCATATGTGGGGAAAAATAAGGAAGGTACGCGAAAAACGTACACCCCTCACTTTACTCGGCCTGTCCAATAATTTCCACTTTTCCGCCAGCCTTTTCAATTGCGGTCTTAGCGCCTGCAGAAAACCCATGGGCACGAACAGTCACCTTACGGCTCATAGGGCCTGTGCCAATAAACTTCACGCGCTGGGCGGTAGAGATAAATCCGGCCTTGCGTAGCTGTCCTGGGCCAACAATGCTGCCTTCTTCAAATTTTTCCAGACGTCGCACGGACAGCGCTACCGGCTTTTCACCCTGAGGCGCAAACTTCTGCTTACTTCCCCGTCCTTTCGGCAACCGCATGTAGAGCGGAGTCTGACCGCCTTCAAATCCAGCCTTAGAGCTGTACCCAGCTCGAGACTTCTGTCCTTTTTGGCCTCGTCCAGACTTAGCACCACGCGAGCCAATACCGCGTCCTAAACGCTTTTTTCGTCGTACAATTTTCGGTAGTTGAATCGGCATAGGGTTAGCGCTTCTTTATTGACTGAAAGGCTTTGAGCGTCGCCCACACGTTGCTAATACGATTAGATGATCCGTATGTCTTGGAAACAAGGTCCTTCACTCCAGCTAGGTTAGCCACAGTTCGAATTGCACCCCCGGCAATAATTCCAGTTCCCGGACGAGCTGGGCGCAGACGAATAGTAGCGCCTTTAAAAGAAGCTTGTACCTGGTTAGGAATGGTGCCATCTTTCAGCTCAAGAGTAACCATTCGCTTTTCTGCTCTAGC
>JBBEDC010000004.1:0-8097 GCA_040881505.1 Candidatus Anderseniibacteriota bacterium
CTGCTCTCTTTTGTTATATCTAAGAGCTATGGGAGGTTTCTGGGTTCACGGATACAGTTATTGACAAAAGCAGCGATATATATTATTATATAATGTTTTCTTAACTAAGTCAACATGCACGATCAGATCGAAACAATGGAATACGTGGATGACCTCAGTTACGCCTACGTACCACCAGGCGCTGTTCAGGCACCTGCCACTCCTCCCGCTGAAGTTGTGGCGACTCCTCCTGCCCCTCGGAAGTCGATCCCTCTTTTCATTGGAACATTCGTTTCTGCATTCGCCCTCATATTTGGACTAGTAGTAGGTGGCCTTATGGTCGCTCCTGTTGTCGCCAATTTCTTCATCTATGCTGACAATGAATACTTCCCGCAACTTCCGATAAGCGAAGCGCGCGAGGAAGGATTTTTCAATATTGCCGAAAACCGCGGCAAGCAACTGTACCCTCCGCTAACCTCTACTGAAAATGCTGAAGCTGGAAATTGGATTCGTATCCCCTCTATCGACGTACATGTCCCTCTTGTGCAAAGCCCCTCATTAGAAGACTCTGACGTACTCGCCACGCTCGATCATGGAGCGGCCTTGTATCCGAACGGTATTCTGCCAGGACACCTGGGCAATACCTTCGTTGCTGCCCACAGTACTGGTGAGCCATGGAAGGGGCTGTACCGCTTCGCCTTTTTGCGCGTGAATGAACTTGAATCTGGAAATATCATTCATCTCGACCACAACGGTACTCGATACACGTATCGAATATTCAATAAGGAGGTAGTCACGCCTACTCCGGAGTTTCGAGTCATCTCCGATAGGCCAGTGCCGACTATGAGCCTGATGGCTTGCTGGCCGCTGTGGTCTACGCAGAAGCGAATGCTTGTCCACGCTGAATTACAAAACGTTACCCAACTAACCGCCCCTGCGCTCAACGGCGTCTAAGTTATTTTCCTTTATCGGGAATCAACACCTGATAAACATCCAGCAAGGCAAATAACAGGGCGATGGTGAGTGGCCCGAGTAAAAATCCGATTGGTCCGAACAGTGTGAGTCCTCCCAAAACCGAGAGTAAGATAACTAACGGATGGATATGCATTCCCCGCTGGATAAATTTTGGACCAAGTAGGTTATCTATTAAGCCGACGGCTACCATAGCCCAAATTGCCAAACCTATTGACTGTGGCACAGCCCCGATCGCAAAGAGGTAAAGGATGGCCGGAACACTGACGATAGCCGTACCAAAGCTGGGAATCAAAGCAGCTACGGCCGCCACACCGCCCCACAGAACAGGATTTGGCACCCCAAACAGGGTAAACCCTACTCCTGTTGCAAAACCCTGCAAAACGGCGATCAGAAGCGATCCTCGGACTACAGAGAGTACTGCCAAATGCAGCCGCGCGAATATCTTATCATCATGCGTGTTTACCAAGGGGCTTAACTCTACGAGCTTTTTCCGGAGAGCTGGTCCGTCTTTGAAGAGGTAATACATTACGAGGACGCTGAGGAGGATGGTCACTACAGCGCCTACTGCACTGCTAAAGGCTGGCCCGACATTGTTAACCACCGCTTCGGATAGACGTCGTATAAGGTTTTGAATATCGATTGTGCGCACCCACTCCGATATCGCTTCACCATATGGTAGCTCCCGCACGTTCTGGAGCGTATTGGTAACGCTGGTTGCGCCTCCGAGTGAGGTGTATAGCTCAGCTGCCTCTCGCACCAACAAGAAGCCAAACAGAAAGAATGGTGCGAATATAACGACTACCACACCGGCTGATGTAACCAAAGAGGCCAGACTTTCATTTGGCAACACATTGCGCACGTGACGGTATAGCGGTCGAAACAGTACAGATAACGTACCTCCTAAAACGACAGCGCTTAAGAAAGGCCAAAAGAGATACCCAGCCAGAAGCAACACTGCGGTGAGGAGGATAAGAAAAAATACGATTTGTAGGTTATTGCGATCCATATCTCACAGCGTATATATCCTCTGGCCGCTTGTCTATCACATGATACAGTTGAATCATGAGCCGCTTCATTGTTTTTGCTATCAGTCTCCTCCTCTTTCCTACCGTAGTATCCGCACAACAAGGCTGGGATATTGAACAATTTCACAGCGACTTGGCTATTCAACAAGGAGGCAGTGTTCAGATTACCGAAACGATCACAGTGGATTTTCATTCCTTACAAAAACATGGAATATTTCGAGACTTGCCGTACATATATTCCGTCCAAGATGGTCCTGCCATATATACCAAAATCGATGTTCACGCCGTCCAGCGAAACGAGACAGCGGAGCCGTATGAGATAAGCCGCGGCGGCGGATATATTCAAATTAAAATCGGCGATGCGGATACCACCATTTCCGGTGTCCAGACGTATGTCATCACCTACGCGGCAACTGGTGTACTTCGTCCGTTCGATATGTACGATGAGATGTATTGGAATGTAACAGGTAACAACTGGGGCGTTCCGATTCAAGAAGCCTCGGCCGCTATCACGCTTCCAACCGGAGACGTCCTTCAAGCAGCTTGTTACGAAGGATCTATTGGTTCAACGGATGAATGCGAAGCTCAAGTCACAGGTGCGCGTGAGGCGCAGTTTTCGGCCAGTCAACTTGCTCCAGGCGAGGGGATGACTATTGCGGCGGGTTTTACAAAAGGAATTGTTCCAATTGTAACTGTTACACCGCCGCCCACTCTGGCAGATGCGCTCGCCTCCTCTGTATTCCCCATCTCAGCTGCCCTGTTGTCTGCTGCAGGCATATACTTCCTTATCCGCCGCTGGTGGCTGTACGGGCGGGATCGTTGGTGGATCCGCAAAGGGCTGCACGATCCCGATGCGAAAGAAGGTGTAAAACCGCTCATGCACAAAGAGACAATTAGCGCAGAATATGATCCTCCCGAGAACCTGCGTCCAGCGGAGATCGGTGTGTTAGTCGATGAACGAGCGCATACGCTTGATGTATCCGCTACGATCGTTGACCTGGCTGTACGAGGATTTCTAACGATTAAAGAAATAGAGAAAACGTGGCTGTTTGGTAAAACAGACTATGAGTTGCATCGCACTAATAAGATAGATGGAGGGTTGCTCGAATACGAAAAGCTGTTACTTAAGGAATTATTTAAAGATGGGAAAACCGTGCAGCTGTCTGATCTTAAAAACTCCTTTTACAAAAGTCTCAAAGAGGTAAAGGTGCAGCTCTACGATGATGTAACTGCTAAGAAGCTCTTTGCGGCAAATCCGGAAACGATACGTACCATCTACTATGCGTCCGCTGTGGGAATGATCGTTCTTGGCGTCGCGTTACTCATTGCAACTGGCGCCCTCATCGCTGCCATGCAAGCTGTGTATTTCTATCACAGCATATTGCCCGGGCTCGGTGTTGCTTTGGTTATTTCTGGTGTGCTCGCCCTCGTGCTCGCTCGCGCCATGCCACGCAAAACCGCCCACGGCCGGGAGCTGTACCGTCGGGCAAAGGGGTATGAGCTATTTGTCAGCGGAACAGAAAAGTATCGTCAGCCGTTTTTTGAGCGTCAGAATGTATTCATGGAAGTGCTTCCCTACGCAATGGTATTTGGCGTAACTGACAAGCTGGCTCAAGCATTTAAGGAAATGGGCATCAATCCGCCTCAACCCACGTGGTATGTAGGGGCTCATCCGTTTAACGTTGCTTTATTTGCAACGAATATGAGTAGCTTTTCTCAATCGATCTCCAGCGCTATGGCGTCTGCCCCGAGCAGCAGTGGCAGCGGAGGTGGTGGATTCTCTGGTGGCGGGTTTGGTGGCGGAGGCGGAGGTAGCTGGTAAGACTCTAGAGCCGTAACAAGATATCCTGAATGTCTACTCCATCCTTTTTAATCTCAGTAAAGTCAATCACCTTTTCCCATTGTTCTTCATCTTCTTCCGGAAGAATGGTTGTTTTCTTGGTAGATTTATTCATATCTTAAGCATTATCTAACTTTTTAATATATTCCCCAAATTTCCGGAACGCCTCCCCGCGGTGGGATAGCTGGTTCTTTTCTTCGGCAGTCATATCAGAAATCGTTTTCGTATATCCCTCAGGAATGAATATCTTATCGTATGGCATCATATCCGCATCCGGATTGTGAACTTCTTCTGTTATTGTTCCTCGCATATATCCCTCAAACAGCTGCGGCTCACTACCCGGCATACAGAATCCTACTATCCCTTTGAAGTACGCATTACGCGATTCTCCTTCCAAGAGTTTCAATATCCCTTTAAAACCAAGGGTGTTCATCACGAATTTAGGGAGAGCTCCGGGAAATCCCTCATATGCCTCGAAGTACAACCCACTATCTTCTACAACTACCGGTTGCTGCAGTTCCTCGGCTAGTTTCCTGGCTGCACTACGTGCAATTATTTCAATACTTTCGTCATGATTTTCCTCGTATGATCGATCCAACTGTTCGAGTTTAACGGGATAGTCCTTGAGAATGTCTTGGACTTCCTGAAATTTGTGCCTATTAGTAGTAACGAAATATATTTTCATATTCAACTGTTCATTAACCCTACAAGTTGTTCATGCAGAGCATCTGGAGCGGCGATAACGCCGGGGTTTCCATATTCAAGATTCCCGTTCCACTGATACGGATTACCGTTTGTGTCAGTCACTTTCCAGCCGGCTTCAGCTAGCATTAGTACGGCTGGAGCAAAATCCCAGTCGTAGCCGTTATTTGTTATATACGCCTGGCGGTTGCCTGCAAGAGCCTCCATGGTATCCGGGCCCGCGCCAAGATCAACACCAGCGAAGTCAAGTGAGATTATTTTCGCTTGTGCTGAACGGCTGACACCCACTGGTTTATCAGAGTAGTCATGTCCGGTCAGATCTATACGCTGTCCTTGTAAATACACTCCGCTTCCCTTTTCCGCTGTTGCCAGTATATCCTTTGCGGGGTTATATATCACCGCTAATTCAATTTCACCTCTATTGGCTCGACAAATCATCACCGCAAAATCTTCTTTATTGTTAGCGAAATTGCGTGTCCCATCTAGCGGGTCAATGATCCACGTATATTGAGAGGCTAGAACATCATGTTTGCCAGATTCTTCAGCAACAATGGCGTCTTGAGGAAAGGCGGCTTTTAATTTTTCAAGGATGATCTTTTCGGCTGCGATATCTGCTTCGGTAGCATAGTCTTCCGGCCCTGTTTTGATATTTCTTGTGAGCTCTGTTCCAAAATACTTCATTAACACCCCTCCCGCTTGCTTGGCTAGATCAATAACGGACTGGGTTTCCTGACTGGGGTTCATGCTCCTACACTACCTAATATTACGGATATGAAAAAGCCAGCTTCCCTCAGACAGAGAATCCGGCTTGTGAAAATCAGGCAGCCTTGCGAGAGGCAACCCTGTTGCTGCGCTTCAGCTGATCACGCACCAGCATAAGCATGTAGCGTACCTGATCCATCGGCTCTGACTGACGCCGCAACACCCTAATGATGTAGGTGATGTGCTTGGCAGCCTCTTCCCGAGCCTGCAAACACCAGCGCTGGCGTGTGGCATCTGAAGCTCGCAAGCAAGGCTCATGCTTGATGCTGCGTAACAGCAAGCACCCATATCTTACAATACTTCTCTGCACATCACACAGCAGGTCGTCGAATGAGGTACGGTCCTCGAAGATGCTGTCCGGCCTCAGCTGCATCTTCCTCGGCAAGTCCTCGACCTCATGCCAGAGGAGTGAGGCGAACGACTTCGTATACCGAGTCACCACGTAACCAGCCATGTGTGCCTCCTGCGAGCTGGAGTTAAAGAGATACGAAAAAGAACAGGCTCACATTACTCCTGTGTTTTTTGATAGTCAAATTATTGGATTTTTGTCAGGTCGCCGTGTATAACAGTTGGTTTCATCGCTTCCATTTCGGTTTTGTAATACGGCATATCCGGCATCGGGTTATACAAAAATATGGTCTGATTTAGTACATGGGCAAAGCCCATTTCCAGAAAGGTATTGCCGCCGATATAGTTTTTAATTCCGTGTTTATCAAGATTTAACACTAACACCGCATCCGCATCCTGCATCAGCCGCCACATTTCACGAATAGCGTCCAGGTTATTTTTTTGATCAATCTTTATCCTCTCTTTTTCTTCGTCTGATTTGCCGATAAAGGGAGTGTGAAGGTCAGTTACGAACGCGTCATGTCCCATTGCACGTAGTTGATCGCGTACTTCGAGCATGTTTTCCGTAAATTGCATTGAACCTAAAATGCCTATTTTCATAGAGTTTCCTTAAATTGAGTGGCGCCTCTTTTAGTGCACCATTAACATGCCCAGGGATTTCTCAGTCATCCAATACACCCTCACACTCAAACTAGTTTACACCCGAAAAGACAACAAACACCCCAACAATTGCAATTAAACTAACTAGGTAATTCAGGCCATACAGTGAAAGAAAGATTTTTCCTGCAAAACTATTATCTCGTTTTACCTTTCTTATACCGTAAATAGTGGCAAGGACAAGGAGAGTCTGCATAATAATGTACAACCAAGGTGGTACGCTTGCTAAGATTGTCGGCCCTATCCCGCTATTTGAAAGACTCTTCAGCAAACTTGGAAGCGAGTAAGTAAATAAAATAGACGGAAATAAATCTGGCACTATCGAGCCATACCCCCCTGGTGGAACTGTAATCATTATGAGTAGTTCGACGAGGGCGAGAGCTAACACTATCGACCCAAACACAACCACTTTAGTACTACTCACCCTTGGCATCCCGACTCCCCTCCACCGAGCTATCAAAAGTAGTGCAATCATTTCAACAACAATAATGAACACGACGTATATGGCAAATACTATTTCCTTATCAGGCAAAGAAGTATGGTACACCGCCACTATTAACATTGAGTATATGAAATACAATATCATGTAAAAGAACTTTGCTTTCTCTCTTAAGACTTGAAATAGAAATATAGTCGCAAAAAGAAGAACAAAAGATAGTATTGCAAGGTACATCAACTCAAATACAGCTGGTAGTTTTTCGAAATTTCCAAGACGGTCAGTTGTTGACTGTAGTAGTAGTGCGGCCGCAAATGGCACGGCCACAAGAAGTGCTACTCGAACTCCTTTCGTGCGATTATCCATATCTCGATTTTATCCTACCCCCGCACACTACGCCAACCATAACATCTTCATATAAAGGGGTGTGAAGGTCCGTTACAAACGCATCATGCCCTAGAGCGCGCAGTTGATCACGTGCTTCGAGCATGTTCTCCGTAAATTGCATTGAGCCTAAAATACCTATTTTCATACTGAGTATTTACTTACCCATTTCAACGTTTCCTCGAACAGCTGGTCCTCTACTCCTTCTTCGTCGAAAGTATGCCCTGCACCTTTTATAACTACCAACTCCTTGAGACCGTTCATGCAATCGAAGTATTCTTGGCTTCCTCGAGGGTTTCCGCCTTCTGCTGCAATTATCTTCGTAGGTATTTGGATCTTCTTTGCAACTTCTGTGGGACGTAATGTCTTAAACTCTTGGGCCATGCTTTCGCCAAGAAGGTATTCCACTCCCCAGTCCACAATGTAGTTATTTGAAGGCTTATCCTGTTTTAGAGGCCTTTCTTGTCCTTCAACAATGTCCTTCAATCCCAACATGTCGGATGGATCCCAAAACACAATTGAACATGCCTCCGAAATATCCGCTAACACAATGGTTGGAGCTCCAAGACTATGCCCAACGATATGAATGTTTTTGTAATCCTGTTTGAAGCTGGAGAAAACAGTCTCTAGATCCATAGCATGAATACGCACCGTACAATTTGATAATGCCCTACCGCCCTCGTCACCGCTGTATAGATCAAATCGAACTACATCAAATCCATTCTGAGGGAAAAAATGTGCAGCGTTATAAAAGATATGTTCGTTGGAATTTCCCGTTAGCCCATGTACAAAAATAACAAGGCTATTGGATTTTGATGCTCCGGTATTGAGCGTGCCATAAATGATATGACTATCGCTGGTCTTTAGTTTAAATTGTTTTTCCATGCGCTTTCATGTTGTATTCCGGCAGCTTCTCCGTAATAAACGAGTTGAATATTTCCTGCACATCTTTTAAATTTTCTACATCGATATACTCACGCACATGCAAT
>JBBEDC010000005.1:0-7974 GCA_040881505.1 Candidatus Anderseniibacteriota bacterium
TACTTCCTCTCCGTCTCGAGTCAGACTTACATCACCCCATAGCACGTGGAATGCTTCTTCCTTTACCTTATGCATATGTTCTGGATGCCGCTGCCCCGGCAAGACGACAATGAGCTTTTTGCAGTACTCACGGTTCAATACATTTACGATAGCCGCACCAACTTCTGTAAACTTATCAAGACCACAATGGTGAGAGAGCTCAACCTCAACATCCCCGCCGGTAGTAATATTTGCTTCGCGCAGTATACTCTTTACCTCGCGCAAAATATTACTGACAACATCCAGCTGTTCCGGCTGTTCCTGTATTGCCTCTTGGGGAGCATAGTCGCGAGAAGCGACAAACTCGACTCCGCTTTCTCCGAATTGGCCAGATGTCAGTTGGCCATCCTGCAACGGCATTGCATAGAAGACATGCTCAGGAACAATAGTCTCACCTTTTTTAATTGGTCGGGCAGCCCACACACCGCGAGCCAGTGACTGAAGCGCTGCTATCTCTTCCTGATTTTCCACCTTATCTCCCTCACTGCCCATAATCTGTCGCGCCTTCACAATTTCTCCCATCCATACATCGATCTCCTCCGGGTTCATGGAGTATGCATTAAGAGGTTTTTCCGCAGTAGGAATTCCGATATGGCGTTCCTGCATACGCGCCCCGGCTCCAACGGCTACCTTGGCCACATCTAGGTTATCTGGTGCTTCATGTCCAGACCACCCAACTACCAGCTGCGGATAGCGACGCACCAAGCGTCGCAAGAAGTTCATATGAGTATGCTCATTTAGCATCGGGTACTCCGACACACAGTGCTCGATCGCAAAATGCACACCCGCGCCGGTAAAGAATTCAACAATCTTATCAATGTCACGCAGCTTTAATCCTCCAGTGGATATAATGACTGGTTTACCGGCTTGAGAAATTCTGCGCAACAACGGCCAGTCCAGAGCGGCAGGGCTTGGGACCTTAATAATATCAACGCCATGTTCTAAACATTTATCAACGGAATTCTCATCCGAAGGCGTCACAATACTGACCATGCCCAGTTCCTTCACCCGATTATTCATTTTTTCAAATGCCTCCCACGGCAGGCGGTTGGCAAGAAACCGCGGAATATGTTTGATGTCTTGGCGGTCCTTAAAGTCCGGATGAATAAGTGTGTCGAAATCACGGTACTGAAACTTCACGCTGGCCCGCACTCCGTGCTTGGATACAATCTTGCCCGTCTCTTCAATAATGCGCATGCCATGGTCAACTGATCCTTCATGGCTGTTGGCCATATCAAGAATAAAAAGATCCTCGAAAAGGGTGTTATCTGTTGACATATTATGGGCGCTTAATGATAAACGACGCCGAAGCTTGAAACGCCTCAAATGTAACAACCGAGCAACTCTAAGTCAATCGAGAGATACGCTGATTTTTCTTTTACCTAAGAGTTGTATACAGTTGCCAATATGACTGAAATTAACGCCGTATTACTTGATTTAGACGGATTACTCCTCGATACAGAAGGAGCATACGATACCGCCATATATCGCTACGCAGTGGAAACGACGGGGGAAGAATTAGCTGAGCAAGAGTTTCGCACCCTGCGATCCAAAATGTTTGGTCGCAAGCCGGAAGAATCTGCAAACTTACTCGTGCAAGCGCTTGGGCTTCCTGAGGATAAGGCGACTCATTTTCTTGAGTGGCGCAAACCAATTCTAGAAGAATTGTTTGTTAAGGCTCAGCTACTCCCCGGAGCGGCAAGGCTTCTTGCGTACCTTGCCGAACATGACATACCGACTGCCATTGCAACAAGCTCAACAAAAGACACATACACGCTCAAAATACAGCGCCATTCGGAATACTTTTCCTTTATTGGATCGCGGGTCATTACTGCGGAAGATGTAGAGCGCGGCAAACCACATCCCGAGGCGTACACCAAGGCTGCAGCATTGATTAACGCACAACCCTCGCAGTGTTTAGTCTTCGAGGACGCCCCTAGCGGCGTAGCATCAGGAAAAGCAGCGGGTATGCATGTTGTTGCCGTACCTCATCCGCTCCTTGATGCATCCCTTGTCGCAGATGCAGATACAGTGCTTCCATCTTTAGAAGAGTTTAGTCCAACCGAATGGGGACTTCCTCCACTATCATAACATTCTTAGCCTTGGCGCTTTTGTCTGACGGCCGTACGATACAGATATGCTAATCCTTCTCGACCATCTAATTCTCTGGGGTGCCTTCTTTCTAGTTGGACTAGGCCTCGGGTTATTCATGACCTATGGGCTTATGTCAGCCGGAAAAAAACGAAAACTGTAACCCACTATGGCCGATGCTACAACGATAGAATTTATCAACCGAGGGCTGGAAATTATCGCCTTCATTGCCCTATACATCATTATCGGTTTCGGGCCAGGCTTTCTGCTTGGCGTTGTTATCCTGAGCCGAATCATTGGGAAAGATAACCCGTACATTTCCGAAGTTCACGAACAGGCTAAACGCCAAGCAGTCGAACACAACAAGCAGTGGCACCCTAACGATCCACGCTGGCAAAAATAGCTACTGGTCCAGATCAATCACATCACCCTCGCTCGGGCGAACTACTTTCCACTCCGGGTGAGCTTTTTCAAGCTGTGCCTTAAAATCATCGGCCTGATGAGGCTCGCCATGCACTAAAGCAATCTGTTTAACACTGGGGATAGCCTCTGCATACTGCTGCAGCTGCACCGAGTCTGCATGGGCTGAGAATTCATTAAAGAGGAACGTTTGAGCTTTAACATCAAACCAGTCGCCATACAGCTCAACTCGTTTAGCCCCTTCCAGAATGCGTCGTCCGAGAGTGCCTTCAGCTTGATAGCCAGTAATAAATACCGCATTGGCCGGGTTAGATATGCTATGACGGAGATGGTGAACAACACGGCCGGCTGTCATCATACCGGAGGCTGAAATAATCATAAGCGGACCCTGCATATCATTCAGGCGCTTGGACTCTTCAACTGAACGGGTATATGAGAGGTTTCTGAAGGATAGCGGGCCATGTCCCTCGCCAAAGTCATCGACTGTTTCTGTATCATAATTTCCTTTATGAGCCCTGTGAACGTCTGTAATATCGGTGGCCAAAGGAGAGTCTACAAAAATGGGGAAGCGAGGAATTCTTCCTTCATCCGTCAACTTATGAACGACATATACGAACATCTGTGTGCGCCCGAGAGAGAAGGCGGGCACGATCATTTTTCCTCCACGATTACATATATCCGTAATCGCCTGCGCTAGACGATCAAGCGCTTTATCCAACCCCTCATGAACGCGACTCCCGTAGGTGCTTTCCATGAGCAGTAAGTCTATGGGCTCAAGGGGCGGTTCTGGATCTGGAAGAAGCGGCATGTCACTTGAACCGAGATCGCCCGTATACGCCAGTCGAAACTGTTTACCGTTTAACGGAAATTCTAAAACTGTTACGGCAGATCCAAGGATGTGACCTGCATCGTAAAATTTTAACTTCATTGTGTCGGAAATAGAGTGCCAATCCTTGCTCTCCCTCACGTACGGAACATCTACAAAGTGATCAATGGTCGGTGGAATGTCTTCAGGGGTGAATTGCGGCTGCCGGTCATCGGGTGGGCCGATATGGTGCCTTTGACGATACTCAGCGTCCTGCACTTCAATACCCGCAGAATCAGTTAACATACGAGCCGTAACGTCACGCGTGGCCGGAGTTGCAAAAATAGAGCCAGTAAACCCTCGCTTCACAAGTAGTGGCAACATCCCGCAGTGGTCTTGGTGGGCGTGAGACAAGACGACGTGGTCAATTGATTCCGGTGGGAAGGGGAGACTACGATTGCGCTCCCGAATATCAGGGAGTCCCTGAAACGTTCCGCAATCTAGCAATATTCGTTCATCACCAATCTCAAGAAGATGCTTGCTGCCCGTCACTCCTCCAGCTGCACCATAAAAGGTAATCGTATTCATCCCTTGTACTATATCGCGTTATGCATTTGATTGAAAAACGGTTTTTAGGTATGAAGAGCCTATGATTATCGCCATTACCTTTCTCTGCGCCAGTATCTTTTTCGGAATTGCTATATCGAGCTACTTCCGGATATACCCCGAGAAGGTGGGTATAGCTGCCTTAGGCACCCTTGGAGGGCTAACTTTCTCTATTACCCTGACATACCTTTTTCAGCTGATTATTCCCTTCAGTCCTCTCCTACTGCTTGTCCTCGCGACCATACTGACTGCAGTTGGGGGAGTCTTGCTGTACCTCAAGGGGGGAGCATATCTAAAATCTACCAAATTCGACAAAAGAACACTTATAGTATTCATCGTATCCCTGCTGCTGTTTCTCGTTATTGCCCCCAAACTACTCATCGAAAATGAAGAAGGGCTATCCACTGGAGTTGTGAACGCCTATGGAGATGTAGCCTGGCATGCGTCGAATATAACCATGTTCGTTGCGGGCCAAGACGCTCCTCCGGAAAATCCAATCTTCGCTGGCACGAGATTAACCTATCCGTTCCTAGTTAACTTCTTCAGCGCCATGCTCATAATTGGCGGTCTTTCTTTGGCTGCGAGCATCACGATTCCAGCTGTCATATTGATTCCCATTCTCCTCACTATCCTCTACATATTCGCTCGAGATTACACAGCCAGTGCTAACGCCGCGACAATCGCTGTGTTGTTATTTGCCTTTGGAGGAGCGACCTTGGGATGGCTGCGGTTCGGCGGTGACCTTACTGCCAGCGGTCAAACATTTTTCGAGTTCATAACTCACTTGCCAACTCGAGACTATTCAGGAGTCGGAACAGATCAGCAAGGATTTCACTTTTTAAATCCCATCACTTCTCTCCTTCTACCACAGCGAGCCTTTCTGTTTGGTATCCCAATCGCACTCAGTGTCCTTATCTTGCTACGCCCGCGCAAGGAGGCGGACACACCGCACTACCTCCTGGCGGGAGTTCTTGCGGGTATGCTGCCCCTCTTTCATGGGCATACTGCCATTGCACTTACAGCAGCATTGATCGGATTATTCGTCCTAAATCCAACAACCAAGTGGGTTGTCTTTGGCTTAACAGCGAGCATCATAGGTATTCCTGAATTGCTCTACTATGGTGGGGTAGAAAGCGAGCCCGGAGCGCTCTTCCGCTTTGAGCCTCGATGGATGGCCGGGGAGGAAAATCTTGTATGGTACTGGCTTAAAAACACGGGGCTTCTCATCCCTCTTGCCCTGCTCGGGCTATGGCGACGAAACACCCCCGCCGTACTAAAGGCGCTGGCAGCCAGCGGGCTTGGCCTATTCATCCTTGCTAACACGTTTGCTTTTGCTCCATGGGTTTGGGACAACTTTAAATTATTCGTCTTCTTCTTTATCTTCGTTCTTCCGTTAGTTACTTGGGTTATCACTGCCATCTGGAAGCAAGCTCCAACGTGGGGAAAGTATGCAGTTGTCATTCTCCTGATAGCGCATGTATGTTCGGCTGGACTCGACGTTTGGAAGCTAGCCCTTCCCACTGCAACTATCTGGGGAGAATGGAGTAGGGAAGATATACATGCGGCTCAACAGGTGACAGCCTACACCAAACCACTCGAGAGTATTATCACTGCCCCCACCCACAACTCAGCAGTAGTACTGGCTGGCCGACCGCGATACCTTGGGTATGCTGCTCACGTATGGAGCCATGGAGCCTCCCCTTGGAATCGAGAAACAGCGATTAAAGATTTCTACGAAGGCCGACTACGCTCCCTCCCTGAGCACCACCCCGACTATATATTCATCGGGCCCCAGGAACAAAGCATGTATACAGTTGTTGTTCAACCTCAGTGGGACCTGGTATTCACCCAAAACGGGTACTCGCTCTACCGAATCTAGTTCGCCTCTCGCCACCAATCCAGCACGTCCCGTAAACTCTCCTCCAATGAAATTGTAGTTTGCCACCCCGTTTGCTGGTGAAGCTTTGTAGCATCTCCGATTATAACCGGGGTATCAGACGGACGAAGTCGGGCAGGATCAGCCTCTACGGTAATCGGAACGGTACTAAGGCGCAGTAGCTGATCAAGGATATCCTGGACTTTCGTCCCCACCCCGCTGGCAACGTGATACACCTCGCCAATGGCTCCTTTTTCCATAATAAGCCGATAGGCTCTTACTACATCTCGAACATCGGTGAAATCCCGTATTGATTCAAGGTTTCCAACTTGAATTCGAGGCGCTTGCTTACCCTTCTCAATATCCACAATTTGAGAGGCAAAATCTGCCGTTACAAATCCGCGCTTCTGTCCTGGTCCAATATGAGGAAAGGGTCTAACCCTGATTGATATATCATTAAATGATTGCTCAATGACCTGCTCAGCCTCCCACTTACTGCTGGCATATGCGTTTCGCGGCTTAGCTTCCTCAAGGGGAAGCTCTACAATGGGGCCAGGGGAGCCAATGCCATAAATATCTGCACTACTCACCACAAGCACGCGCGTATGAGGGCTTACCTTTCTCACTGTCTCTAATAACCGTTGTGTTCCTTCAACGTTAACCCGTTTCGTCTGGTCGGGATGCTCTTGAGCATAGGGGACAGAGGCAATGGCGGCTAAGTGGATCACCCAATCAGGCTGCTGTGATTGAAGAGCCGAGATATAGGTATTAGGGTCAGTAATATCAATGGATACATACGGCAGCCCCTCTATCTGCGCAACAGGCTGCATATCCCATATAGACACGGCTCCATCCCCCCACTGCGCAGTGAGTTCGGCAGCTAAATATTGTCCGACAAACCCGTTTCCGCCAGTGATAACAGCTGAAGGCATGTCTTCTTTTAGGCGGCAGCTTTATGAAGTGCAAGCTCGCTATCAACCATCATATCCACGAGCTCCTCAAAAGAAACTTCCGGTTCCCACGACAGTTGCTGTTTAGCCTTGGATGGATCCGCAAGCAGCACATCCACCTCTGCCGGACGCATGAATCGCTCATCCTGCACCACATACTCTTTCCAGTCCAGATCTACTCGCGCAAAAGATCGCTCTACAAACTCTTGAACTGAGTGGGTCTCTCCAGTACCAACCACAAAATCCTCTGGCTTATCCTGCTGCAGCATAAGCCACATCGCCCGAACGTAATCTCCGGCAAATCCCCAATCTCGCTGAGCATCGAGATTACCTAGTCGCAGCTCCGTATCTAGTCCTAGCTTAATCCGAGCTGCTCCTTGGACAATTTTGCGCGTAACAAACTCTCGTCCCCGGCGAGGAGATTCATGATTAAAGAGAATTCCAGAACAGGCATACATATCATAGCTCTCTCGATAGTTTACAGTCGCCCAGTGGCCGTAGGCCTTGGCCACCCCATAAGGGCTGCGAGGATAGAACGGCGTGGTTTCTTTTTGTGGCGTTTCCACTACCTTGCCGAACATTTCACTGCTACTCGCCTGATAAAAACGGGCAGTCGGCTTTACGTGCCGTACCGCCTCCAACACACGAACCACCCCTACAGCGGTGTGATCTCCCGTGAGCTCAGGAATATCCCAGCTTGCCTTCACAAAAGACTGCGCTGCTAGATTGTACACCTCATCAGGATCAGAGGCTTCAACTGCTCGGAATAAGGAGCCGCTATCACTTAAGTCACCAGTTAAAATCTCTACCTTATCAAGCAGATGCTCGATATTTTCGAACGGATTAGTGGCACTGCGTTGCACGAGTCCGTAGACTTTGTAGCCTTTCTCGAGCAAAAGCTCAGCGAGATATGATCCGTCCTGGCCGGTGATACCGGTAATAAGCGCACGTTTAGACATAGAAAAACGAGGAAAATAGGTATAGGGTAAGTATCGTAAATCTACCTTATGACCCCACTCATGTCCACGCATACCTCTTCACACCCTCACGGCTTCTTTGTTGTAGACAAACCAGCCGGCATTACCTCTCATGACGTTGTGGCCCAAATACGACGCCACCTGCCTGCCAAAACAAAGGTAGTCCACACAGGTACCCTCGATCCGTTTTCTACAGGCGTACTGCTCATT
>JBBEDC010000006.1:0-1631 GCA_040881505.1 Candidatus Anderseniibacteriota bacterium
ATAACAACAACTGCAATAATGATCCAAGTAAGTGCTGACATAGTTCTTCCTATGGTACACTTACAGGTAACAAACGCAACTGAAATCCTTCCTTTATATATACACGCGCGCACCATGGCATTTTTCGGAACACCAAACGCATTTATCGGACTTGATATAGGAACTTCAAGCTTGAAGTTGGTAGAGCTGGTAAACAGGCGGCGCAGAGTAGAGTTGGCAACTTATGCCGAGGCTTCTGTTGAAAACCTTCTAGTAAACCCGGATGGTAAGGACGACCAGGATGAAATTGAATACACAGCTGAACTGGTAAAGCGCATGTTAAATGCTGCTGGGGTAACGAGTGATATTCTCGTAGGAGCCTTGCCCAGCTCAACTGTATTTTCGACAGTGCTGACGATGCCGCAGATTCCTGAGAATGAAATGGAAAAGGCGGTGCGGTTTGCAGCCCGAAGCGTAGTCCCGGCAGACCTTGAAGAAATGGTTCTGGGGTGGAGCCGCCTAGGGGAGCAGCCGCATATGTCTACGGATGAAAAGAATGAGAGTGGTCAGGCAGGAGCTGCAAATGAAAAAGTGGATGCGGAGAAGAATGCGGATGGACCAGTGCCGGTGTTCTTAACGGCAGCGCCTAAGAAAGTTGTCGATCGATACCTGGAAGTTGTAAAGCGGACAGGATTAAAGCTGTTTGCTCTTGAGGTGGAAACATTCCCTTTAATACGTTCATTGTTGCAGGAAGTAAATTCAAGTGCCCTCATTATTGATATTGGTGATCAGGCGACCACCTACCACATTATTGACGATGGTACGCCACGGGTGTCTCACACAATTGAATATGGCGGGAAGGATATAACTAAAGAGATTGCGGGCGCGCTGGGGATATCGATTGAAGAGGCTGAGAAAAATAAATATGCTCACGGACTCGATCAAAGCGCTCCCGAAAAACAGAAGGCAGCAACGGCTTCGGCAGTGGATCGACAGATTAAAAAAGCAGGCGACCTGCTTGGGTTATATTCCAAACAGCAAGGACGGCAGATTAAAAAGACTGTCTTGATTGGCGGAGGAGCAAACTTGAAAATGATTAAAGACTATTGGGCGAAAAGCAGTGGACACGTAGTGCAGATTGGAAACCCTTGGAAGGGATTGTCATACCCTGAAAAATTGGAGAATCAATTGCAGCTGTTAGGCCCAACGTATGGCGTTGCAGTTGGGTTGGCACAACGTGGTTTCGTACAATAACGTTGACTGTGTATTACTTGCATTCCAATTCGTGCTATACTACTCACAAGATTTACGAGGTCGTATGTCACTATGCCTTCAATTAATTTAGCACCAGGTACGCAGTACATTGTTGAGATGCGAAAGCGTCGTCGCAATTTGCTTTTGCTTTCGATTGTAGTGGTTGTTCTAGTTGGTGGAGTATGGGGAAGTCTGGCGTGGTATCACGGCAGCTTGATTGCGAAAGAAAATGAAGTGGATGCTAGCATTCGAACTGTGAACATGGAGATAGCGCAGCTTGAAGAAGAGGCGCAACGGATTGTGTTGTTTGAAAATAGGCTTGTGGCCCTTGATGCATTGTTGGATCGACACATTACGCTTGATCCACTCCTTGGGGACCTGGAACGACTTTTGCCAGC
>JBBEDC010000006.1:1731-6680 GCA_040881505.1 Candidatus Anderseniibacteriota bacterium
TATGGCAGCAACACGTTCACTTAACTCAGCATATATCGCACTTAGTGGGGCAATTCTTATTGGAGTTGCAATAATATTCTTGTTAATTCGTCCTCTATTGAGTGAGATTGATATTACTCAAGCCGCCATTGATACAAAGGAAGTAGAGCTTGCTGAGCGAGAAGGGTTCTTGCAGACTATCGATCTTAAAATTGCTGCATTGCGGACTCAGGAGGAGCACGAAGCTCGGCTGCAAGTGATGTTGCCAGCGGAAGAACGGATGGAAGATGCACTCCGTATTCTTCACGAAGCTGCTGCAGGATCAGGCCTAGTGATTGATAGGGCATCGAATGTATCTGCGGGTCTTCGAAGTCGATTTAATGCTGCTAGTGCTAGAGGGGAAGCTATCGCGCTGCCAAGTAAGGTGCAGCCGCTTGGATTCTCTCTCAATGTCTCGGCTTCTTATCAGCAACTCAGAGCTTTTCTTACTAGTCTCGAGCGCTCCCCTCGACTGATGGATGTGTTGAATATCTCCCTTGATACCGCAGAGTTGGTCGATACATTAGGTGGTCAAATGGAAGTCATATTTTATATGCAAGAAGCTGAAAAGACTCTATGAACCAACGTGTATTAATTATAAGTTTAAGTAGCATTTTATTATTAGTTATCGTTGCAAGCGCAGTAGTTTTGCTGTATTTGCCAGGCGATGAGGATGCAGCAGCTCCGGGACAGGGGGTTGGAGCCCCGCTAACGGGTGTGCCCGCAAGTTCAAATGGTAATACTTTTAACACATCAGTTCTGAACACGTCTGGATATACATCTCTTGACGTTAGTCTTATTCAAAGCGGACGGCTTCCTGTTAAGCCCCCGGTTACAACTGGCAAAGCTAATCCGTTCTTGTGAGGCTTGCCCAGTGAGTGGAGGGCATACATGCTGTGGCTGAATTTCAAAACAAACTACTAGATGCACTTTTGCAGCGAGGGCTGTTAAAGGTTGAGCAAGTTGAGCGCGTTGCGGCGCGATCTGATAAGGAGAATAAAGCTCCTGAAGAAATTATTCTGGCTGAACGCTTGGTGTTTCCAGAAGCGTTGGCGCAAGTACAGGCAGAAATTCTTGGCATTCCATACGTAGACCTGACCAAAGCTACGATAGATGAAAAGGCCATGCAGGACATATCCCGCAAAGCCGCCATCACCTACCGTTTTGTTGCGTTTGATATAAAAGGGAACGATCTGTTCGTAGCGATGGAAAATCCTGATGATTTTCAGGCACAGGAAGCAATCAAGTTTATTGCCAAGCGCAAGGGGATGGTTCCGCAAATATATCTGGCATCGGCCGAGGGTATAGAAAAGGCGCTGGGAGGATCTTCGGCAGTAGAGGCGGAAATCGGGGGAGCGTTGACGGACTTTACGCAAGAGCTAGAGGATGCTGGCCGTCAGGTTTCAGGCAAGGAAGATAAAGATATAGAGCGGGTTATGGAGGAGGCACCAGTAACAAAGGTTGTTGCGGTAATGATTCGCCATGCGATAGAAGGCCATGCATCTGACATTCATATTGAGCCAAATGAGAGAGAGCTGCGGGTGCGATATCGTATTGATGGTGACTTACACACTACCCTTGTTCTACCGCTTAAAGTTCATGCGGCGATAATATCTCGGGTTAAGATTCTGTCGAGTCTAAAGATTGACGAATCACGCCTGCCGCAGGATGGAAGATTTTCAGCGACAGTGGATAGCAGGGCATACGATTTTCGTGTCTCGACAATGCCGACAACCTTTGGCGAAAAAGCAGCCCTTCGTATTTTGGATAAGTCTAGCGGGGCACCGTCGTTTGAAGAGCTGGGACTGCGGGGAGAGTCGAAGGCGAGATTCGAAGAAGGGCTTCATTCGCCTCACGGCATTATCCTTATCTCCGGGCCAACAGGAGCTGGAAAATCTACTACACTGTTTACCTCTCTTACACAGCTGAATTCCCCGGATACAAATATCGTAACTCTAGAAGACCCGGTGGAATATGAAGTAGAGGGTGTAAACCAAACGCAGATTCATCCAGAGATTGGTCTAAGTTTTGCTTCCGGGTTACGCAGTATGTTGCGTCAGGACCCCGACATTATTATGGTGGGGGAGATTCGTGATAAGGAGACGGCTGAATTGGCAGTGCATGCATCACTGACAGGACACTTGGTACTTTCAACTATCCACACCAACGACGCTGTCGGTACAGTTCCTCGTCTGGTGGATATGGGTATCGATCCATTTTTGTTGGCAGCGAGCCTGCGGGTGCTAGCAGCGCAGCGTCTAGTGGGTCGACTATGTCAGGATTGCAAGCAAGAAGTAGAGCTTAGCCCTAATATGAGAGAGAAAATTGTGCAGGATATAGCGTCAATCCCTGACCAGCACAAAGAAACGGAAAATCAGAAGAGTCCAAAGGTGTTGTATGAAAGCCCGGGGTGTCCAGTCTGTCAGGAGCGGGGGTCAATCGGAAGACTAGCGATTTTTGAAGCGATCCCAGTAAGTCGTGCCTTTCGAGAAGTGATGAACAACGACGCGGGATATGATACACTTCAGGATATTGCTATGCGGGAAGGTCTCATCACGATGCGTCAGGATGGTATCCTTAAAGCCTTGAATGGCGAAGTCCTGTACGAAGATGTGATGAGAGTTACTTCTCAAGACGTAGTTTCTAACACCTAATACTTGCTATGGCAGAGAACGTATCAATTGTACTCGTCGAAGATGACTCCTTTATCTCCGGAATGTATCAGACTAAGCTCACAAGTTTGGGATACAATGTTGAACTGAAAGAAGACGGGGAGGCCGCGTGGGAGCGGCTGCAACAGGATCCGCTGCCGGATCTGGTGCTGTTGGATGTTGTGTTGCCTAAGAAGGATGGATTTGAAATTCTTGAAGCGCTTCGCAAGGACAACCGCACGGCTCAGCTGCCAATCATATTGCTGACAAACTTAGGACAGAAGCCGGATGTGGAGCGGGGAATAAAGCTCGGGGCGGATGACTACATTATTAAAGCGCATTACACGCCAAGCGAAGTTGTGGACAAGATCAAGAAAATTCTTGCCGGGAAAGGAGAAAAGCCTACTTCTTAGGGAGGTAGGTAGATGAGCAGTTTTTTAAAGACGCTGCTCGGTGTATACTAATACGTAATCACTTTATCCTTCATGAGTGCGCAAGCGCTCGGTGTAACGTACGTTATTGAACGGTGCTATGAGAACGATTGACGATTTACTCAAAGAAGCTGAACAAGCTGGAGCATCAGATATTCATATAACTGAAGGGCGTACGCCATTCTTCCGTGTCGATGGCGGACTGCGTCCGGTAGGGGAAAGTCCTATTACAAAAGAAGAGGCTGATGAGATGATCAAGACTCTCGTTGGTACCAACACCGCATCACAAGAAGAATTAGCAAAGTGGCACCAGAGCGATTTTTCATACGCGATTGCATCCGGTACACGCTTTCGTGTCAACGTTTTCTCGCATTTGGGCCAGCTTTCAGCTGCGCTGCGTTTGATTCCGACGGATATTCGGACGATTGAAGAGCTGCATCTACCGCCACAGATCTTACACTTTGCTGAATTAAAGCAAGGATTCGTACTAATGGTAGGACCAGCCGGACACGGTAAATCAACCTCCCTTGCAGCCCTTATCGACTATATCAACCAGAACCGACAGGAACACATTATTACCATTGAGGATCCGATTGAATATCAGTTTGCTGATAAGCGATCAATTATTGACCAGCGAGAAATCGGGCACGACGCTGCCTCGTTCGCTTCAGCCATTAGGTCCACGCTGCGTCAGGACCCGAACGTTATCATGATCGGTGAAATTCGAGACCTTGAATCAATGCAGACAGCTTTAACCGTTGCTGAAACCGGACACTTGGTCTATGCCACGCTGCATACGAATGATGCCGGACAAACGATTGAACGTGTGATTGATTCCTTCCCGCCGGAACAGCAGCGCCAAGTTCGCTCGCAGCTTGCGAATGCTTTATCGGGAGTTATCTCTCAGCGCCTGTTGCCGTGGACTGCCGGTGGACGTATTCCAGCTGTGGAAATCATGATGACCACGACTGCTATCCGAAATGTTATCCGTGAAGGAAATGTTCACCAGGTTCTTGGTATAATTCAGACAAGTTCTGATGTAGGCATGCAGACACTCGACGCGAGCCTTCAAGCACTGATTGATGCCGGGGCAGTGCGACTGGAAGATGCTCAGCCTTACTTCTCTTCTACTAAGCGTTTAAACAAATAATATGGCGCAGTACACCTACGAAGCACGAGACGAGAACGGCAAGATGACCAAAGGGACATTGCGTGCCGCTAATGAAGAGCGTGCTATCAGCCTCTTGAAATCGCATGGAATGGAGCCTGTCTCCGTTGAGGCGGCAGATGATGCCCCGTTTTGGGAGCGGGAGATGAAAACATTCTCTGTCTCTACCAAGGACCTCATTCTATTTACACGACAGATGTCTTCAATGATTCGAGCTGGTGTTCCAATTATTGAAACTTTACGTGCTATTGAAGAGCAGGTCCAAAAGCCAGCGTTCAAGAAAATATTGGAGGAGATGGCGTATGACATTGAGGCAGGGGAGTCGCTGTCGAACGCGATGACGAAACACCCGAAAGCCTTTACCCCGTTCATTCTTGGAATCGTGCGAACGGGTGAGGTCAGCGGACGTTTAAGCGAGTCCCTGGAATCTGTTTCGGAATATTTGGAGCAGGACTACACTTTTATGCGCAAGGTACGGGCTGCGATGGCGTATCCGATTTTCGTGTTAGTGGTAGTGGTGGTATTAACTATTATCATGTTTACATTCGTGTTGCCTCAGTTAATTGCGCTATTCGATGACTCGGGAGTACAGCTGCCGTGGCCTACGCGCGTATTGATCGCGGTTGTAACCTTCATGCAGTCATACTGGATTATTATGGCAGTTCTTACCGTTATCGCTGC
>JBBEDC010000006.1:6780-7943 GCA_040881505.1 Candidatus Anderseniibacteriota bacterium
AAGCGCGATGTGGATTCAATGCTGGAAACTATTACCGTTCTCTTAGAGCCGCTCTTGATTGTTGTTTTGGGTATTGGAGTTGGGATTGTAGTGGGCGCTGTATTACTGCCGATTTACAACCTCGTACTGGTTATTTAAACATCTCAAATTAGGGTATACTAACCGAAGGTCGTATGTGGAAAACAACTAACAAAACATTGAAGGGAGGTGAGGGATATGAATAAGAAAAACCAGCGCGGGTTTACCCTCATCGAGCTTTTGGTGGTTATCGCCATCATTGGTATCTTGGCTGCTCTTGTATTAGTAGCTTTGGGTAATGCGCGTGATAAGGCAAATGATGCAGGTATCAAGTCCAGCATTGGACAGCTTCGTACTCTGGCTGAGGTATACTATGACTCTAACGGCTCATCGTATGCTGGTTGGGCAGGTTGTATTGATGCACCAGACGCTACTACTTGTAAGACATCAGAGATTAGTAACTCTGTTACATCACTAACTACTGATATCAGTACCAAGAACATTGACAATTCAGATGTAGTTGCTCAATCGGCTGCAAGTCAATTCTGTATGAGCGCTGCGCTCAAGACAGCAGGTCAATATATCTGTGTTGATGCGACCGGTGAGTTCGACAGTACTGCAACTGCAGCGGGAAACTGTGCAACAGCATCGGATCTCGCTTGTGGGTAAGTAGGTATTTACTCCCATTGCAACGAACACCTGCGGAAAACCGCAGGTGTTCTGTTATGTAGGCAATGTGATATTATACATACATGTCACAGCGTGTCGTATATGTTGGAAGACAGGGGTTTACTCTCATTGAGTTATTAATAGTTATCGCTATTATCGGTATCCTGGCTATATTGGTTTTAGGAGCAGCGGGTCGGAGTCGTCAACTGGCGCAAGATCGTAAAGTTCAGAGTGGAGTGGGGCAGATTCGGTGGCAGGCAGAAATTGCATATGACAACAATGGGGGCAGTTATGAAGACTGGGTTGAAGATAAAAATATTCAGGATCAGCTCTACATCCTGCTGAATGATATTAATACTATCGCCGGAATTATAGGTAGCTGTGGTGATTACACGAGTTGTCCGGAAGAGTATTCTACTGTACTTCGATATAGTCAGGAGCAGGAATATTGTATTAGCGCTCCAAAAGCTTCGGAG
>JBBEDC010000007.1:0-7710 GCA_040881505.1 Candidatus Anderseniibacteriota bacterium
ATTGCGAAACTTCGTCAGCTCAAGCCGCCCGTGTCCATCGGGGGTCTGCATCGCAACAATGTCGGCTTGGACACCTTCGATTCCGTTGACGCGGTCTACCCACTCTCCCTCGACCGCTGCCTCACCCTCCAGCTCCAAACCGAGCGCGGAAAAGAAAGCGATAGCGGCTGCAAGGTCGTCGACGACGACGCTGACGTGGTCCAGTCTCTTAATCGTCATGTCCCCAGTATAGGACAGGCAGAACGCGAGGGTCCAGGTCGACTGTTCTTGTCGCTGACAATCAGACCATGGCGTCGGCAATTAAATCAACTCAGCTCTCTCTATTAGGCATGTTTAGAACTCTGGATTGGGTGGGGATTGAGAAGAAGCTATCGGTATTGAATATATTCCTTAAAACATTTGAGAAAGTGTTTTAAATAATTTAGGGTACTCTTCGTGCTGTGAGAAACCTAGGTTACTTTGATTTATGGCAGCTTCTAACTCCTTGAAGTGTATAAGTTTTACGTCTGAGACCTCTTCCTTTTGCAGCACAAGTTTATCAAGCTCAACCTCTTCCTTTACAAGAAAAGACTCATCAATGTGCCTTACATTTAACCCACCTTCTTTATCGGCCATTTGGTGGGGAGTTGAATAAAGATACTCTAAGTCACTTGCTTCTATATCTAAATCAAGCTCCTCTTTCGCCTCACGAATTGCCGTAACAACTGCGTCATCACCAAATGAAATGTGGCCTCCGATACTCGACACGCCCCACTTGTTTGGGTTTACGTCCTTTCCAGGAGCACGTTTTTGGATAAGTATTTCTCCATTGGAATTTACAATCCAAATATGAATTGTCCGATGCCAAACCCCTTTCTCGTGAGCCTCTTTTTTTGACACCTTCTCTCCCGTTTCCTTACCTAGACTGGTAAGTGCATCTACATATTCCATAGTGATTCTACTAAAACATCTTTAAAGATTTTTGTCAGCTCGCAGACCAGGACGTCTTCCGAACCTGATGAAGCTATCTTTAAAATAAATACTTTCCCACTCCCCAGCTCCGCTTACCAGGAGGCTCAATAGCATCAACGACCTTACCGTCTTTAAACAACTCTTCTTGTATAACAAGGCCGCTTTGCAATGCCTCAAGCCATGCCTTAGTAGGACCAATCCCCCATGAATGCCAAGGAGTTAGGTCGTCAAATATTAGAATAGTGTTAGGCGTGGCTAGTTTTTTCATGTTGATCAGATCAGCTTTGGCAGTTTCAAAGTCATGCCCTCCGTCAATGAATATGAGATCAAATGAAGTGCTGGAGTGATCCTTTGCGAATTTCGGTACAGTAGTTTTTGAGTTACCCAGTAGAAGCGTATGACGACCTGGGAATGTTGCGTCAATGTATTTCTTTGCATCTTGAACGTATACATGCTCACCAGTATCAAACGAGATTACTTGCACTTCTGGAGATGCTTCGAGAAATGCGCATGATGATACCCCAGCATTAAACCCAATCTCGGCTATGCTTTTAACATCTTTATTTTGTATGAGGGATGTGAAATGGGTTATTTGCTCATCGGTAGCCGAACCTTCCATTTGATGGTCTTTGGGAAGACGACTTCTGATATATTTCTTTATCTGATTCACTCAGAAACAGTATCATAGCAACAAATTCGAAGATACGGTGCTTGCTCCCCCTATTGGACACGTTTAGAACTTTGGATTGGGTGAAGATTCAGAATAACTTTGTTTCTCAACTATCTGAATATTTTGTGGAAGATCTTCAAAGCCTACCTCTATCACCTTGATCGGTTTCACTTTTTCAGCAGAACGCCATTCCATTGAATTTACCTTTTCAAAACTATCTTTTGATAAGACATAAACATATCCTATGGTCTTTCTTGATTGTTCTATGGTTTTTTCACTAGCCTCAAAGGAAAAATTCTTACCGTCATATCCAAAAGTACTCCATCCCTCTCTAGCTATCACTGCCCTAAAAATAGCAATATCTACAAAAGAAGTTGCTACGACTGCCGGATTACCGTCCAGTAGCATCTGTTGAGTCTCCTCATTCCAAGTCAGCGGTTGTCGTGGCTCCAATTCTTTTACATAACGAGACGATCCATGAAATAGATATATGTTCTTCTTTTGATAAGCCATTAGCTTTTGTTTAGTCGAACTACTCATATTTTAACTATATACGAAGCAGGAAAGTTGGTAGCTACCGAGATCGGATTCGAACTGACGTCCAGCTCATATCTAAATACTAGCAATCACAGCCACGCCCCATCATCGCAAAAGCTGTGGCGGTCTTTGCCCTTCATTCACTTGTGTAATAGTAAGCGGCACTCCTGTTATAACCCCCTCTGGTCGAAACAGCTGTAAGGTGTACTGTCCGGCCTCTTCAATCGTCCAACAACAAAACGTGCTTGTACCTGGTTGGAGTGTTACTTGCCCTGGATTTAGAGGAATAACTGTTCGATTCTGGGTCAGAAGCCGAGCTGAAAGCGTGTATGGAGCGCTAACTGCGTTTGTTGTGGTAACGCGAACCATAATTGGCTCTCCGGCACCGTACGAATCTTTTTGCCGAATGTGAGGATTGGCCGGATCCATTATGTTTTCTCCAGACCGTACTCCAACTAAAATTTCAGAAATAGCCGTGGGGTTTATCGGCCCGCCAGTAGGCGCGCCATTCATTCTTCCAAGTGCGAAAAGGATTCCGGCAACAACAGCGACACAAACGCCTACGATAAGAAGGATGGTTTTGATCGGTAGCATGTATATAGCATAGCGTATATGTGTGTAAAAAAAGAAAAGCGGACGACTTTTTTCACAACGTGTGAGAAAGTCGTCCGCGAAGTTTACAGAAGTGGTTAGAGAAGAGATGCGAAGTCGTCGAAGGAAGATTACTCTTCTCGAATCCGCTTGATCTTGTCTTGTCGCGCTTCGTGGCTGCCCATGTAGCAGCGAAAATCCTCTTTCTCGGTGATGGGCTGCGGAGGTGGAGATGAAGGGAGACGCTGAGAATCTCCTTGCGCTTCCTTCTTTGCCACATACTGCGGCAGGTATTGGAGAACCTCCACTGAGCTTGCTGGGTCGGTTGGAGAACGCTGCTCAACACCGGATCGCGAGATCGTCACTTGTGCATCCTTTCAAGGAGCAAGGGGGTTCGCCTGCTGTAGGCGAAGATGGGTTTGAAGGAGCTGTCCACTTACGTTCCTACCCCAACTTTATCACACTTCCTCATACTCCTTCAAGGGATATTTGAGGCGATACAAAATATTCTTACCGCTTTCGTTTCAGTACTCGCTTGACTGCTCCTACAATCGCCTCGGTGTCCATTTTGTATTTCTTCAAAAGCTCTGCCGGCTCACCCGATTCTCCAAATAAATTTTGCATACCGATGAACTCAATCGGGACGGGATATGTTTTCGCTAATACTTCTGCGACAGCGCTGCCAACGCCACCCATAACCTGATGCTCTTCTACGGTAACTACCGCCCGGCATTCTCGCGCTGCTTTTTCAATCGCATCCTCATCAATCGGCTTAACACTCACGGAGTTTATGACCTTACAAGATATCCCCTGTTCGATTAACTGGTGCGCAGCTTGCAGTGCGGAATGAATAATCGGACCGGCGCCGATAATGGCGACATCGGATCCGTCGTGGAATGTTTGCGCTTTACCAATTTTAAACGGCGTCTTGGTGGTAGTAAACGCTGGAGAAGCAGCGCGGGCAAATCGGAAATATACCGGACCTGTTAGTTCAGCTGCTGCGTGGACCACTTTTCGCGTCTCTTCCATATCAGCGGGTACGAGCACCGTCATTCTGGGTAGCACTCGGGTTAAGGCAATGTCTTCCATAGCTTGGTGCGTTGCGCCGTCAGGGCCAACAGAAATTCCGGTATGGGCACCGGCGAATTTTACGTTGGCGTTGTTGTAACAGGTGGAAATACGAATCTGGTCCCAGTTGCGGCCCGGAGTAAATACGGCATACGTAGATACGAATGGAATCTTCCCATTTAGAGCTAGCCCCACGGCCACATTAGCCATGTTCTGTTCCGCTACGCCGACTTGAACAAACCGTTCAGGAAATCGTTCTTTAAATTTTGCGCTGCGAGTAGATTCCGATAGGTCCCCACATAACACAAATACGTTATCGTACTGCTCCCCTATCTCAACTAAACCAACTCCATACCCGTCGCGGGTCGGAATCTGTTCAATATCTTTACTAAATACCTTGGAGCTAAGGTGAGCTGTTTTGGTAAGCGGCATATATTACAAATCCATGTTATCAATCTTTCCGTCCAAGGTACGTAGCTGCTTGAGGGCATCGGCTCCCTGTTCGTCTTTCCCTGGCGTGCGTTCGGTTTCACGTTTTCCAGGCGGATCCCCGTGCCAACGGTAATCATTTTCCATAAAGTCGACGCCTTTTCCAGGAATGGTGTGCGCGATAATGCAGACAGGCTTTTCGACAATGGCTACCGCTTCATTGCAGGCATCAATGATCGTTTCGATATTATGTCCGTCAATATCAATCACGTGCCAACCAAACGCTTCATACCGATCACGCAATGGTTCTTTCGTCATAATATCTTCTGTCGGTCCGTCAATCTGAATATTGTTACGGTCAATGATGGCGGTTAGATGCTGTAGTCGGTAATGCCCAGCAAAAGCAGCTGCCTCCCAGATTGATCCTTCATCGTGTTCTCCGTCAGAGAGAATGGCGTACGTTTGGTAGTTCTTTCCGTCAGCTTGAGCGGCATAGGCGCTGCCACAGGCAATAGATAGCCCTTGCCCTAAGCTAGCAGCGCTGCTTTCTACCCCAGGGACTGTTAGCCGATCCATATGTCCTTGCAGGCGCGTGCCTAATTTACGTAATGTTTTGAGCTCTTCAACTGGAAAGAACCCGGCACGAGCTAACACTGCGTACCACACAGGCGCAGTATGCCCCGGTGAGATGTACAGTCGATCTCGATCCGGATCATTCTTTTTCTTCGGATCTAGGTTTAAAACATTGAAATACAGCGCTGTCGCAATATCGGCTAAGCCCAGCGGACCCGCACTGTGACCGGACCCAGCGGCGATGAGCATGGTGATGATGTCTTTGCGAATGGTGTTGGCCATTCGATTCAAATCAGGAAGGCTGTGCAGCTTTTGCATAATGACTCCAAGTATACCATGCAAGACTTACATGTCTGTAGAAAAAATCCCTGGTTATGCAAGGAAGAGGAATGAAGAACTCTCCACTTGTATACCAGGGGAAGATAGTTGCAAACACCCGGAGTGAACTGGGCGCAGGAATTGCTGCCAGGCAAGCCGCCCAGCCACTCCGGGCGCACCGAGAAGGCAACCATCCGTGATTGCCTTTCTACCGTACCGCTAGTGCTACTCGTGTCAAGCTGCGGCTTGTGCAAGCAGTTGAAGTTGTTTGTAATTTTCTACCGGATCGCTTCCACCGAAAATGGCAGTGTTGGAGCATAATATCGTAGCACCTGCTTTGACGTAGTCTTCAACCGTATCTTTAGTAACATGACCGTCTACTGCAATGCGTATATCTGGATGCTTATCCTTAAACTGTCCGATCTTGGTATATACCACCGGATTGATTGGCTGGTTCGCCCACCCGGGGTTGTAGCCCATAAAGAGGACGTAATCTATTAGTGAAAGGTGTTCCTCTAGTCGTTCATTCGGACTGTCGGGGTTCAAAGCCAAGGCTAACTCGGATTGCGTCCCTTCGCGCAATTTCTTGTACACAAATTCAATATCGTTCGTTCCCTCGAATGCTTCTAGATGGAATACGCATCTGGCTGGATTGAGGTCGATAATGTCATCGACGAAATTAGCTGGCGTGTGCACCATCATGTGCAGCTCAATTTTGTCGCTATCTCGCAACTTCTTAAACTCTCTCACTTCTCGAAATGTTCCCTCACCCGCAAAGATGCCGTCTGTTACATCTAGTTGGATATGTAGCGCCGCGTCTTCAATGAGATTCCAATCTTCTTGAATGCCTTCAAATGTTTTGCGTAATATAGCGGGAACGATCTCGATAGATGCCATAAGGACAATACGTTAAGAACTAATACTTTTAGTATGCACAACTTCTATCCAAGCCGCCTTAGTGTTTATCCTCATATTCTGCAATTTTCTGGATCCGGCGCTTATGGCGCTCTTCTCCAGAGAATGGAGTATTCAGCCAGGCAGTGATTACGTTTTTCGCTTCCTCTAGTGAAATATATGAAGCGCCTAAAGATAGGACATTGATATCGTCATCGCGTTGAGCGGCTTCAGCGATAACGGGGTCGTGAATTAAGGCGGCTCGTACCCCCGGTACTTTGCCGGCTATAACCGACATTCCAACTCCAGATCCGCACAAGAGAATGCCGTAGTTTTCCTTGGGATTCTCCCCCACCGCTGTAGCTACTTTAATGCCAAAGTCAGGATAGTCATCTTCCTTATCAAAACTCTCCGGACCCATATCGGTTACGGTATGTCCCTGCTCCTTTAACCAGCTAACCAGTTCATTTTTCATCTCAAATCCGTTGTGATCTGCGGCAATGTAAATATTCATACTTTTAACTATACGAGAGCATGAATAGAAAACCAACTTAAACTTGCTAATTCCATACTTTTTCAGTACAACAAGATAACATTCCGGGATCGTCTAACGGCAGGACGCTAGGTTCTGGTCCTAGAAATTGGGGTTCGAATCCCTATCCCGGAACCATGTATCAAACTTTCATTTATACAATACGTTCGCGCGGCGTTGTATAAAAACAGCATAAAGAAAAGCCGCTCGGGGTGGGATCCGAGCGGCGTTGAGGATGGACACTTATGGAAGGTGCTTTTAACTGACCAGCTGTGGAACTTGCTCTACCTGTTGGATCAGTTCCTGGTTTGAGAACCGAGTGCGCTCGATGCGTTCCCACTCGTTGCGGGACATGCTCAGATCTGTCGGACAAATCGACCGCATCCACGAGTAGTACGGCGTAGTGGTGTCCGTTACCGGACTTCTGCGTGTGTAGTGCAGAATCTGACAGTTATGGATACGGTCGTGAGCGTGGCGGGAGGTGTCGAGTTCGCGGAAACGTTGCTGCGACAGTCGCTCCAGGCGGACTCGGAACGCCCACATCACTTCGCCGTGGCACACAGCGATGATGCGCTTGTCGCTACACTCCCGTTGCCACGTGTCGATCACCCGATCAACACGCAGGCAGAGTTGAGCCAACGATTCGCCGTTGGGCGGCGTCCAGAAGAATCCGTCCACCTGCCGACGGCGAAGCGACTCTGCGAAAAGGCGCTGGCGCTCATCGTCAGGGCAGACGTCCATCTCCCCCCAGTCTCGCTCCCGCAAGTAGAAGTCGCAGAACCATTCTGCGAGGGGCAGTTTGAGGAAAGCTGCGGTCTCCTTGGCGCGGATGTACTCCGACACATAGTAGCGGTCGAAACGCTGCCCGATGTTGGATTGAATCCATTCACCAGCTGCCAGTGCCTGAGCACGACCGAGTTTCGTCAGTCGCCACATGGCGCCGATGCGCTCCTTGAATTCTGGCGTGAACGCGCTGTTGTCGCCTGCGCGAGAACGTTGGTTTGCAATATTGCCTTCGCTTTCGCCGTGGCGAACGAGTACTAAATCAAGTGGCATAGCCATGCTGACTCCTTCTTTGCTAGTGTGCAGGAAAAACGGGGACTGTGTATAATATGGTAAAAGCATAACCTTGTCAACGCTTTGATGG
>JBBEDC010000008.1:0-7502 GCA_040881505.1 Candidatus Anderseniibacteriota bacterium
GTAAAAGACGCTGATATAATAGTTGAGAGTGTAGAAGAAATAACACCCAGTCTAGCAAGTGAGGTTATGCGGGAAAAATCGTAAGCGTTGTCAACTGCATTAAAAGTGTTCCAATAAGGTTCTACCTTAGCCTCTAAACCCCTGCCAATGAAATGGAAGCTACCACCAAGGATTAAAATATACGAAGCTCTTGGTGCAGTGGGGAATGGACGCATAAAGATAGATGGCGATACAGCCAGGGTTATCTCTTCAAGCGGTAACAAGGAGTATATAGTTCAGTATGACCGAGAGAAAAATGCCATTACAGCCAATGACAATGGTTCATACTGGCGGGGGTATTTAGGATACCCCTCAATTGCATTCCTGATGAAGAAGGGGGTAGTTAAATACGACAGCTCGGTTGCGGAATTATTAAAAGGAATCGCTTGGAAAGATGTTAACCAGATGTATAAAAACGACTTTCCAAAAACTGAGGTTCATATTCACGAATTAATGGGTAAGAAGAATTCTGCTATGTTTAATCAAGAAGCGGATAGAATAACAAAACAGCTAGAGGAGTTAAACCTTGATAAAATAACATCAAAAGCAAAACCTCCCCAGGGCTACTGAAACGTCTTAACTTAATTTATATTTCTTACAAATGAAAGTCAGAACCATTTACTTAAAAGTAATTAACATGCCAAAAGCCGTAGAATTCTGGCAGTCTTTTCTTGAAATTGAATCACATAAAAAGTTTGATACTTGGCATGAGTTCATGACTGACAATATTCGCTTCGGTCTATTATTGAATGATTCTGGAGATGAATATACGGGTAGCAACTGCGTGCCCGTGTTTGAGTTTGCTGACGATAAGGTGTTGGCATATGTAGAGCGCGCTCAGAAACTAGGAGCTACTCTTGTTCATGACGGATTAGACGATCCTGATATAAAAAGCGTTACGTTAGCCGATCCTTTTGGTAACGAATTCGAGGTAAGTAGATTTCATGACTAATAAACATGAATAATGAATTTGCTCCACTGAACGAGATGTATGAAATCATGCAAGATTTTCAAAATCCTTGGTTTATCTGTGGCGGTTGGGCAATCGACTTAGAGCTGGGCAGAAAAACCCGCGATCATAAGGACGTAGATATTGGTACCTTCCGTGAAGACCAGCTGGAGCTACAAACGTATTTAGGTGATTGGAGTTTCTTTAAAGTGCTTCCAGATAGCCGAGATATAGTGGAGTGGAAAGAGGGGGAGTATCTAGAAAAGCCTATCCACGAGACGAGGGCGCGCAAAGACAGCAAGGAAGTAGAGTTCTTACTAAATGATTCAGATGAGACATCTTGGATCTACCGGCGAAATGATAGGGTGCATTTCCCAAAAGAAAAACTCATACGCTACAGAGATAACTTGCCGTACTGGGCACCTGAAATATCGCTTCTTTACAAGGCAAAAACGGTTAGACCGCATGACGAAGAGGATTTTGAGGCAATTCTTGGCGAGTTGTCATCAGATGCAAAGATGTGGCTGAAGGAAGCCATACAGGACACTCATCCGGGGCATCAGTGGATTAGTAAGTTATAGAGCAAGGAGAGCTTGAGCTTGCTAAGACTGGAAAAAGATATGACTTTAGGTAGATAATAAAGTCATATTTAACCCTTTATAAAACCTTTATGCCAGTTAGTTATATATCGTTAATAGCAGCAGCAATAGCCTCTATGGTCGTAGGCAGTGTTTGGTACGGCCCGTTATTCGGTAAAACGTTCCAGAAAGCCGCGGGCATGGACAAATGGAGCGCAGAGAAGCAAGCAGAAGAAAAGAAAAAGATGGGTAAGCTCTACTTCATGCAGCTCATTGCCAGCTTGGTAATGTTTTACGTCCTAGCCTTGTTTATAGCCGAAAGAGGAGACCTGAGCGTTAGTAGCGGAATTTCTACAGCCCTCCTGGCATGGGTTGGTTTCGTAGTGCCTGTACAATTCGGCAGCGCTATCTGGGGCGGCAGCATGACACTCTTCTGGATTGGTGCCGGTAACATGCTTGTAACACTATTGGCTGCCGGAGCAATTATAGGTGCATTAGGCTAGGATGAAAATCCTCAAGGCAGTTTCCTAATTGGTAATATCATTGACACCAGAAGCTCACCGTTTACAGTGAAATATATGAATCAAAAAGGCTTTATTGCCCCTCTCGTAATCGTAGTAGTCGCCGTGGTCGCTATTGGCGCCGGAATTTACTTTACCCGCCAAGGCCAGGAAGGTGAGGAAAGCGCCGTTTCAACAGAAAGTAACCAGAGTACGGAGCAAACGACTGAATCTGAGGGAAGCAGTTTAAGCGGTACTGTGACAGATCTTCTTCAAAGTGGGCAGAATCTCACCTGTACCTTTAATCGCACAGATGAAGCTGGTACTACAAGCGGAACGGTATATGTAGCTGGACAGGGACAGCGGTTTCGTGGTGATTTCACCTTAAGTCAAGCAGACGGCATGCAAATGGATGCTCACGTTGTTCAGGAGGGTGATGTTAATTACTTTTGGTCTGACCAACTGCCGCAAGGCACCAAGACTACTGTTACAGATGAAGAGGCGGCTACACCATCAGATACAGCTAATCCACAGGCTGTACTTGATGAAAACGTTGATTACAGCTGCCGACCATGGATCGTTGACAACAGCATGTTCAATCTACCGTCTGACAAGGAGTTTGTAGATATTACTCAACAGGTACAGCAACTTAACGTGACAACAGAAGAGGTTCAACAAAGTCAGTGCGCTGCTTGTAACCAGCTGCAAGGGCCCGCTAAGGATCAATGTTTACAGGCTCTAAGCTGTTAATACCAACGTTAACGAAATGAGCATCAAGGGCCAGCCAGTGAATGCCGCAGTTATTGATATAGGTTCACATTATCCCAAGGTGGGGGTTGGTGTCATGGTTCTTAAAGACGGAAAAGTATTACTTGGACGACGCAAGAATGCACATGGCAGTGGAGAATATGCCAACACGGGGGGTCACGTTGAGCACTTAGAATCTCTGTTTGAAACTGCTCGCCGAGAAACTATGGAGGAAGCGGGTATTACGATTAAGAACATTCGCTTTTTATGTCTGAGTAACATAACCGAATACGCACCCAAGCATTACATCGATATTGGACTGTTAGCTGAGTGGGAAAGTGGTGAGCCACAAGTGCTTGAGCCTAATAAGCGAGAAGGGTGGGGTTGGTATGATTTGGATAATCTTCCTCAACCACTATTTGCTCCTTCGGCGAGATATATTGAGTCGTATAAAACAGGGTGTGCCTTTTGGGATCAATAGCCTATGTCGCGGATGTTCATCACTGCTTCGTTTGAGCATGGCAGAAACAAAGACGAGATTGAGGGCCTTTGTTCTGTAGTAAGGGAATCTGGTTTTGAAGATTTCTGCTTCATTCGGGATATAGAAAACTATGGCAAGGTGTTTGATAATCCACGCGACTTAATGAAGCGTACCGCTGAGGAAATACAAAGGTCAGACTATCTTTTGTTGGATATGACAGATAAGCCAACGGGACGGGCAGTGGAGGCGGGTATAGCTTATGCGATGAATAAAAAGGTTATTCTAATCACAAAGAAGGGGACAGATATCAAGGACAGTGTGCGAGGAATTGCTGAGGCGATAATTGAATATGAGAGTATTAGTGATATTGTTTCCGAGCTAAGCAAAATTCCTAAGGATGCGGGCTCTTAACTACATTCACATACTCCACAGATGACCAAGCGAAACATATTTTTTATCACAGGAGTCAGTACCTCAGGCAAAACAACCCTTATTCCACATATAAAAAATAATCTTCCTGAAAACTTCCTTGTCTACGATTTTGACGAACGGGGTGTTCCCGATAATGTTACTGCGGAATGGAGAAGAGAGGAGACTGCACATTGGATACGAATAGGGATTGAAAATGCAAAGCAGGATAAGAATACAGTTATCTGTGGTATCTCAGTCCCAAGCGAAGTAGCAAGGAATACGGAGCTTCTAGAGAAGATAGATCCGCATTATCTACTTCTTAATGTGTCTCCCGCAGAGATAAAAAAGAGATTTGTTGCCAGGCTATCTACCAAAGAGGCGCAGTTAGATTGGGCGAGGACGACAGGACTTTCAGTAGAAGAGAGCGTAGCGCGGAATGTCGCATTTGCTGCGAACTTGCGGGAGGTTTGTAAGGAGTATGCATGCAAAGTTTTTGATACATCGGAAACCACACCAGAACGAACGGCGATAAATATAGCTAAGTGGATTCTTAAGCATGCATCTTCAGGCTATTCAAAAGAAGCTTTACCTTAATTCATATACCCTGCAATGAAGCGTCGTAACAGAAAACAGCTCGAGGCAAGGGTTGCAGAAGCAAAAACTCAAAAGGATAAAGCTAGGACGTACTATGAGCTTGCTCTTTTCCACGATAATAACAGTCGCGAAAAAGAAGCGATTCCGTATTATAGAAAAGCTATTGCTTTAGGGCTTGATCAAAAAACGAAGGGTGAGGCATATGCCTGGCTCGCAAGTAGTTTGTACAAAGCAAATCAAACAAGGAACTCTTTGAAATATATAAAACTTTCACGGGACATAGCTCAAAGTAAGAAGCTCAACAAGTTCTTGGACGGACTAGAAAAACGCATCAAGGGTAACAAATAGCACCCAAACTCCTTGCAAAAGCCGTAATTTCGTGCTATAATACAATAGTTATGGTCTTTCGGCATCTCGGTGCAACTCTAGGCACACTCAGCATCCTTCTCATGCCGCCACTGGCTGCCGATGCCTCAGTGCGACTCCCTGTTTCATTCCACCGCCAGGAACATTCATTAAGCTGCGAGATTGCAACTCTCAAAATGGCACTTGGTGCCCACGGTGTGGACGTATCGGAAAGCGAATTGATTGCCAAACTACCATTTGACCCGACACCGAAGGAAGCAGGCGTGTGGGGCAACCCGAATGAAGGGTTTGTAGGTATTATTAACGGAACCATGTTAGGTACCGGGTATGGCGTGTACTGGGATCCAATTGCTAAGGTTGGTAATGATTACGCTCCCACCCATGTTATAAAACACGGATCAGCCAGCGAAGTCGCCCGCCATATTGATTCTGGCAACCCTGTAATTGTTTGGGGATATTACGGCCGGCGTGCAGTACATAGCTGGAGGACGCCTGCGGGGGAGAGTATAAAAGCAGTAAACGGTGAACATACTCGTATTGTGTACGGATTTGATGGCACTGCAGACAATCCCACCCACTTTTACTTAATCGATCCCATAGACGGACACATGTCCTGGTCTACAGAAGAATTTATGCATAACTGGAGTGCTCTCAATCACCACGCCGTCGTGGTACTGCCGCCGCGCACGTGGATTCGAGTAATAGGCGACATCAAGGTGTGGGAAGTTGATATAAGCACAAACACGCGACAGTGGGTCACGACCTGGGATATATTCGAGGCTCGCGGAGGTACTTCACAGGCCATTCAATCTGTTACAAGCGAAGAACTCTTGAGGTATACGGTTGGTACAGATATTTTGTAGGTATGCGTAAGGCAGGAATTATAGTCGGAATAGTAGCCGCCGCAATCATTGCTGGCGGTGTTTTGGCGTGGCAATACCGCTTTGATCTCCAGCGCGGAATTGAACGCTCTCAACTTCCCGCTGCGCAGGAATATAAAAACGGATCTCTCCCAACTTCTTCTGATACTGAACCTGTTGATGTAGCAAGCCTGCCGGCTGAAGCTAACCTGGCTGTTCCATTTACAGCTCAAGCCCCAAGTGCTAACTGGGAGCTACCGTATAAAGAGTTTTGTGAAGAGGCTTCAGTACTCATGGTGATGCGGTACCTACAGAATCAGCCGATTGGAGGAGCTAGCCAGGCTGAAGCGGACATGCTGGATATAATGAAGTTTGAGGAAACAGCATTCGGAGAATACCAGGATACAAATGTCATTCAAACGGCCGCTATTATCACTGACTACTTTAAATATCCAAACGTCAGCATTATCGAAAACCCGACAGCGAATCAGATTCGCCAGGCGGTAGCAAGTGGCAAGCCGGTGATTGTTCCGGCGGCTGGACGACTACTTGGTAATCCATACTTTCAGCAGCCGGGGCCGCTGTACCACATGATAGTGGTAAAGGGGTACACATCTGACGGAAAGTTTATCGCAAACGACCCCGGTACGCGTCGAGGAGCCGACTTTATTTACGACGAAAGTGTGTTAATGAACGCCATGCATGACTGGCGAGAAGATGAAAACATTACAGCCGGCCGTAAAGCCGTTATCGTTGTCGGTAGCTAATAACTGTAAGTCCAGTAACTTTTGCCAGGCTACCCAGGAAAAACCCGAGTGGAAGCGCGTAGAGCTGTAAGGTTGGTAGCATGAGTAAAGCAGAGCCGGCTGCGATAGCGAGAGATACAACGCTAAATATAACTGGAGTAATTGTATTCTTTCTGGCATAAAACGCCCGGGCAAGAAGATGGCTAACGGATTCAGTGGGAACTGCCAGACAGAAAGCTCCCAGTATACCGGCTGTGCGAACAGCGTCTTCAGAGCTAAATTCTCCACCGCCGAGCAGGATACTGACTAAAGGTTCGCGAATGATATACAGAGTAATAGCAGCAAGCGTGCTTAATCCAAAAATAGTACCGAGAGTTTGCCACAGTGTGCGGTGGTATTCTTTCGGTGATTTACGCGACATGGCACTAGCCAATACCGGGAATACGGCGGTGGATATGGAAATACCGACAATACTAACCGGTACGCTTTGAAAGTTGCGGGCAAAATTGAGGGCGCTGATTGAACCGACTGCGAGAGTTGAAGCGATAGCGGTAAACACCCAAAATGTAACGAGTTCAATTGGGTGCCCCACCATCTTAGGAATCATTAGTCTAATCGTGGTGCGAAATTCTTTTGTTTTCCACTGAGCCGAAAACGCCGGACGCCATCCTGAGCGCCAGGCATCAAAGCCGCGAACTCCGGCATGTAGAGTAGCGCCAATAATAGTTCCAATCGCTGTACCCAGGACGCCAAACACAGGAGCCAGATACAGAGTACCGCCGATAATCCCCAGGTTGTAAAAAATTGGGGATAGGCCGTAAAACAAAAATCGCTTTTCTGTAACCAAAGCAGCACCGAGAGCATTGGAGGCAGCAAATAGAATGGGGGATAAGGCTAGGAGGCGAATGAGGTGAGCGGTCAGCTGTTGGTCGACAGCTGAAAGTCCGGGTGCAACCAATGCAGCCGCGGGGCCGGCGAAGATAATCAAAAGCAGGCTCACTCCGACCATCAGTAGCATTGAAGCGCTGATAATAGAGTTGAGATATTCATATGCCTCCTTTTTGTTACGCTCCTTGAGATCAGAAAAAAGTGGAACAACCGCGGCTGCTATTCCGCTGGCCACCAACAGGTTAAAGAAAAAATCAGGTAGTAAGAATGCGGCATTATACGAATCAAGCTGTGAGGATAACCCATACGTCTGTGCAAATATTCGATCGCGCAGCAGGCCCAT
>JBBEDC010000009.1:0-7480 GCA_040881505.1 Candidatus Anderseniibacteriota bacterium
CAGAGGCTCGGAGCGAGCTGGGGCTAATCTTCCGGGCAAAAAGACCCTGGAGCTTTCCTGTGACTCGAATCTCGCCCCGCTCAAAATCGGCTCTATCAATCGTAAGATCGAATGAGCCTGGATCATACGAGACAAACTCTTCATCGGAGGGAATACCGCTGCGTAAAGCTAGTAGGGTGAGACTGAGCATGTCATTCTCATCCACTACAAAGCCACGTGCCTGCACTGTGACTTCAACGGTAAAGTCAGTCGTTCGGCTGCCTGGCTGAGCTGAAATATGTTCGGCAGTAGGCGAGACGGTCACGAGGTTCGGGTCGATATGTGCTCCTCCGGCCTGTAAGGTAAGTTCGCCCACAACGCGTTGCTTTGCCGCTTCAATTGTCTTAGTGCGAGCTTCGGATAGCTCTTGCTCGGAAACTGTCTGTTCTGTCGCAAGCCCGCCTGTAAGCGGTTGACTGCTTTGCCCGTAGACTGCTTGCTGAAGAGAAGCCGGCAATTTATCAACTATAAATCTTCCAGCTGCCGCATTACCTGAAGTGCCGCGCTCCTTCGCGGTAACAGATACCTGAACTTCGCTTTGTGCAGGTATTTTTACGGCGTTGTCCGTTAAGAAAAATATGCCCGTTGCCTCGTGGCGGAGATGGGTTTGTGGTAATAAGTTCTGTTCCTCCGATTGTTCATTCCTGAGGGTAATCACTCCTTTAGCAAAATCCTCTGATACCGATCCGCCCTCGTTAGTTCGTGTAAATGTTTGCTTCTCGGTAATTTCATGCTGAATAAGGCGAGCAGGAAGAATGTACCGCACGAAATCCGGCTCCTTGGCTTCCGTTGAAAGTACAATGGTCTGCTCGGCTTCTTTTACGTGAGTTGCCGGATAAAGTGCAATACTTGCTCGCGGTAAATAAATGTAAGCCAAACTAACCGCTACTACTGTAAGGCTAAGGAGAAGTAGGAGTCCGATAGTTCTCACTGGAAGGACAATTTCGACAGCCATATTAGAGAGTTACTTTTACAGCTTGAGCTCCCAGTAGAGAGTTCAACTCATCTGCAATCTTAGTATCTGCGGGCAGTCGATATTGTGTTTGTAGTTTTGCCGGAACGCCTCCGCGAGAGATAATAATCTCAACAGGCAGAGAGCCTCCGTCTTGATGTAGTCGATTGAGGGTATCTCGAACAGTTTCCATTTGTTCGCGGGTGAAGGAATGAGAGAGAAAGAGTTGAATACCCTTTGAAACAGTATGTTGAGCCTGGTTCCTCTGCACGCGAGGGGAGCTGTTGGCAAGATTTTGCAGATTTTCCTTAGTAAGCGGCCAGGCTTTATCTAGTAAAATTTTGGTTTCTCCGTCTTTGTCGCTAATTTTGCCTTGGACGATGACCTTAGCTCCATCAACCCAAATCTCGCTCGTACTCGCAAGCGTCTTTGGAAACACCAATACTTCAACCTTGCTGGTAAGATCCTCAATTGCCACAAAAAGCATCGGTTGTCCGCTTTTGGTGATAATTTTGTTGATTTTAGCTATGACTCCAGCGATGCGGACCTCTGATTGATCCCGCGCTCCAATAATATCAGCGATGGGGGTAGAGAGCTGCTCAAGCTCGGCTCGCATCGCTGTAAGCGGATGTTCTGAAACATACAGTCCGAGAAGTTCCTTTTCCCATTGCAGTTTAATATCTTGCTCGGCAGGGGTCACTGCATCCAACTGGACCGTGGGAGCAGTTAATTCTTGCTGTTCTACTCCAAACAGGTTCTGTTGTCCTGCGTCTCGCTTGCGATGAAGATTGCGGTTAAACTCCAAAAGCTTTTCTGAGTTCTCCAAGACTTGATTTCGTTCAGCTACACAATCAAAGGCTCCCGCTCTGGCAAGGCTTTCAACTGACTTGCGGTTGAAATCTTTGGAATTAACGCGACGGAAGACATCGAATAAGTCCTGATACGGCCCCTTTTCATCCCGTTCAGCAATTAAAGCAGTTATGGCGTTATGGCCGACATTTTTTACCCCGCCTAGCCCAAAGCGAATAGAGGGAGTGTCATCTGAGTCGATAACGGTAAAGTCATCCTGACTTTCATTAATATCCGGTGGAAGCACAGGAATGTTAAGGCTGATAGCGTCGGCAATCTCGATTGCTTGTCGGTCGGTGTTACCTTCGTCGGAGATAAGGAGGGCGCAGAGGAACTCTGCAGGGTAATTAGCTTTCAGGTAGGCGGTCTGATACGCAATCATAGCATAACAGGCAGCATGGGCTCGGTTAAAGCCGTAGCGGGCGAATGGCTCGATAAAGTCCCACACCTTTTTCGCCGTCTCTTTATCAATTCCCTTAGCCTCAATCGCGCCAGTAATAAACTTATTCCGTTGCTCATCAAGAAGCTCTTTGATCTTTTTTCCTACAGCTTTACGCAGGATATCAGCTTGAGCATAACTGAAACCGGCAAACTCCCGGGCAATCTGCAATACTTGATCCTGTGTAACAATGACCCCGTATGTCTTCTCAAGAATAGGCTTGAGGACAGGGTGCAGGTACGTGATTTTCTTCTTTCCATGTTTGGCAGCGATGAAGTCAGGGATTGAATCCATCGGGCCCGGACGGTACAGAGCGAGAATGGAGATAATATCTTCGAACTCGGTAGGCTTGAGTTCTTTTAGGTATCGTCGCATTCCTGCTGATTCCAGCTGAAATACCCCGATGCTCCTGCCTTCCTGTAGTAGGCGGAACGCAGCCTCATCTTCAAGGGGAAGATCGTCAAGATCGATATCAATATTGTGACGGGCTTTGATAATCTCTACAGCCTTCTGGATGATTGTGAGGTTCTTAAGCCCTAAGAAGTCCATTTTCAGCAAGCCAAGCGCTTCTACTGGCCCCATGGAGTACTGGGTGACGGTGTCGCTCTCGCCCTCAGCCGTGCTGGAGAGCTGTAAGGGAACATATTCAGTGAGCGGCTCATCCGTGATCACCACAGCAGCGGCATGTGTTGAAGCATGTCGGCATACACCTTCTAGCTTTTTAGCAGTATCAATCAGCTTTTTGGCCTGAGGATCACTGTCGTACATTTGTTTTAGTTCTGACGACTGAGAGAGCGCTTGTTCAAAGTTAGTGAAGGGAGGGATAGCTTTGGCAATCTGATCGCAGAAACTGTATGGAAAATCTAACGCACGACCCGCATCGCGCACTGCTGCTCGTGCAGCCATGGTTCCGAACGTGATGATTTGAGAAACATGCTCCTTGCCGTATTTCTGACGAACGTAATCAATAACTTCACCGCGGCGGTCGTCAGCGAAGTCGAGATCGATATCAGGCATTGAAACGCGTTCTGGGTTCAAAAACCTCTCAAACAGGAGATTGTACTTCAGGGGGTCAACATTTGTGATGTTTGTGAGGTAGGAGACTAAGCTTCCAGCGGCACTTCCGCGGCCAGGGCCAACCAAAATTCCTCGGTTTTTCGCCTCGGTTACGAAATCAGACACGATGAGGAAGTAAGAGGAAAAACCCGTTGTCTTAATAACGTCGAGTTCGTAATCAAGCCTCTCCTTTGCGTCTGAGGGAAGATTCTTTCCATAGCGAGTCTTAAGTCCTTTTAAGCACACTTCCCGTAAAGCGCCATCGGGCGTTTTGCCTTTTGGAAGAGGGAAAGAAGGGAGCTTATTTACGCCAAACTCAAACTTCACGTCGCACATATCAGCAATTTTCTGGGTATTGTCTACGGCTCCTGGATGTTCCTTCCACGCCTCTTTTACCTCAGACGGGCTTTTGATTGAAAAGTCTTCATCAAGCATGCAAAGGCGGTCCTTGTCTTGGACAGTTTTGCCGGTTTGAACACACACAAGCACGTCTTGAGCCTCGGCATCCTCTGGGTGAATGTAGTGGCTGTCAGCCGTTGCGGCTAGGCCAAGGTTGTACTGCTTGCTGTATTTTATGAGGGCGGCATTAAGAATTTTTTGTTCCTCGATATTGGGATGATCTTGAACCTCTAAGTAAAAGTGATCTTTGCCAAAGATGTTAAGGTGCCATTCAATAAGGCGCTCTGCATCTTCCCAGCGTTTTTCCATAATAGCTTTCGGGATGTCGCCATTTAGGCAACCAGAAAGCACAATTAATCCTTTTTGACGTTGTTCTAGAAGCTCGTAGTCGATGCGGGGTTTGTAGTAGTAACCTTCTAAATAGGCAGCGGTACTTAGCTTCATTAGATTCTTGTACCCCTCGTTATTTTGAGCGATCAGCGTAAGGTGGCGAGGGCTGCTATCAATCTTGCCGCGCTTTTTTTCTCGTCCGTTTGGCGCGAGGTATGCTTCCATTCCAATAATAGGCTTGATGTTGTGCTTCTGGGCAGTTTGCACGAATTCAATTACGCCATACATGGACCCGTGGTCCGTTACGGCAATTGAATTCATCCCTAAATCCTTTGTTCTCTCTACAATTGCATCAATCTTTCCCAAGCCATCCAAGAGAGAGTAGTGGCTATGTACGTGTAAATGCGTGAAATCACCTGCCATAGAGTAGTGTCTTAGTATACCCCAGGGGATAGCAGTTCTTTCAACCCCATTATGTTGCATATTGCAAAGAAGAGGGCTGCATCTAGGTAGGGGAGGTGATATGATAAGTTCTGATGAGTTTGCAGCGTAATGCAAAAAAGGCCTTCTATGCAGCTATCCCGGTGGTAGCGATATTATTTATTATCGTCATCCCTGCCTTATGGGCCAGCCGAGGACCGGCTGATGTTCAGCCTACGGTGGATCCCGCAGCGGGCTCTGCTCCAATTGAGATTCAGGAGATATCGGTGGTCCCACACCCTGTTCTCCCTGTATCAGAGGTTCAAACCCTTGATGTTGTGGCGAAGCTGTTTAACCCGAATGCGCGGGCAGGGGTAGAGAAGTACCCCCTCGAGTTTGTATTGCTTGATACTCAAGGAGGAGAGATTACGCGGGTAGCTAAAGAGACGTATGTGCTGCCTGGAATGGTGCAGTATGTGGCGGTGCTAAATGTGTCTTTTCCTTTAGGAGTTCAGCTTGGCCAGATTGAGCTGGTTCGACAGCCAAGAGAAGATTTCATTCGTTTGCCGGCTGACGTTGCCTTGCCGCAGTTTAGTTCGTTTCTCCATGACCGAGAGGAGAGAATAACTGGAGGAGTGGCCCGGGTTGTACAAACAGGCATAGTGAGAAATACCAGCACTTTTGACTGGCAGCGCGTGGAAGTTCGAGCTGTCGCGCTTGATAGCTCAGGTGGGGTTATAGGAGTAGGGGAAACGTTTGTAGGCCGATTGCTTGTAGGAGAACAGCGAGAATTCACGCTCGAATGGCCTAAATCATCTCAGGCAATCAATCAGGTCATTGCTATTCCATCAACCAATATTTTTAGGGAAGAGAATGTTGTTGAAATCATTGGAGACCCTTCGCGGTTGCGATAGAGAGAACTTGATATGTCGATACGGGAGATAATACGAGCTCTTGATTGGACGCTGCTGTCTGCGGTGCTCCTTTTAATCCTCGTAGGATTTGCCATGCTTATCAGTGCGACTGACAGGGGCAGCTTGCTATCCTCCTTATTCACCAAGCAGCTCATTGCAGCGGGGGTTGGCCTGACGCTAGGGTTAGTGGCAATAAAAACTCCTTACCATGTGTGGCGCCAGTACTCTTGGGTCGTGTATGGAGCGGGAATCGCAGGGCTACTGCTTGTAACAGTTTTAGGAGCGGTGGTGCGCGGAGCGATAAGTAGATTAGAAATCTTCGGATTTCAGATTCAGCCATCTGAGTATATGAAGGTCGCCCTGGTGATGGTGCTCGCCTGGCTATTTTCACAGGTCAAAAACATTCGCCTGAAGCTCATTTTGATAAGTGGATTAGTAGTTGGTATTCCGGTGATACTGGTGGCTCAGGAGCCAGATTTTGGCGTCGCCTCCTTAATGGTAGCAATGTGGGTGGGCCTGCTAATATTCAGCGGCCTATCCTGGAGGATCATTGCAGTTCTAGGAATAGTTGGCATACTCGCATCTGGAGGTCTTTGGCAATGGACACTACTTGATTATCAAAAGGAGCGAGTGCTGACTTTTCTTGACCCCAGTCAGGACCCGCTAAGATCAGGGTATAACGTTACTCAATCAATTATCGCTTTAGGCTCCGGCCAGGTGCTGGGAAGGGGATTGGGTCAAGGCCCCCAGTCTCAGCTCAAATTTCTTCCAGAGCGACATACGGATTTCGTACTGGCTAGCATAGGGGAAGAGTTAGGATTTATTGGTATAGCAGGGGTGGTTATATTGTACGGAGTTATGCTATGGCGGTTACTCTTGATTGCGCGCCGTACACAAGATCCCTTCGGGCAGCTCATAGTAGTAGCGGTATTTCTCCTTTTGCTTGCGAGCTTCGTGGTAAGTGCAGGCATGAATATGGCGTTATTGCCTGTAACCGGTATTCCGTTGCCACTCATAAGTTACGGAGGATCAAACTTGGTTGTAACGTTATTCCTCATAGGCTTGGTAGAATCAGTTCACGTGTACAGTACGTTTATGCGCCGTCCTACGCCTGAAATAAGCCATTTTGTATGATAATAGAACATAATTAGTGTACAAAAAGAGGGCCGAAATAATTGACAAAGAGGTAAAATTAGATTATCATAAGAGCACGACTATGGAGTTCGATGACAACATGCACTTCGTATCACGATGTCCCTTCTGCAGCGCCGAGTATGATCTCGATGGCGCCAAGGTGATTGGAGAAGAAGAGGACGCAACCGTTGTATACGTGACGTGCTCAAAGTGTGAAAGCTCGATTGTGGCTATGGTAGCTATGACCGGCCTGGGAATCGTGAGTCTGGGACTTGTAACCGACATGACTTCAGAGGATACAAAGAAATTCTTTGGAAGCAGCGAAGTATCCAGCAATGAACTCCTCGATATTTACGAAGTACTCCAATCTGACAAGGGAATCGTCAAATCATTGACGCAGGGAAAAAACTAGGCTAGGATACGGCAGTATCAGGAACCTGGAGTTTCCAGAGACCGGGTAACCGGTTTTTTCCATTTTGGGATATTAAATTCATATATGGCAAAACGATATAATTTAACGGCGGGAATCCGCGCAGATAAGGCAACTAAAACTCGACACGGAGGATCCATTCCAGGAGTCCTGTACGGACATGGGCTGGAGTCTAAGAGTGTCCAGGTAGGCGAGAAGGAATTTAATCGCGTTTTTAGCGAGACGGGATCAACTTCACTGGTAATGCTGACGATTGATGATACGGAGCATCCTGTCCTTATTCGCGAGGTGCAATATCACCCCCTCAAAGGCAATGTAATGCATATCGACTTTTACCAGGTGCGCATGGATGAGGAGATCACAGCTGCAGTACCGCTAACCTTTGTAGGGGAATCTGCAGCGGTAAAGGATAAGGGCGGTGTCTTGGTTCGAAGTATGGACTCTGTGGAGGTAGAAGCTTTGCCCCAGAACCTGCCCCACGATATCGAAATTGATATTAGTCTCCTGAAAACCTTTGA
>JBBEDC010000010.1:0-7361 GCA_040881505.1 Candidatus Anderseniibacteriota bacterium
TGCGGATATGGCTGGCTGGAAGGCGACCGTTGCCGCCACTCAGGCAGCCCTAGCCGCAGGTATGAGCGTGGCAACGGTGCAGCTGCCGGAGGGCCAGGATCCGGCTGATCTGGTTGTGAACACTCCGGATACGGCTCTTGAAGTGATGAGTCAGACGCAGTCGCTGATGGCCGTGTTATTAAAGCAGATGAAGGAAAGCTCGAAGATAGCCGATCGTCAGCAACAACTAGAGGCAGTTATCCCATTAGTGCGGGTAGTGAAAAACCCGATCCAGCAGGGCCAGATGATTCAAGAGCTGGCTGAGACACTGCATATTCCAGAATCCCGGGTGATTGACCTATTGGAGACCACCCCCGCTACCCACATTGCTGCCTTGGCAGAGCGGCAGCCCCAAGATACAGGATCCCAGAAAAGCGCCGTGGAGCAGCAGTGCTTGGGGCTTGTTATCGTTGACCCCAGTGTCCGACGTAGTATTTTCTCCTATCTGGAAGCGGAATTCTTCCTTGACCCTACTGCTGTAGTGTTATATAACTCAATGCAACGACTCGCTGAAGAAAATGCACAATTTGATTCCTTGTCTGCAGCCGAGCTGGTTGGGCTATTGCCCGAAAACCTGCTTTCGTATGCGGAAGGGGTTCGGTCGTTAGGCGAAGAGCTTTTAAGCACTACCAGCCTAGCACCAGCCCAGGAAGGACGTCAGCTTTTGCGTTCACTTCAGCATCGCTCGTTACAAAGTCGCCTGCAGTTATTGCAGACCCGTCTTCAGCAAAGCGGCGAAGACGAACGGGTGACTGCGTTACAGGAATTCCGGAGTTTAACGGAAGAACTGGCGCGGATCGACTCCTAACGTTATTATTACCCCTGTGCCACGTAAGAAGTCTTCAGCGAAAAAGAATACGCGAAAAGCGAGTAAGGCGAAGAAGTCTCCTCGAAAATCTGCACCTAAAAAACCTGCAAAGAAACGATCTGCAGGCTCTCGCGCTGCCAAGAAAAGCTCCTCTCGATCTACTTCTAAGCAGAAGACAGTAAAAAAGACAGCAGCCCGCAAGAGCGGGAAAAAGGCGGCAGGGAAGACTGCAGCTAAAGTACGGGCTCCGCGGAGGGTAAAACAGACCACCGAGGAAGTTCTAAGTTCCCTGGCTGTCCTGGCATTGTTGCAGAAGGGAACTCAAACAAACTTTGTAACTGAAGGTGAAATTTTACATGCCTTACCGGAAGTTGAGGAATATATTGATGCACTAGAAGAGCTGTATGACGAGCTGGAAAAGAGAGGTATCCGTATTGAAGAGCCACAGGATAGTTTAATTGATTATGACCTGCCGGATACGTTGCCGAATAAGGTGAAGCTTAAGGAGCGGGAATCGAGCCTTGATAACATCATTGATGTCAGCAATATTTCCGATGACTCGGTCCAGATGTATTTGCGCGAGATTGGAAAGGTAGCGCTGTTGAAGGCCGAAGAGGAAGTGGAGCTAGCTAAGAGAATTGAGCAGGGCGATAACGAAGCGCGCAAGCGCTTAGCTGAAGCTAACCTGCGTCTCGTTGTTTCTATTGCGAAAAAATATACCGGACGCAAGAACTTATCGCTGTTAGATTTGATCCAGGAAGGAAACATGGGCTTGTTCCGTGCGGTTGAAAAGTTTGATTATCGCAAAGGATACAAGTTCTCGACGTACGGTACCTGGTGGATTCGGCAGGCGATTACGCGTGCCTTGGCTGATCAGTCCCGTACCATCCGTATTCCGGTTCACATGGTGGAAACGATTAACAAGTTTACCCAGGTACAGCGCCGTTTGTTGCAGGACTTAGGGCGTGATCCACTACCAGAGGAGATAGCGGCTGAGATGGAACTGCCTGTCGAGAAAGTTCGGCATATTATGAAGATCTCCCAAGAGACGGTATCGATTGATGCTTCGGTTGGAGACGATGAAGAGGATTCAACCCTGAAGGACTTTATTGAAGATGAGGTTACTATAACGCCTCAGCAGGCGGCGGGACGTGAGCTGCTGCAGGAACATGTGCAGGAAATTTTAGGAGATTTAACCCCGCGAGAACAGAAAATTCTAGAAATGCGGTTTGGGTTAATAGATGGAGTGACGCATACTTTAGAGGAAGTCGGACGGGAGTTTGATGTGACGCGTGAGCGTATCCGTCAGATTGAAGCTAAGGCGTTAGAGAAAATTCGAGACCATCATAAGGTGCGTAAATTAAGAGATTATTAATTCATATGAATACAAATGTTATCATTGGTAGTATTGCGATTATAATCATTGTCGGAGGACTGCTATACTTCGGTAGCCGCGATACTGGTAACAATACGCAGAATACTCCCTCACCAACACAAGAAGAACAGTTGCCAAATGAGACTTCGTCGCCTAATCCAACTCCTACTAAATTTCCTACGTTTATGAGATCAAATGGAAACATTACGCCGCTGATGCAAGACGTGACCGCGACACTTAAGACTAATAAAGGCGATATTGTCGTAACACTCTACGGCAGTGCGGCTCCGACCACTGTTGGAAATTTCGTTCAACTGGCTGAGCGGGATTTCTATGATGGCACGATGTTTCATCGGGTCATTTCGGATTTTATGATTCAGGGCGGAGATCCACATTCTAAGGACCCGGCTACGCAGGGTATGGTTGGCAGCGGTGGTCCTGGCTACACATTTGAAGATGAGATCAATGATCGCAAGTTAGTGCGAGGTTCTCTGGCGATGGCTAATAGCGGCCCGAACACGAACGGCAGTCAGTTCTTCATTGTGACGGCTGAAGAGACGCCATGGCTTGATGGCCTGCATACGAACTTCGGAGAAGTGGTATCTGGTATGGAAGTAGTCGAGGCGATTGAGGCAGTTGAAACTGGACCTGGAGATCAACCGATCGAGCCGATTGTTCTCGAAGATGTTATACTACAGCAGTAATTTGAGCATATGGAATTCTACCAACAGATCATCATTTCCGTTGTTGTTATCCTCGTATTGATTACAGGGATAGCGTTGCTGGGACACTACTTTGGAGAACAGCTGAAGGCTTTTGTCGCCTTCTAGAAGAATGCGCTTGATAAAAGCGGGTATTTGCGTCAAAATCTGACCCATGACCCTTTATTAGGAGGGTTTGTTCTTTCCTGTATTATTTGGCCCTTTATATGGGCCATATTCCCGGGTAGCTCAATGGCAGAGCAACTGGCTGTGAGGTTACGCAGCTTCCGCAAGTAATTGCGGTCGAATAACTGGGTGAATTCGGGGAAGCCTTAACTGGTAATCCCGAGCCAAGCCGAAGAGGGTATATAAGTTCTTCGGAAGGTGTAGAGACTAGGAAGTGAGTCCCAACAATATTCTTCTTTTATAGCGCCCAGCACCCTTATGTATTGTAAGGGTGATGATATAGTCCATGCCGGCACGAAAGTGTTGGATTACATGTAACCAGTAGGTTGTCGGTTCGAGTCCGACCCCGGGAGCCAGGATATTTTTACGGCATCAATAATCTCTGGTTGTGCCGTATCGTTCAACAATTCTGCAATTTTGGCTGGTTCGGTAAGCCCGAATTCGGTCTTTAGCTTATCAACCTTATTTTTGATGAAGAGGAAGGGTGGCTCAATGTCTATAATGAGCTGTTTGCCCTTAACGGTGGCTTTCTCGTACAGATGGAGCAGTACACCCCGCTTGGTTCGGTAATTGCCGAGAGTGAATTCAGTTAGAGCCTCTTTACAGAAGTTGTAGCCTCCCTCGGTGCGGTCCCGCCAGTTGTCGGCAGTCAGGTCGAATTCGCTCAGTTGCTTTTTCAGGCTCTTCTTTTTAGTAAGCTGCTCCCTTTTCATCTTTTGGTATTCTTCCTCTCCGCCCTCATACTCAAATCCGCCTTTGATATATAGCCGATGCAATCGGTTCAACTCGTCCTCACTTGTCTCGTAGGCTTGCTGCAACGATTTCAGTTGAGCCTCTCGGCTGACAATCGCCTCGTCGTTCTTCGACTCAAGGTAAGCCATAGCCCAGTCAATAAATTCCTGGGGGATGGCGATGCTGTCTAGTATTGCAGAAATTTGGCTTTCGACTTCTTCCGTCGGGATGGTTGGTTGTGAACACTTCTTTTTCTTCGCCGTGGGGCAGAAATAAAAGTCGTAGGTGTGCTTGCGCTCTTTTGGGACCTTAGACTCGTGCAGCCCGCAGTGGGGGCAGGTATCGCGGTGCAGTGCGCTGTACTTATGCTTGCACTTGCAGCGGACCTGACGCTTTCGGTCGCGGCTCATTTTATCTCCGCATTCCCCGCAGGTCAGAGCCTGCAGAAAAGCTGCTTGCTCTTCATCTAGTAATTTTGGTCGGGTCCTACCCTTTGTGCCGAGGATAGACTGCAGTTCCCAATACTCATCCTCGGTAAGCATCGGCCTAAAGTGAGGGTCTTTGACTTCGTGCCACTCACCGAGCGATATAAACTTTCCGCAATATAGCGGGTTTCGTAAAACTTCATACCACGTTTGAGGAGCAATCGGTCCACCGCCGAGCTTTTTCCGTTTGATGGTCCTAAAACCCCATTCGTCGTTCAGGATGCGCAGGGCATCCATCGGCTCTCTGCCGTCGAGTATAAGCTTCAACGCGTCTCGGAATAGTCGGAAGCGGTTTGGGTCTCCGTCGTCAGGCTCTACCCACTTATTGCCGCGCACTGTTCCGCCGTTGCGATAGCCAGGCGGCGCAACTCCGCTCGGCACGCCTTTGCCTCGCTTAGAATTTAGCCCGCGCTTAACATTTCTGCTTAATTCTATAAGGAATTGATTGCCCTGTGCGCCTTCGACAGAAGTGATGATGACGTTGGTATTCTGGTCGAAAATTTGATTAGGGGTAACGATAGTGAGCTTTCCTTTTTGGAGCATCCACTTGATTGCACCTTCGTCTATTGGATTTCTGGTCAGGCGATTGAAGTGCCAACAGAAAAGTATCGTGTGGTTATTCTTTTCGATGGTCTGCATCAGCTGATTGAATACTGGTCGCCCAGGGTCGCCTGCAGACATCTCCTCCATATAGATATGGTCGGCTGGAATTTTAACCCCGTGGAATTCAGCAATCTGCTGGTTGATATTCAGCTGGTCGGGGATTGATTGGACCTGTTTATTCTTATCCTCCTCCGACTTGCGGGCGTAGGTGCAGACATAGCTGTTTTTGACGATTTCAGGGTCTAGCATAGGGATGGGGGTTTATGTGCATATCTATATTACCATTATATACCATTTGATACCATTACATACATTTTATTACTTAAACCTCTCGAAGTATCCAGCTACGACCCCAAATGCGATGCTTAGCTTTTTTTCTTCTCTAAGGTATCGCTGATACCGCTTTGTCAGCCTGCCTCTATAAGTTGTCCTCTTGATACCTTCCCGAAACTTATCCAAAGCGGGTGCGCTCATTGTCTGGCCTATGCTCTTTTGCCAACCGCCCAGGTTCTGGCTGTTATAGGCAATGTTGTAGCACTTTCGGCACCCGAAATAGTCCCCCTCTTTATACAAAACCCGCACCCTTCGACCGCACGGGACCCCGCCTTTTACAAGCGGGCAGATAAACCACCATCGCTTGCCTCCATAGTGGCAGGGGGTAGATACAACTTTAACCTCATAGTCGAATTCTTTTTTCTCACCCGTTGTATTGTGGGTCTGGGTGTAAGAAATGTGAGCGTAGGGATTTTCATTAGAGATATTTATATGGAAGTTCACGCTGCCGACTTCCTCGCCACGGCCGTCCGTCCACTGGATTAAGCCGTTAGAATACCCACTCAAATAACCTAATTGCTTTAACCTGACCATATCAATCCTTTTTAGTCCCTCCGCTTCGGACCGTTTGGAGAAATAATATCTACCCATATTTCTTTGCCGAAATCATTAAGGATAGAACGCCTGGAAAATATGTTATTTTGCGAAACAAACCCATTTAGCCTTCCTTACTTACATCAACATCAACCGATATAGGCAGCGGGGCATTGCCGTTGATGCGGGCAGCCTGCAGACGCTGTAGCTCGTGCAGGGCGCGGTAGATGCTGCGCTCGATGGTTGTTTCGTACCGCAGGATTTTATCGGTGTATTCCTTGTTCGGAAGGCTGCGGACCATCATTGAATGCTCGTCCTCCAATTTCTCTACTTCCTCTGCACCTTCCAACAGGAGCGTCAGCCTGGCGCGCTCGTGTTTTATCACGCCCAGCATACCTTTCTTAGCGTTGGGTTTCGGTATGGCTGGTTCGCCCTTTTGGTCCTTAGGGTTGTCCCGTGAAGCGAGGGTGAAAAAACGAAGCCAATAGTCGAGGGAATAGCCATCTACGGTCCTATGGTGGAAGTATTCCGTCGCCTGCTCCAATTCCTTGTCGGTCAAAAGGTCGCTTTCCTTTACCGAAAGCTCCAGCTCATCAAGAACTTTGAGCATCTCCTCTACGCCAATTTTGGAAGTGGTCCGTTCAGTGTAGGTAATGGATAGGAAGTCTCGGTTATTGTCTGCTTCCTTATATCGCCGTATAAACCTCTGCCAGGGGAGGGTGTCAGTATTCTTTCGGATACTTCCTACCTCCGCGACGATGGCTCTGCGCAGACGCCAGTATCCAGTGATTATCCTGTCTGCCAGCATTTCCTCGATTGCGCCCACGGGCTTCAGTTCCTGAACGACGTAGGATTGCAGGGCGCGGAATTCGTCAGGGTCTTCCATTCCGCTGCCCTTATCAATTAGGACCGATTCGCTAAGGATGCCGTGCTTCAGCGCGTTGTATTTGACCACGGCCTTACCTTCCTCCGTCTTAACGCCTCCGCGCTTCCCGTTTCGGCGGTTGGCTTCGTTTTGCTTTTCTGATGTGTCGCTCATATTATTGCCGAAATCAATAGAGATACTGACCTATTCTGGTCTGTCCTCGGCTACCCCACCCTCCGACTCACTATTGTTTTCCGAGCCGTCAGGCTTGGTCGGCGGAACGGTAGGGCAGATAAGCGTGCGCCGTTTATCTTTCTCGTCCTGCTCCTTCGTAATGAGGCCAGCCGTCTCAAGCATAGTCAGCACCTGCTGGCGCAGCTGCCATTCAGGCAGAAGCATACCGCGTGACTTAAAGTGCTTCTTCATCACTTCCTGCTGGCTGAGTCCAACCCACGGCTCGTGGGGCGGTTTCTCCTCGTTTTTTTCCTGCCACGCGGGAAGGATTACATCTTTGTAGACTTCGTAAACATAGGGCGGAAGGTTATGCTCCTGGCTTTCGGCAATCTTGTCCCAGACGCTGATTGCCTCCACGGCGTCGTCCATTGTGGCGTAGAGCGTCTTGCCTTTGCGCTCACGAAACCAGCAGTTGAGTAGGGCGAATGTCTTAGTTAAACCCATCAGTCGGCCGATGTCCCGCTGG
>JBBEDC010000011.1:0-6899 GCA_040881505.1 Candidatus Anderseniibacteriota bacterium
AATTGTTATACACGACAACCGCCGAACACGAGAGCTCTCATCAATTACAGTCCCCCCGATCGCATTTCCAACGAAAACCTCTTCCTGGCAGAACGTTGTAATTGGAGATGCTGTATTCCGCCCGGGATCCCATAATATATCCGGCGCTCAAACATTCTCGCTTGTGGCTAATAAGGCAGATGTTGAATTTCCACTACAAACAACTCTCGAGGAAAAAACACCTGACGTGCTCTTCCTTATATACACCAACAAAGACCGAATAGATGCCCACATTATAGATCACTATTCTGACACAACAGTCTTCGAATGTGATAACCCGCTCGCAAAGCACAGTCTTACATTTACCGCTCCTGAATTCACATTGCGCACCGAAGCCTCTATTTTCCCTCCGGAACAAGAGCAAACCGGCAGCAGCATATCGTACGAGCGAGCCCTCGAACTTATCGCCGAACTTGAAATAGGAAAACCTGCCGTTCACTCTGATCACGGCGTAGGTATCTATGAAGGTCTGCAGCAACGGGCTATCGAACATATAGAAAAAGAATATCTATCTCTGCGATACGCCGAAGGTGATGCGCTGTATGTTCCGGTTGAATACGCCCATAAGGTAACGCCGTACGTCGGCTCAGGTACACCTGCTGTTCATCGTTTAGGCGGTACGCTGTGGCAAAAGACCAAACGCAAGGCCAAGGAAGATGCGATCGCATTTGCCAAAGAGCTGCTGGCCATATCCCGCAAACGAGAAGGGGCAATAAGGCAGCCGTATACCTTTGAAGACAGCGTCGAGGCAGAGTTGCATAATACGTTTCCGCACATACTAACGCCTGACCAGAAGCGAAGCTGGCAGGAAATCCGTACGGACATGCAGGCAACAGTTCCAATGGACCGCCTTATTGTAGGCGATGTTGGGTTTGGAAAAACGGAGCTGGCCATTCGTGCCGCCAGACACGCCATACAAAACGGCAAGCAAGTTGCCATCCTTGCTCCCACAACCCTGCTCGTTCAGCAGCACTTCGATACATTCGCGCAGCGCTTGCCTCAGTACGCCAAGAGCATACACCTGCTCTCCCGATTCGTATCGCCTGCTGACCAACAATCCGCTCGAGAAGCAATTGCAGCCGGGGCCGCTCAAATTGCTATCGGCACTCATGCGCTCTTAAGCAGCAAGACACAGTGGAAGAATCTCGGCCTTGTCATTATCGACGAAGAACAAAAGTTCGGCGTAAGGCAAAAGGAACATTTTAAAAACATTCGCTCCCAAATAGACGTCCTATCCCTTTCCGCCACCCCTATTCCGCGCACACTCTCTATGTCGCTGTCCGGCCTGCGCACCCTCTCCGTGATCGCCACTGCTCCCGAGGGACGTAAAAGTATCAAGACGTATGTAAAAAAGGCGAATCCGACACTAGTGCAACAAGTGCTGCAGCGAGAGCTAAGCCGCGCAGGGCAAGTGTATGTCGTCGCTCCGAAAATCCGACACCTGGCCGCTATTCGCGAGGAAATACTGGCCGCCATCCCGCACGCCCGCACCGCCATCGCCCACGCCAGACTACCCGATACCAAACTGAGCGCCATCATCCACGACTTCGATGCCGGCAATATCGATATCCTCATCAGCTCCAGTATTGTCGAAAACGGCCTTGATCTTCCGAATGTGAATACCATGATCGTCTGGCACGCTCAACACTTTGGGTTGGCTGAGCTGTACCAGCTGCGCGGTCGCATAGGAAGACGACAACGACAGGGATATGCCTACTTCTTGTACAACCAGGACCGACTAACAACCCTACAGCGACAGCGCCTCACCGCCTTAACCGAAGCCTCACGCCTGGGATCCGGTTGGGATCTAGCCCGACGGGATCTGGAAATGCGCGGAGCGGGCAACCTCCTCGGTGCCCAGCAAAGCGGATCAGTTAACTCTGTCGGCGCTCAGCTATATCTCGACCTTGTCCGCCAGGCAGTGGGAGAGGACACAAGTTCCGAAACAGATATTCAGTTACCGATTACCGCGCTCATTCCAACTCACTACATCAAAGAAGAGCGACAGCGCTCCAGGTGGTACATCCGTATTACGAGAAGCAAAAACGAAGACCAGCGCCAGCAGTACAAACAAGAACTCGAAAAAACATATGGTCCTCTTCCGGTAGAAGTAGAACAACTCTTCCTCCTTATCACCCTTCAACATACAGCCGCTAAAGCGGGCATTACAAAAATCCGTCATCAAATGATATCCCCCGCCGACGAAGATAGTTACGCCCGCCTTGTCATCGAAGGCACACGCCTCCCTGAAGTAGTGGATACCCTGGGAGCTATGGGACGCTGGGCTGGACGCGGCAATACCATTACGCTTGATCTGGATGCGGTTACGGCTGATACAATTCGCACAATGGTTGAGGGTTTAGTACGCTAAAGCCATGAACGATATTCATATTCTGAATATCAAAGACCGCGCGTATCCTCAACTGCTGCGTGAAATTCATAATCCGCCAAAGCAACTGTACGTACGGGGCAACATCGAGCTTTTATCTCACCCGCGCCTGCTGGCGGTTGTCGGCAGCCGCAAGGCAACTGAGTATGGAGAAGCAGCCCTGCGCTTGCTCCTGCCTCCGATAATACAAGAAGATATCCCAATCGTGTCCGGGCTAGCTCTGGGAATCGACAGCCTGGCGCACAAGCTATGTGTGGAGGCGAAGCAACCAACACTTGCTGTATTGGGGACAGGAATAGATGATGCCGGCATCTATCCTCGCCAAAACCTTTCACTTGCCCATAGCATCCTTGAACATAACGGGGCGCTTGTATCCGAATATCCTGTCGGCACAAAAATATTCAAAGGAAACTTTCCCGCTCGCAACCGAATTGTGGTTGGATTGTGTGCCGCAACATTAGTAGCCCAAGCAGCTGAAAAGTCAGGTTCACTCATCTCCGCCCGCCTGGCCATGGAAGCCAATCGAGAAGTGCTGGCTATTCCCGGCCCCATCACTGAATCCACCAACGCTGGTACGAATCAACTGATCGCTGACGGCGCTACGCCTACACTAAATAATGAGGATATCTTATTGGTACTCCAGCATCAGAAATAGATGAATATCGCTCTTCCCATGGCCATTCTATGATAATATCGACTCTAAATATTGACTTTTAATAAATTTGTACTATAGTCAAGCGTGGCTCATTGGGGTCAGGTGTTTTTCAACTTAGAAAGAGAGGCCAGCATGCTTTATCGCGCCCTGGTGGATATTTGCAAACCTAAGGCAATAGCAGAGCAAGTCGACTGCCTTCGGAAGGTTTTTCCACAACTGAGTACTGCCAGTGCCCTCCTCACCGACCAGCTGTCTGGACCGGACAGTATCGCTGTTCCGCGTCAGGAAAAAATCGCGCGATCGTACATTCAGGCTGTGGAAGAAGTCCTCGCAGCGATTAATAAGACGCCCAGCACTCCGTGCGCCAACTGCCCCTACTCTATTCTAGGGGGGAATGATCCATGGGCTGAGAAGCTCATCGACGCACAGCAGGGTGACATCGCCGTCCTTCCGCTGCGACTCTGCACCACCACATTCACAACTAGTATAGTGGTGCTCACGCATCTCAGCACGATCTGGCGTGAAGGACTGGCAATTGCCTGCAGGGGCGACAAATACAATCCAGACTTCTATAGCACGCCTCATCTTCTCTTCCGCGAAGGCAAAGTGCGCCTCGCGAGTCGCTTCTGCCCATAGACACTCCTCTCACCTTGTTCAACAGAGCCTTCTGCCTGAAAGCTCTGTTTTCTTTTGTATACGTAAATAGCATAATCAGCTCTAACTATCACCATGAATATTACATAGATGTTACCCTGCTAATAGAATCAAACTTGACTCGTCAGACGTAAGCAGGTACTTAATTACCAGTATATGAATTTAGTAATCGTTGAGTCACCAGCTAAGGCTAAAACAATTCAGAAATACTTAGGCAAAGGATATGTAGTGAAAAGCAGCTACGGACATGTTCGTGATCTGCCGAAGACTCGCCTCGGCGTTGATGTGGACGGAGACTTCGAACCGAAGTATGTTGTTCCAGCCAAGGCCCGTCCGCGTATCAAAGAACTGCAGGCCGCTGCCAAGAAGGCAGATATGATCTACTTCGCAACTGATGAAGATCGCGAGGGAGAAGCTATTGCCTGGCATTTAATGGAAGCGCTCAAGCCTGACCCGAAAAAGATCAAGCGGATTACATTTGCCGAGATTACGAAAAGCGCCATTACTAAAGCGATTGAAAATCCGCGCGAACTTGACGTGAATCTGGTTGACGCTCAGCAGGCACGGCGTGTCCTGGATCGACTGGTCGGATATGAACTCTCTCCTCTGTTATGGAAAAAGGTTCGTCGGGGACTTTCAGCCGGACGCGTGCAGTCTGTAGCTGTTCGCTTAATTGTCGAACGAGAAAAAGAAATCCGTGCTTTTAAGCCCGAGGAGTACTGGACGATTGACGCCCTTTTGAAAAAAGCGGAATCGGAGCTTACTGCGAGCCTTCGCGCTAAAGGAGATACCCCGTACAAAAAACTCGATATTACAACTAAGGATCAAGTTGAAGGGATACTGAAAGAACTCGAGGGAGCAACTTACACGGTATCTTCAATTGAAAAGAAAGAACGAAAGCTCACTCCTCCGCCTCCGTTTACGACCAGTACTCTGCAACAGGCAGCCGTAAATCAGCTAGGATATTCATCCAAGCGCACGATGATGGTTGCCCAGCAACTGTATGAAGGTATCGAACTTGGAGAACAAGGTCCTACCGGTCTCATAACCTACATGCGTACTGACTCAGTTAATCTAGCAGCTGAGGCAACGGCAAAGGCGCGAGAAACGATTGAGAGCGAGTTTGGCGGCCAATATGCCCTTTCATCCCCGCGAGAGTTTAAGAAGAAGTCTAAGGGTGCTCAGGAGGCTCACGAAGCTATCCGACCAACTGACCCCGCTCATACTCCGGCCAGTATCGCTTCCCATCTCTCTCCGGAACAGCTGAAAATATACACATTAATCTGGCAGCGCATGGTCGCTTCTCAAATGGCTGAGGCTCGTATCGAACAAACAGCGGCTGATATTACTGCTGGAGCCTACACATTCCGCGCCAGCGGAATGACCGTAGTCTTCGATGGTTTTGTTCGAGCCTTGGGAGAAAAGGCGGCCTTTAAAGAAACCGTACTGCCTGAATTATCCGAAGGTGATGTTCTGGATCTCACTAAGCTGGAAAATGAACAGCACTTCACCCAACCTCCGGCTCGGTACAGTGAAGCGACATTGGTGAAGGCTTTGGAAGAACACGGCATCGGCCGACCAAGTACATACGCTCCCACTATTGATACGATTCAACGCCGCGGATACGTCGAAAAAAATGAAGATAAGCGATTTGGTCCAACGGAAATAGGGGAACTGGTAAATGGAGTACTGACTGATCACTTTCCGAATATTGTGGATATCGACTTTACGGCCAATATGGAAAACGATCTTGATGAGGTTGCCTCAGGTAAGAAGAAGTGGCGTCCGCTGATGAAAGATTTTTACGATCCTTTCCACAAACAGATTGAAATAAAAGAAAAAGAATTGAGCAAGAAAGAGCTCACCCAAGAAGAAACCGGTGAATCTTGTCCAAAGTGCGGTAATGCCGTTGTAATTAAGTTAGGACGTTTCGGAAAATTTAAAGCCTGCTCTAACTACCCAGACTGCAAACATACCGAGCCTATTGGAGAGGATAAGAAGCTGGAGGAAGAGCATACGGGCAAGATCTGTCCGGACTGCGGTAAGCCGCTCGTAGTAAAGCGTGGTCGCTTTGGTCCGTTCCTAGGCTGCAGCGGGTATCCTGACTGCAAACATATTGAAAAGATTCTCAAGGAGATCGGTGTTGATTGCCCCAAATGCGGTAAAGGAAAGATCGTCGAAAAGCGATCCCGGCGTGGCAAGACATTTTACGCCTGCGATCAATATCCTGAATATGAGAATGCATACTGGAGCAAGCCCACTGGCGAGAAATGTCCGGACTGCGGCAGCTTAGTTGTGTTTGGAGCCAAGGGTACCGTTCGTTGTTCAAGCAAGGAATGCTCCTACAAAACGACTACCGAGCAGGAAGAAAATCCAGGATAAGTTACTAAAAAGCAACAAGCCCCTTATCATAAGGGGCTTGTTTTTGGTTACTCTCCTTCGTCCTCGTCTTCTTCGTCCTCTCCTTCCATGATATCCGGATCATGATCAGGCAGCTCTGCAGTTCCGAGCAATCGGCCTACCAGCTCCTCTACTTCTTGTTCACTAAATGCCCGGAAGGTGACCTCAAAACGGTTTTTGGTTTCATTAAACTTCACCAATGCGTTGTATCCGTATCGCTCTTCCAGCACTGGACTATACCTTGACGCTAGTGGATGCTGTCGGCGACGATTCTGGCGCAGTGGATCGTTAAGTTTCATCGATCGCTGGATACGACGAGCGCGGATTTCTGCCTTACGAACCGTTAGGCCTTCATCAAGCAGGTGGTGATAGAAGCGAATTTGCTTTTCTTCATCCGGGATCATCAGAATAGCTTTAGCATGTCCGATTGTGATCTTTCCTTCAGTCAGCCCTCGCTGAATTTCAGCTGGTAGCTGTAAAATTCGAAGAATGTTAGTGATACCAACTCGGCTCTTTCCAACTCGCTCTCCGATCTCCTCGTGCGTTAAGCCGTATTCTTGATTGAGCTTCATGTAGGCCTGCGCCTCTTCAACTGGATTCAAGTTCTGGCGTTGAATGTTCTCGATCAAAGCGAACACCAAGCGAGATTGGTCAGAATTGACATCCATTCGAACAACTGCCGGCACCTTATCCCAATTCAACAACTTAGATGCCCGTAATCGTCGCTCCCCCGCAATCAATTCATAGCCTTCTCCTTCTAAT
>JBBEDC010000012.1:0-40361 GCA_040881505.1 Candidatus Anderseniibacteriota bacterium
GCCCTTTTGATAAGGATACCGCCATGGTGTGGTTCACCGCTGTTGTCTTGGTTATCGCCCTCTTGATTTGCTTCCGGTTGAAGCAAACCTTGGATCGGAGGCGCCACGCAGCCATCAAGGCCTCCTTGTCGTCGCTGGCTGCCGACATGGCCTACGCCTTCGGCACCTTTCGCCACGGAGATCGGGAGATCCAACTTCAAGAGTTGGCTGACCGTCTCGGGCAGCTTTCAAGTGATGAGGCCGCCCATTTGCGGACCCTCGCGCTGGAAGCGATCCGGACTGGAAATCTTCCGCCACCCATTGTGCGGGAGACAAACAAACGTGAGTTTGCGTTCGTCTCACACTGTATCGGGACAGTGTGTGGGCAGACACAAGCGGCGCTTCAGCGTCCCTAGTAGCTGTCCCGTCCGATCAACCAACCGCAGGGCCTTGCCCAGCGGTTTTCTTTTTGAATTGTTTACCTTTCTAACGCCGTCATCCGACGACCAAGCTCGTACGTTTTGTTCTCGACGTAGTCCAGCCGTTCGGGCATATCTTCTTGATGGCGAACTCGTCTGTCGAGTGCCGTCATTGCGGAGGTATTTGCATCAACCTTCTGGGAAATTTCTTTATTAAACTGCCTTTGTTTCTTCCAGTTTTCCTTTTGCTCTGATCTAAATTCTTTCAGCTCTGTTGTAAACTCCTCCTTAAGTGTCTTAATCTCTTGCAGTAAATAACTCCCAACTTCTTTAATTGTGTCGGTAATTTCCACGAGTTGGCGCTGGGTAGCTGGCTTATCAAGATCCTTTTTTGGCATGCGTGTATCGTACCATCATGAGATCACGAGAGAAATAGTGTTTCGCAGCATGGACCGCGTTCAAACCTGGTTTAAAAAAGAATTCTGGCAATTTTCACCTACTAAATTTTGCAAATCAAGTAGTTGGCTAGGCTTTCGTTACAATCTGGAAACCAAGTTTATTTCTTGGTTTTCCATCATAGGCACCGTTAATGTACTTCTCATACACCATCCAATGCGCGTGATACACATAGGTAACTTTGGCTGCACTGAAAAAAGTTGGAGCAAATTCAAGAAACGCTAATTCTGACAACAGGTAGTGATTAGCAATTTGAGTGGCGACTTGAATATCTAAATCCTCCTTCTTTAAACCTTTCAAAACAAATGCGGTTGTGTCATCAGTATCTTTACGAAAACTTCCATTTTCGTCGTACATTTTTCTTACAATTCCATAATGCCGCCGATACTCTAAGTTTTCTTCAATCTCATTCTTCCAATCGACTACATGAACATCTTTTTTATCGAGATTCAGTTTCTCAATCGCTCTTGCAACTTTATTTTTTAAGTTATTGCTTTTTAAAACTGCCTTTGCCCGTGCTTCCTTTTCTGAGTAGCCAACAGCTGTGTATGTCGAGATCGCGGGAATATCGGCAATAAAAACAGAAACAGTGCCGTATTGTTTCGCAACCTTTTGCAATAACCACTCAATAATCTCCTCGCTAAAATAGCTGTTGCCTGGACTCATTCCAACCACTGGTACGTTTTGTACTACTTTTGACATAGAGAATAAACCATATTCTATTTTCTAGAATATCTCAAAAACATCTTATCTTTTAATCGCCTTAAGCCAGTTCCCGGGGAAGGATTCGAACCTTCGTTAGGGGATCCAAAGTCCCCCGTCCTGCCGCTAGACGACCCGGGAATATGGGTCACAATACCGATATTTTACCGTTGTAGCAAGCTTGTGGAAAAACAAGCATAGAACAGTCGTACAGTATCTGTTCTGGTGGTAAAATATATAAGTATTAAACTTCCTTTGTATGCCCGCTAAGCTCGAAGAGCGCAAACGCGCTATAGTATTACGTAAACAAGGATTTTCCTATAAGGAAATCCAACACAGCGTTCCTGTTTCAAAAGCTTCTTTGTCGCTTTGGCTTAGAGAAGTTTCCCTTACACAAAAGCAAAAACAGCGACTAGCTCGCTTATCTCTCGTGGGTCAAGAAGCTGGCGCAAGAGCTCAACGCGTCAAAAGATTGGAAGGAATAAGTCAATTGGCAGAAGAAATTAGAAAAGAGTTACCTAGGCTACTTCAGGATCCCTTTTTCGTAACAGGTCTTTCGCTATATTGGGCAGAGGGAACTAAGCAAAAACCGTGGAATGTATCTCAGCAGGTCACATTCGCAAACTCTGACGAAAGGACCATTGTTCTTATGCAAAAGTGGTTGTGTCGATACCTTAGGCTAGATGAGAAGCAACTAGTGTATCGTCTCCATATTCATGAAACGGCTAATATTGAAAGCGCGAAACGAAAATGGAGCAAAATACTTAACGTTAGACCTGCCATTCTTCAGGTTACTGTTAAAAGAAATAATTCCTTGTTTCGAAAAAACACACATCGCAACAGCCTCAGCGGATACAAGGGACTAATTGTGATCAAGGTAAGAAAGAGCGCATGGTTTAACAGACGAATTGACCTATGGACTGATGGCATGTCTGAACACTTTCTGAAAGCAACCTCTTACACCTTAACCCCAAATACTTCTTGAACGTCTTTTAGATGCTTTTCCTCTTGTTCACGCTTCTCTGCTCGAAGCTCAGATAAAGACTTTCCATTTGATTCCAGTACAACAGTAACAGTGACAGACTGCCCTAACAGCTCGCTCAATATCTTTTCAACCAGTTGCCTGTTCTCCCCCTTCTCAAAGAAGTTTCGATGAAGCGGAAACTGCACTCGTAGACTGATCTGATTTCCATCTATCCCTGTTGCCTCCGTTGCTCGCAAGAAGGTAGAGCTAACGGGATTACTTTTTTTGATATTGTCTATGAGGGACGGCCAAGCTTCTTTGATCTGATCAACTGTGACGACGCCTGTGGTGGGCACTGGAGTCGGAGTTTGGGGGGCGACTGGAGCTTGTTTTGGTTGAGCTGGCGGCTGGACAGGAACGGCCTTAGGCGCCTGGGCTACGGGAGCCTGTACTTTCGGTGCTGCAACTGCTTGAGGTTGTGGTGCAGCCGTTGTAGGCGTACACACCGTTAACGCTGCTAGTTGTAAGGCGATGATTGGCTGCGGTACGTACGTAATGTCTTGGGTGGCTTGAATTAAGGCGCGGATAATGGCGGGCAGCTTTGCGCCAGCACCAGGCTCGGCCGCAAAGGCCAGCGGATATGTTTCATTTTTCGTCAGTGCCACTAAGCCGTCACGCGCGGTACGAACTGTTTCCTGGATAAACTGTTCGGGATCTACTCCTTCTTGAAATAGCGTATCAACAACTGCCACTGCCTCGGGGCCGTTGTTTTTTATAAGGGCGGCGAGGAAGTCGTTAATGTATTGAGGAGATGGCATGCCCAGGAGCGTGCTTAAACTATCAAGCGATACCGTTTTTTCGTCACTGGAAAGTATTTGGCCCAGTAAGCTTTCAGCGTCGCGATAACAACCATCACTGCGGGAGATGATGAAAGAAATAACATCATCGGCTACATCTCGCTTTTCTTGCTTCAAAATCCTGCCTAAGCGGGTACGCATTTCAGTATCACTAGCTCGTCGAAACCGAAAGACCTGACAGCGAGATAAAACTGTCGGCGGAATCTTGTGAAGTTCCGTGGTGGCGAGGATAAAGATTGCGTGCTTAACAGGCTCCTCTAGTGTCTTTAACAGTGCCGCAAACGCTTCGTTTGTTAACATGTGCACTTCATCGATGATGTACACCTTGTATGTTCCGATATTGGGAGCTAAAGCAATTTGTTCGCGCAACGCTCGAATATCATCAATACCGCGGTTGCTGGCTGCATCGATTTCAATAATATCGACATTGCGGTGCTCCTGAGTGGCTACGCACAGCTTACATTTCCCGCATGGCTCCACTCCCTTGGGTTTGGTGCAGTTTAGGCGCTTAGCTAAAAGCCGTGCAGTCGTTGTCTTTCCGGTGCCGCGCGGGCCTTGGAATAGATAGGCGTGAGCTACACGATCTTTAAGAATCGCCTGTTCAAGGATGTTGGTTACATGATCCTGGCCTACAACCTCGCCGAAGGTTTGAGGTCGGTATTGTCGGTAAATAGCAGGCATAGCTCCTTAAGTATTACGGTAGCTAGCGCTTTGGGGCAAGTACGTTATAGAAAATATTAGTATGCTTAGTAACATTTCATTGTGTTAAAACTTACTTAAGAAAATCGGTATATTTAGGAAGAGCGATATCCACAAGTAAAAGAGAGCAGCTGTTCGTACGAACTGTTTAGACACTCTCTTTTGGAAAAATACATGACCATAATAGCTAAGAAAGGAATAGTCATATTTAAGGCGTGGATCTTCTTGTTTTCTTAACATGAATTCCCATTTTGTTAAGAAGCAGTGTCCCAAGACTGTTTCAGACACAAGAGTTGCTATGAGCGTCAAGAGGTAGAGAAAGTAAAGCGGAGTAGTAGAGCTCCAGCCCGTAAGCAGTATTGCAACAATGAGAACGTGAACCAGTACTACCACGTTAGCTAGCAGTGTGGATAGCATACTCGTATCCTATGCTATTGTTATTTCTTCTTGCCGAAGATAAGGAATTTCGAACCAAAGAAGTTCAGGAATAGGATAATACCAATGGCCAAGGCTTTGGCGATATTGTCCTTTTGACTGCCAAAGATAAGGGCGATAAGAGGAACGTGGAAGGTGAAGAAGGACGTTACGATCTGATTGAGAATGAACGTAAATCCATTAAGGGCAAAGTACCCTGCTCCCTGGGTCGCCGCATTGCCACCCGTTGCGTGAAATGTCCAGTAGCGGTTTAGGATAAAGTTGCTGGTAATAGCCAAAAAGACGCTCACAAGATTAGCCGCGATTATTTGATATCCAAAAATCTCATAGGTGTCTGTCCAGCCAATTCCGCGAGTGAGGATGTTATAGCTGCCAAAATCAACTACGGCTCCGATAACGCCGACAACGGCAAACTTCATAAACTGCCGGGCGGTGTTTTGCAGCCGCAGGGGCAGAATATTAATGAATCGTAGTGCTAATTCTTGGACCATGGACATTAACTTTTATGAATAACATGTTCGACGGCTCCCCATTCCGCCTCGCCGTGCTTAGGAAGAAGAATGGTAACTTCATCCCCTTCGTTAGCTCGGTAGAATGTAACGCTCGCCAATAACACCTTGTAGGTCTTTTCGGGAGTTTTGACGGCGAAATTGCCCTGGTCATCTACCACAAGCGTACCCACGGATCGATCTCGGTCGATTGGACTGATTTGTTTGTACGTAAAGGATCCGTCCGTACCAATGGTCAGCTTGAGCACGTCTCCTTCTACCAGTTTCGATTTAGAGGCGTAGTTCGGTGGAACCGGGTATTCTTCACCATCGTTGCCTTGCATATTTTGCCCATCAAAGACGCCCTCAATGATGCGTTCCTGATCAGAGGCAATAGATGGTGTATCTGCACCTGCACTGGATATACCCGCCTCCCCTTCTTCAAGGGCCTGGCGGACATACTGGATATTTCGTTCTGCATCATCAAGCCGTTGCTTAATGAGAGCGAGAGTGCGGGAATCAATAGCCATAGGGCAAAATCATGTTGGTGTTTGAGGGCAAATCGTTGGCTTTATAGTACATGAATATACCAAAAGCAACCACTTTTTCTTAAAGGCACTCTTGCGCTACACTGTGGAGATGAAGCGTGGTCAAGCTCTAGCTCTATTACTCCTGTTATTGCTTTTTGCTGGAGCTATTCGCAGTTATGAGCTTACTGCCCGCAGCTTGTGGTTTGACGAAGCGTTCTCCTGGCGCCTGATTCAGTTCTCTCTGCCGGAAATGATTGCCCGAGACGCAGCCGATGTTCACCCGCCCCTGTATTACATATTCCTCAAAGGATGGGGGGCAGTCTTCGGCACATCCTTACTATCGCTTCGATCATTTTCTGTCACATTGGGTCTAGCGGCTATTGCCATGGCCTACGGCTTTGCTGCATCAGCCTGGCGATCGAGAGCGGTTGGCATACTTGCCGCTACACTCATGGCGCTGGCCGGCTGGCAGATTCAGTACGCCTGGGAAGCTCGCATGTACACGCTGGGGATTTTCTTTACGCTCTTATCTTCCTGGCTGCTACTGCAGCTCGTACGGACCACGCTGCAGCGCCAGGCAGCTAGCTGGCTTTTGGCTGTCTTGTACGGCATCACTGCCGCAGCTTTAGCGTACGTCCATTACTTTGCGTTCTTTACGCTGGCCGCCCACGCTTTATTTGTATTAATGATATTAGTGCGTCGAACGCGTTGGCGTTTGGGCGAGATGCTCGGCTCCCAGTTATTATGGATAGCTGCCGCCTCAGGAATACTAGCGGTTGTGCTGTATGCTCCTTGGATTCCGGTATTCCTCGCTCAAAACCAGCAAGTGCAGGATAGCTACTGGGTGCCTCCCATTGGCGGCTGGTCTATCCCCGACACTTTTTACCGTATGCTTATCCCCACTTCCGGCATTCCACCACATACCGGCCCCGAGCTTGTCTTCTCCGCCCTCCCTATTCTCGCAGTGCTCGCTTTGTGGATTTGGCTACTGGTGGGCTGCAAGAAAAGATCAGAAAGCCCACTAGCTCTTAAAGGAAAGGCGCAGGCCAGTGTTGTTCATGAGGACACCTGTGAGGCGGCTTGGCTGGTTATGTTAAGTGCCAGTGTTCCGTTTTTTCTGGCCATTGGCATATCCTTTATCGGCCAATCGCTCTATCAGGATCGCTTTTTGGTCTTTACCCATGCTTTTATCCTCATAGGATTGGCGGCGTTTCTGGTTCGTATCCGCCCTATATGGCTGCGACGCACAGCCATTACCGTTGTCATCCTGCTCTTCGCTGTTCTCTCCGTTCGGTTCTGGAATGAGATAGAGGTGCGCAATAAACCCGGTGCCGCTGGCGCAACTGCTCATATATTTGAGCAGCGCACAGATGACGAGCCGGTATTTGTCAGCTCTGCGTTCGTATATTTTGCCGTCGAGCACTATGCCCATGAGGACTTTGATGGAGCAACTGATCCAACTCTATTGGCCGAAGGAGCAGCGCTGCATTTTGCCGGGGGCCCTATTCTTACGGACGCCGATGTTATCAGTCCAGCTGTACTGGATACTCTGCCTCAAGATAGTTTCTGGCTGGTAGATACTACGGGCTTTGGCGGATCTGAGCTTGAAGTGGTCGGCTGGCGGTCAGTGGAGCGGACTGTATATCCCGAAGTATTTGCTCATCAAGCTGACGTTATTGTTCATCGCTACGTTCGGCAGTAGGCGCAGCAACCGCTCCGGTGTGCAACTTGTAGTAGACACGGTTACTGATCCGTAAATCAACATAATCAATACGCTGCCGGTCTTCTTCAGACAGTGTATGGTCCAGCAACCGATCAAGTACCGTTAGCTGTGTTGTTAGGGGCCGAGTCGTATCAAATCGAATCAACCAGTTGTTATCAAGCAGTACGTGTACTTCCCGGGCGGACAAAGATGGAACACGCATCTCGACAATCTCAGCTTCAGTGATCTTGGGGACTTCTTCTTGAGCTTGGAGAATAAAGGAGACGAAAGATTCTTCTACGGCTGGTTGTCCAGTCTGAAGGCTAGCACCAGAATCGTTATTTTTAATTACGGGGAGAATGATACCGGGTAAGGTTTCCAGGCGCGCTTCCTCGTAGGCCAGGCCGCCGTCGTCAACAAAGAAGTATGTTGCGTTTGAAAGCATTAAAAATGTCGGCTCTTTTTCCTGCACCACAACTCGGATCGTGTCAGGTAGTTTGTGCGTTATATACACATCCTGCACTTGCGGCAGCGTGGACAGAATTCTTTGTTCCAAGACAGGCGTTTGGAGGAATAGGATATTTCGTCCTAAGAGCTGCTCTGTGAGCGCTTCGATCGCGACAACGGTATGATCTCTCGCATCAACCACCGTTACAGCTCGTACGTGGAATGTGGAGGTGAATAAGACAAGCCAGGCTAAAATTCCCACTGGAACAACTACCAAGCTTACCAGAAGCGCGATCGAACCCCATTCGATCAAGCGCTGACGGATTGCTGGCCAGGAAAATCGGCCGAATATGCGGGAACGTAACTGCACTCCCCTATCTTATCATTTATTCGCTCCAGATTTGATTGTCGTAAACGGAAGATAGGTATGGAGGGCCTGCGGGATAGAAATAGAGCCATCTGGCCGCTGATGGTTTTCGATAATGGCGATGAGGATTCGGCTTAAGGCAATGGCGGTACCGTTGAGCAGGTGAGCCTTCACACTCTTTCCTTCAGCGGTGCGGGTACGGATATTCAGACGCCGTGCCTGATAGTCGGTCGTGTTGCTGGCTGAATGGGTTTCCCGGTACGTCCGCTCGCTGGGGATCCATGTTTGGATATCGTATGTTTTGGCCGAAGGCGATCCAGTGTCGTGAGCTGCCAGCTTTACCACGCGGTACGGCAGCTCTAAGGCATCCATGATAGCTTTCTGCTGCGCAACAATGAACTCGTGTTCGGTATTTGAATCTTCCGGGCGCGTAAAGCTGAACATCTCCACCTTATCAAACTGATGCAGTCGCAGGATTCCTTTTACGTCCTTGCCGTGGCTACCGGCTTCGCGGCGAAAACATGGAGAGATACCGACATATCGCAGCGGCTTCTCGAGATCCAGAATTTCGTTGCTGTGCATCGGCCCTAATGCCTGCTCGCTGGTTCCGACGAGGTAGAGGTTATCTTGCGTGCGGTATACCTCTTCTTTTCCAGCTTGGTCTAAATATCCCATGCCGGCCATCGAGTCTTCCTTGACTAGGACGGGCGGGATAACGGGAGTGAATCCTTGGGGAGTAAGCTGATCGACAACGTAACTGACAAGCGCTAACTCTAAGCGCGCCAGCTGTCCTTTTATATACACAAACCGGCTGCCGGAAACCTTTGCCGCTCGCTCAAGATCAATCTCATCTCCGAGAAGAGACAGGTAATCGCGCTGAACACTCTCTGGCTGCTTAACGCTTCCCTCGTACGATATTTCAAAATCATCTTCTCCGCCGTCGGGTACGTCGTCGGATAGTATATTCGGAAGACTGCGCCACAGCTGATCGCGTTGCTCGGCTGCGGATTGCAGCTCACCAGCAAGGTCTTTTTCTTGTGCAGACACCTCTCTCATTTCAGCAATCAGTGTCTGACGCTGCGCATCGGGCGCGCTTTGTATTTGCTCATTGGCTGTATTCTTCTGAGCCCGCAGGCTCTCCACTTGCTCCGCTAATTCTCGCCACTTAACATCTGCTTCCAGCAGCTGGTCAATCTGTGCCCCATCAACGCCGCGCCGTTTGAGAGCGGATATGCATGCTTGCCTGGTGTCTTCATTTCGCAAAAGGGTAATATCAATCATCGCTCTGGTCTTAGAAGAGGAAAGAGAATGGTATCACGCAGAGTAGCGCTATCAGTCAGTAGCATCGTTAAGCGATCTACACCCAAGCCGAAGCCGGCCGTCGGCGGCATGCCGTATTCCATTGCTCGCAAATATGCCTCATCAACTTCCTGAGCTTCTTCATCACCCGCTTCGCGTGCGGCTTGCTGCTCTTCGAAGCGAGCGCGCTGCTCAACCGGATCATTTTGTTCAGTATATGCTTTTACAACTTCAGTGCCGGCAACCAACAGCTGGAACATTTCGGCAATGCGAGGATCAGATACGCTGCGTTTAGCCAGAGGTACCATCTCGTATGGATAGTCGTAAATGAGAGTCGGCTGTACTAATGTAGGGCGAACCAGTTCCTTATATAGCTCATCGACGAGCTTGGCATATCCCTGCGCTTTTGGCACTTCAATTCCTTCTTTTTCCAGCATTTGAACATATACGGCCGGATCTTTTTCTTCGAGAATATCAACTCCCAGCCGTTCGCTCACCAGCGTGACATACCGCTCTCGCTTGAACGGTGCAGCAAATGACAGCTTGTGATCTTGCCAGGTCACCGTGTCCGTACCTTTGAGTTCTTGAACTAATGAGGCAACCATCTTCTCTGTCATATCCATTGCATCTTCGTAATCAGCGCCAGCCCAGTAATATTCGAGCATGGTGAATTCGGGATTATGCTGTTTGCTAATTCCTTCGTTGCGAAAGTTACGCCCGATTTCAAATACTTTTTCAAATCCTCCGACGATCAAGCGCTTGAGATATAGTTCGGGAGCAATTCGCAGATACAGCTCCATGTCGAGTGTGTTGTGGTGAGTTGCGAACGGACGCGCAGCTGCTCCGCCGGCAATGGGCTGCAGGATTGGCGTCTCAACTTCTAGGAATCCATCGACGGTAAGATATCTGCGCAACCAGTCTGTAATTTTTCCGCGCATCAAGAACGTTTCGCGCACGTGTTCATTTAAAAGAAGATCAACCTCACGCTGCCGGTAGCGAGTTTCATGGTCTTTTAAGCCAAACCAAGTATCAGGAAGCGGTCGAATCGCTTTGCTGACCACATGAAACTCAGACACGGCTATGGTCTGAGTGCCTCGCTTGGTAGTCGTTAGAACCCCAGCGGCCTCAATCCAGTCGCCGGTGTCGAGTGTCTCTAGTCGATCGAATATTTCTGACGGTACCTCATCTTTTGTAAGCTGCAGCTGGAAGGTGCCGGTGTAGTCAGTGAGATCAATGAAGGCTAGGGCGCCGTGTTTGCGGATAGAAGTAATACGTCCCCAGACGACTACGGGCGTACTTTCAGCCTGGAGCTGTTCAAATTGCTCTACCAGCTGGGCTGTCGTATGGCTGCGGCGTACCTCAGCCGGGTATGGCACCTGTCCGCTCTCTAGCAGCTTCTCACGCTTTTCCAGGCGGCTGGATCGCATCTCTTCTAGTCGTGGCGTTGTCATAGCCGTAAGCGTAGCGCAGAACGCCGCCAGGCTCAATACGCACAAGCCTTTAGTTATTAGCTAATCTGCTTGACCTTGCATTCCTTCTCTCCAGTTGGAGTTGGAATGCTAACCTTCTCGCCTTTCTTGCGACCGAGTAAAGCTTGCCCCATCGGAGATTCGTTACTGATCTTTCCTTCCATTGGATTCGCTTCATTTGATCCAACGATACGATACGTCTTTTCACTGCCAGAGCAGTCAAGCGTTACCGTGTTGCCGATGCTCACTTCACCGTTATCAGCATCTTTAATGACTTGAGCATTTTTTAGTGTTGATTCTAGTTCAGCGATTTCCTGCTCAAGCCGGTTTTGTTCCTCTTTTGCACTTTGATACTCCGCGTTTTCAGACAGATCTCCCTGTTCTTTTGCAGTATGGATGGCTTCAGCGATTTCACGGCGGCGGGTAGTTTTGAGGCTATGCAGTTTTTCCTGTAAGTCAGTTAAACCTTCTTGAGTTAGGTATTGCTCTTTCATATGCTGCTTTTAGTGAGTTAAAAAAAGGAGAGCTCTAATGGCCCATAAATTTCGTATGTGGAGCTAGTGTATCTAGTTAAAGGAAACGGTCAAGGAGGAGTTTTTCACACTTTGTCATATCTTTTTGACAGCCATTACTCCTCTATCCGGTTATCAGCCCACCACTGCCATATTTCCTTAGCAAACGGCACTGCATCCTTATCTCCTTCTCCTCCTTTCTCCAACAAGACTGTTAATACAAGCTCTGGTTGCTCATAGGGTCCAAAGCTGGCAAACCAGGCGTGGGTAGCTTCTGTGCCTCCAACCTGGGCTGTTCCAGTTTTACCGGCTAGGGAGATAGGGAGGGATTCCAGCAGCCGGCCTGATCCCTCCGTTACCGTTTGCCGCATCCCTTCTCGTACCTCGTGCACGACCTCGGAGGATACCGGCAAAGCCTGCTGCCCTACATCGTCCGTATTCACTAAATGAGGTCGGTAAAGATATCTGCCGTTTGCGATACCGGCGGACGCCACGGCAATCTGCAGCGGCGTAACTAATACATCCCCTTGTCCGATTCCTAGGTGATATGTATCTCCAATATACCAGCGCTCTTGTTTAACTCGCTCCTTCCATTCAGGAGTCGGCAGGAGACCCGAGGCTTCTGAGGGCAGGTCAATGCCCGTTTTAGATCCCCAGTTAAACCCAGCCAGGTATTCAACGGTCTTTTCAACTCCGAGCCCTCTGCGCTGCTCATCGCCGCCGGTAATGAGATAGAAGAAGGTGTTAACCGATTCGGCGATCGCTTTGTGGACGTCGGTTACGCCATGGCCACCGGCTTTCCAGTCTGGGAAAGACCAGGGGCCAATCGATATGCCGCCGGTGGATAGGAAGGTGGTACTGGGTGTTACAATTCCTTCCTGTAGCGCAGCGGAGGCAATGAACGGTTTTATAACCGACCCGGAGGCGAACGTACCGTCAACAGCCCGATTGAACAGTGGGTTGAGCGAATCTTGGAAGAAGGCGCTGACTTCTCGTTGCTTGGAAGGTTGAGAGAACGCGTTCGGATCGAATGCTGGGTAGCTGACGAGTGATATAACCTCCCCGTTGCGGGGATCGATAGCAATGACTGCGCCGCTGACCGGATCACCACCCTCTTCCTTCTTCTTTTGATCACGTTCGGAGAAAAGGCTGTAGATAAACGACTGCATTTCGTTATCGATCGTTAACTGGATATCCTGACCGGAAATAGGTTCAGTATGTCCTAAGTCTGTTTGCGATTTTCCGGCAGCATTGATTTCGGTTTGGGCAGTTCCGTGCGTACCGCGCAGGATTTGCTCATACACTTTTTCAATACCCTGTTTTCCGGTAGTGTCGGTGGGATATAGGGTTGGATCTTGTTCCAGTTCCTGGGCCGTTACGCTGTTGGTATATCCAAGGAGGTGGGCGGCAAACGGCCCTTGCGGATATTTACGGACCAAGGAAGACACGAGCTTGGCGCCCGCAATGGTACTGCCGGCCTCTTGGAGGCGCAGAACGGTGTTGTGATCCATGGCTTTCATTAATAATACCGGCTGCTGCCTCGTTCGGGCTTTGGCAATTGCCTCCGTGATAGTCGTTGCCGGTATATCAGGCAGCAGTGGCACCAAGGCATCAATGAGCGAGCTTTCGTTTTCAGTCGCCGGTAGCAGCCGCGGGTCGATAACTAGATCAGTGCTTGATATATTTTCCACCAAGGCCGTGCCGTGGCGATCGTAAATGATGCCGCGGGCGGCTGGAACCAAGGATACATCCACTCGGTTGTGCTCTGCGGTTTCTCGAAACCGCGAACCCTCCACTACTTGCAGGAAGAAGCTGCGAGACACTAAGGCAATGACAGTTATCCAGAGAATAACCCACAAAAAAGAGAACCGCCGTTTATCAGGGCGAGGCTTAGGGGCTGTACTTTCAATAAAGGAAATGTCGTTCATGAGCGAAATGTATGAGGGTTAGCAGCGTCTTGCTGCGGAGGAAACACCTCATACCATAAGATTATACCCATATACATCACTATCGTAGTGGTAGATGCACTAAGAAGGAAAGGAGTGATTGGCAGCGAATGCCATATTTGACGCCACATATCCATTGTCTGCCACATGGGAATGAGAGGCGCAACCCCAATTAAAAGAAGCTGGAGAGCCACCGTTAGGCTTACTACCGCTAAAAAACTGCCTGATAGACGAGGTTCTACCTTCGAAAATACTCGGTGAGAGCCAAACGGCAGCAATACAACTGCCGTTGCAACTCCAGGAGGGAGGAAGGAAAATAGTTCGGCTAATACAACGAGGAGAACGACGACTGGGGCAGGCGCGATCGTAAAGGCCATAAACAGGGATATCGTAACTGGCGCAACGAGGTAAGAGGCCAGATAGTCCTGCAGTATTACATGCATCAAGCTCAAGAAGACGATGCCAATGCCCAGAAAGAGATATTTACGGCCAGTTGTCCTCATGGAGCAACCAGAACAGTAACAGTATCCACCCGGTCGAGATCGTACGGCAGCGCCACACGGGCCTGCTGGTAGGCTTCGTGTTCTTGATTATGGATGTTTGTCAGCGACCCGAGCATTAAGCCCCCTGGAATGGCAGTGTCTTGCGAGGTTGTTACTACCGCCTGCCCGTCCTGCAGTGGCAGATCGCGCGGTACAGTCGTCATGTGCAGTGAGGTAAAGTTGCGCGATTCTAATAATCCCCGTCCAGCAGGATCATCGCTGTCTTGCGGAATGGTTTCCACCGTTAGGCTCGTTTGCGGGTGCAGCAGCGAAGTTATAACAGCGGAGCGTTCCCCCACCTCGCTGACAAGCCCCACCAGCACAGAGCCGTTGATAACGGCGGGAGCGTTAATCGTAATCCCGTCTCTGATTCCCTTGTTAATCACCAACTGAGATTGAAAGGTATTGAGCGGACGCGCGATAACGCGAGCGGCGACTCCCTGATATGACTCGAACGCTGGAGAGCCGAGTTGAGCTTGAAGCCGGGCGTATTCCTGCAGTTGGGATTTCAGGCGGACGTTTTCAGCCCGCAGCTCGTTGAGTTGGGTATATACAGCCTCCTCGGGATAGATGCGAGTACCGCCTATTCTGGCAACCGTAACCGTCGCGACAGTCCAGGCTGCGTCTCGAATCGAGCGCATGATTGGTGTTTGCAAGAATGCAAAACCAAGCAGGACAACGGCGAGTATGATAAGCGCTACTATGCTGCGTGTTTGCATAGGTATAGCGTAGCGAAAATGGCTCTCGGCTGGAAGTGAAACAAAAACAAGGCTTACTTAAGCTGTGAGTTATGCACTGATGGGAGGAGGACTTCCTGAAGAGATTCCAGATCCTCCAAAACAATACCCGTACCGCGCACCACTACAGTGAGTGGATCATCTGCCACGTGGGTTCGAATTTGAGTTTCTCGGGCAATCGTCTCATCCAGTCCGCGCAGCAGCGCTCCTCCGCCGGCCAAGAATATGCCTTGCTCGATAATATCGGAAATGAGTTCTGGCGGCGTTGCCTCGATAACTTCCTTTACCGCCTCGACGATGCTATGGATCGAGCGCTGCATCGCCTCTCTGGCTTGAGGGGCGCTCATGATGATCTCCTTAGGCAGTCCGGTTACCAGATCCCTCCCGCGGATCGGAGCTTCTAAGGAATCGTCAGAATCAACCGCGCTGCCGATGCGAATCTTTATTTCTTCCGCACTGCGCTCGCCAATTAACATATTGAAATGGTCGCGAACGTACTGAACGATATTTTCGTTGAGTTCGTCCCCAGCAATACGCAGAGTTCGATTTACGACGATACCTCCTAGGGAGATAACGGAAATCTCGGTCGTTCCGCCGCCGATATCAACTATGATATTCCCTTTTGCTTCATGAATCGGCATGCGGGCCCCGATAGCCGCCGCCATAGATTCTTCAATTAAAAACACTGCTCGGGCCCCGGCTCGCAGACTGGCTTCTTCTACGGCTCTACGCTCTACTTCCGTAACCGAGGATGGAATGCCGATAACGATTCGCGGGCGGGGCATGAAGTGGAACCCGTTTTCGTGCACTTTTTGAATGAAGTAACTTAACATCTGTTCGGTTACTTCAAAGTCCGAGATAACTCCATCGCGTAGTGGACGTACAGCAACGATATGAGCCGGGGTTCGCCCCACCATGCGCTGGGCTTCCTTTCCGATCGCCAATACCTGTCCTGTTTTCTTATTAATTGCCACAACCGAAGGTTCATTAATAATGATCCCTTCGCCTGGTACGTATACTAAAGTATTGGCTGTTCCCAAATCGATGCCGATGTCTTGGGAAAACTTGCCAAGCATGTTATTTACAAATCCCACAACTTATTTCAATTAATTGGTAATCTGCTCAAGGCAAGTATCAAGGCTCATCAGTTCCGCGTCTGTCTCACCCCTGCGCTTTACTTCTATCTGATCCCCGGTTTTTTTCGATACAACCAGGCGGTATGGAATACCTAGTAGGTCAGCATCAGAAAACTTGTCACCTGGTGACACCTTCCGATCGTCATACAACACATCAACACCAGCCTCGGTGAGGGTGTTGTAGATCGTTTCAGCTTGAGCGTGAACTGTTGGATCATCTCCATTCAGCTCCGCTAGATACACTATGTAGGGAGCAACGCTCATCGGCCAGAGTATTCCACGCTCATCATGGAATTTTTCAACCAGCACGCCCATGATGCGACTCGTACCAATGCCGTAGCAGGCCATGTGTACCAGCTTTTGCTGTCCGTCTTCGTCCTGAAATCGATACCCGAAGGCTTCAGTATACTTCGTTCCCAGCGGGAAAATATTTCCGACCTCGGTTGCAGTATATTCGACGGATGTAGCCTGTACCTTGTCGCTTGCCACTTCCTTGTTCCAACCTTCCCCGTTTTCTTCTATGTAAATGGTATCCTCTCCGGTTTCACACGCAGTCTGGAATTCGTGGGAATAGTCTTTGGTAAAATCTCCGCCTGATGCTTTAACGATATATGTATCATCTCCTAAGCCCACTCGCCTGAAGACGTTCATATATACCTCTTTGGCTTTCTCGTAATACTCCTGCAAGTCTTCGGGACTCGCATGGAAGCTATATAAATCTTTCATACGAAATTCCCGGCCGCGCATTAGCCCGGACTTTGGCCGCGCTTCATTGCGGAACTTTGTCTGGATTTGGTAAACGGCAAACGGCAAGTCCTTGTAGCTCGGCTTCATTTTTTGAGCAATGGGCGTAACCAGTTCCTCATGAGTCGGATTGATAATGAACGAACTATCGTTCTTCTTGAGTGATGTTTCATTAGCGCCTCGAGCTTCAAGTAATATATCAATTCCAGTTCGTTTTGTTTGCTCCCATAAACTACGGGGAGATAGTGTAGGCATTAACATCTCAGATCCAATTGCATTCATTTCCTCCCGCACGATGTTCTCTATTTTCGTGAGCACACGCAATCCAAGCGGTAAATATGAATACACACCAGCCATCGTCTGGTCGATAAAGCCCCCTTTGATTAGATAGGTGGCGTTAATTGAATCGTATTGTTTAGATTCTTTAGTTGTCTTCAGGAGAAGCTGAGAGTATCGCATACCATTAAATATATCGCTGCACGTCTTTGAAGGTAATCAACACCATTAAGGCGATGAGAAATACAAATCCGGCAGTATGTACAACTGATTCTATCTTGCCGGGAACTCTCCGGCCCAGGATCTTTTCTAGTATAACAAAGAGGATACGGCCTCCGTCCAGAGCTGGAAACGGCAGTATGTTTATAATCGCAAGATTGATACTAATTAAAGCCGCAAACTCAAGCAGGTACGGCAATCCCATCTGCGTCGCCTCGTTGGTATATACCGCGATGGCTATCGGGCCTGATAACGCCTCCCCCACCTGGCCTTCGCTGAACAGACGCTGAAGCAGAAGGCCGAACTGAGTGACAATGGCGACTGTTAGCTGCCCGGTCCGCTTTACTCCCTCCCACGGAGTTTTCCACCAAGCAGTTTTTTCAAGTCCAGTAGAGGCCAGCGAGATACCCAGCGCTCCTTCGCCTTCTGGCGGGTTAGCTCGCGCCAACACTTCCTTATCAATCCGCTGGCCCTGCCGATCGATCTCCAGCGTCAGGGTTTCACCAGAACGTTCTTGCACAATAGTTTGGACGTCATCGACGGTTGGGTCCATAACTGATCCGATGCTCACAATGCGATCAAATTCTTTTAGCTCTGCCTCAGCTGCGGGCGTATCTTCTCCAACCCCCAAAATGTATGTCTTGTGATCAGTCAGCAGGTGCGCATTCTCATCTGTGACGAGTGTTGGAGCACCAATGCCGGATTGAATACCTAATAGAACAACCGCCAAGACAATATTCATTACAACACCAGCAGCCAGGATAATAATGCGCCAGGTGGCAGACTTGCTGGCAAAGCTGTCGGGCCCGGGATCCTCCTGATCCATATTCTCCCCCGTAATTTTCACGAACCCACCGATTGGCAACAAGTTAAAGGACCATCGCGTTCCGTTTTTCACAAACGAGGCTACCCGAGGCGGGAATCCAAAGCCGAATTCCTCCACGGTACACCCTGCTTTTTTAGCAGCGAAATAATGGCCCCACTCGTGCACTAACACGAGTACGAGAAGCATGACGATAAAGACAATCACGGCAAGCCAAATCATGGGGTTCAGCGTACCGGGAATTAGCTGGTTTTACTAGCCTTCCTTCTTGCTATATATACAAATATATGAGATATTCACCATAGTTTTGAACATTGTCAATGAAACGAAAGGAGAGACCCATGGATTCGCAGCGGTCTGTGATGGTTCTGTGGGACTTGGAAAACTGGCTCTACTTTCCACGCAAAAAGAGGTGGCCGCTGTCGTAAGAAGCTCAGCGCGGATTTGCCTGTCGCATCCATCAGGACATAGAGCGATATTTTTCCTTGCAAGGGATGATAATCCCCGTTGGATGAAAGCTCGCGTTCCCACGCGATGACCTTGTAGACAAGGACGCTATCAAGACCATGGCAAGTGAGAAGGGGTACACCTTTTACACTACGGATGAGCATGAGAAAGACGCGGCTGATAAGCTCATGATCAATAAGGGGTGTGAAATTTTGGAAGACCGGCCTCGGTTGATCACGGATGTCGTGCTCATGACCGGCGACACCGACTTCATCGACTTCGCTGGAGGTTTGCGCTCCGACGGGCATGATGTGTGGATTATCATGCCCGGAAAAGAAGAGTACCCCGTTCACGAAGCTGCACGGAAGTACAGGACCGTAACGAATTACGTGCTCTCGTTGGAGGATGTCCGCGCGTTCGTTCGCAATAAAAGGTCTGAGGCTCTTAGCTCGGCGTAGCTCTGAGCTTTTTTATTTCAACTCACCGACTCGTCCTAGATCTTCTTACCAAGGTTGTGCTGTTCCACCCTTTTTGTTTTTTAGCGACACGTTTTCGAATAGCATCAATTTGGACACGAATCTGCTTTGTGCTTAATGCGGATGCGCCTGTTTGATTGTTTATCTGTAGCATGTAAAGCTAGCTGACTTAGGCTAACCCCTTATATCGTCGTAATCTCCTCTTCCTTCTTTTTAATAATCCCATCTATATCCCCGTTCGCCTTTCCGATTAACTCATCGAGGTCTTTTTTCCCGTCGTAGAAATCATCTTCAGTAATATCGCTCTTCTCCTTTTCTTCTTTAAGAGTTTTTAAAGCCTCATCACGTGCTTGTCGCAATCGCACGCGCGTATCTTCAGCCTTGGCGTGGAGAACCTTTAAAGTTTGTTTGCGGGACTCTTCAGTTAACGACGGAAATGCGAGGCGAATAATACTACCGTCAACGGCTGGGTTAACCCCGAGGTTCGCGTTTGTTACAGCTTTTTCAATATCACTGATCACTCCTTTGTCGAACGGAGAGATAACCAACGTCCGGGCATCACTGCTGGAAACCGAAGCAAGGCTTTTCAGCGGACTGCGAGCGCCGTAGGCCTCAACCGGAATTGAATCAACTAAGTCTGGCTTAACGCGGCCGGTACGCAGGCCCGCGATTTCTTTCTGAAACCATTCAAGCGCTTCTTGCTTGGCTGATTCAAACTGCGGTTTAACGGTAGAGAATGGCATAAAAGTATAGTTAGGTAAATGTAATATTAAGTATTCCGTACCTGGCTCAACGTAGCAAGTAATACTGTGCTGGCAAATTTCTCGTTGCCGCGGCTGGCTCTGATCTTGTAATAGTCGCGCAAGCGGGTTAAAGCCGCCTTTACGGCCGGATCTGCGCCCTCCTCTCTACTGCGCTCTATTAAGAGAGTGGTAATAGCTGACAGCTCCTCGTCCGTTAACTGATCTCGCTTAGTATTTTTAACGAGCTCCGCGATAGAAACTTGCGAAGGCTCGGAGGCTGCTCGCGCATGGGGCATACGAATACTCTGAGATCTTGAGACAATTGTCGGCAATACTCTTCCGGGAAACGGAGTAATAAGGATAAAGCGGTTAGCGGCTGAGCTTTCCTCGAGTTCCTTTAAGAGCGCATTGGCGGCTACGATTTCAATGCGGTCGATTGACTCGATAAAAATAAGGCGGCGGTCAGTAAAGGAAGTGCGTGACAGATGATGCAGCAGCTCTCGCACGGGCTTGATTTTAATCGTGTGCTCATCGGGAGCCAGGCGATGTACTTCTGATCGAGCGGGAGCGATAGCAGTAATTGTTTTAACTAACTCCTGTATGTCGTATTCATACGGAATAACAACCAGCAGTGGCTGCTGAACGCCGTCAGATGTAAGCGTGCGCGAGATTGTCTGCCAAAACGGATGCGTATCATCCTTCATGAGCGCTTGGAGAGGAAGATAAGGACGGGTGGAGCGATAAACCAGGAGGAGTATGTTCCCGCGATAGTACCAACGATCAAGGCGGCGATAAACCAGTGGATGGTAGTGCCGCCAAAGAGGAAGAGTGCGAATAGAACAAGCAGCGTAGTAAAGGACGTATTGAATGACCGGCCAAATGTCGCACTGATCGCCTGGTTTATAACATCCAACAACGAAGCGCGTTTGGCGTGTCGCCATTGGGTCCGCATGCGCGCGAAGAGGATAATTGTATCGTTAATGGAGTAGCCAAGGATTGCTAGCAGAGCGGTAACAAACAGCGTATCGACAGGCGCCCCCCACAGCTTTCCGAAGATTGCAAAGGCAGCTGCAACAACGAGAATATCGTGCAGCAAAGCTACGACAGCTGCGACTCCGAACTTCCACGGCTCTATCAACCCCTTCATGGTGCGGAATGTGTAGGCGAGGTAGATAATCATGCCGACAACCACAACCGTGATCGCTAGAATTGATTTACGACGCAACTCCTGCCCTATCGTTGGGCCTATCGACTCAAAGCGCAGCTCCTGTCCCTCGATAATCTGTTCTTCTTGCAGAGCTGATACGATCTCGTCTTTTCGCTCCTGAGATATTTCCGGCAGACGCACAATCAGGGATTCTTCCTGTGTTGTTTGAATAGAGGCGTCGAGATCAAACCGTTCACGCAGCAGGGTTGTAGCAGGGGCTGCTTGTTCTGATGACCCTTGTATCTCTAACAGGGATCCTCCAACGAAGTCGATGCCCCAGTTGAGGCCTAAGCTGAAGATAACAATAAGGCTTACGGCGATAGTGCTTACAGTAACTCCCAACCACACCATTGGTTTTTTCAGCAGGGTCATGCGGATTCTCCTTTCTTGGCTCCTAGTAAAAGCGGCTTATGGGTTGCTTTAGGACTTAACACTACCGTCAACATTCCCCGGGTTATAACAATAGCGGTAAACATAGACAGCAGGATACCCAAGGCAAACGTTACGGCAAAGCCGCGTATTATCGAGGTTCCAAATGCATACAAAATGAAGGCGGTAAACAAGCTGGATACATTAGACGCGTAAATAGATTCCCACGCTTCAGTGAATCCTTCTTTTAAGGCATACGAGGGTGTTTTACCACCGCGAATATTTTCTCGAAACCGTTCAAATATCAAAACGTTAGCATCAACCGCCATTCCAATCGACAAGATAAAACCTGCGATTCCCGCCAGTGTAAGGGTTACCGGAATGAGCTTGATGATAGTCAGGAAGAATACGGCGTAAATAGCTAGGGCGACAGCGGCTACCAGTCCTGGTAAGCGGTAGTAGACCACCATCCAGACAACAACGGCCAGAAGACCGTACAACCCGGCACGAATGCTTTGATCGATGGATACCTGCCCTAGTGTTGGTCCGACAACTTGCTGCCCAATTAACTCAACTGGAACCGGCAATGCTCCAGCATTCAGGCTTCGAGCTAAGTCGTTAGCTTCCTCGATGGTAAATCCGCCGCTAATAACAGCGGTACCGTTGGTGATCTCTGCTTGTACAACGGGAGCGCTACGCGGAACGCCATCAAGGTAGATAGCAATACGCTTGCCGAGGCTTTCCCGCGTTAGTTCAGCAAACAGCCCCGTCCCTTCTCGGTCAAAGTTGAGGCTAACAGTTGGAATCCCGCTGACTGGGTCAAATTCCACCACCGCGTTATCAAGATGCTCCCCGGTTAAGCCCGTGGGTTCAAACAGTTGCGGAACAATAATGTTCTCTCCATCAACATTTAATTCAGTTTCGGCGTTGTCTATCTCCCGTCGAAAGTCCAGCTGTGGAGTTTCGCCGATTCGGGCAATTGCCTCATCTGGATCATGAACACCGGCAAGCTCGACAATGACTCGATATTCCTCCCCTACTTGATTGGTTTGAATGACAGGCTCTGATACTCCAAAGGCGTTCACACGGCGTTCGATCACGTCTCGCACCCCAGCCAAAGCTTCAGCTGGCTCTTGAATAGCGTCTTCGTTCAGCCGGGCACGATAGATCAAGTGAGAGCCTCCTTGCAAGTCTAACCCCAGCTTAACGTTAAGATCCCGATGAAACTGACCAATCGTAAGCGATGGATGATACGGGCTGGCAACCCAGGCGGCTAGAGCCACGGTAGCTACAAGTCCTACAGTTCCCAGTATTCGGTTTCTGGTGCGGGTTTTCATATATATAACGGTTGATTGTATCCTAGCTGGATTAGAACGAAAAGTGGAGAGTGGTTACAAATGCGGGGTTCGAACGTTGATTCACGGCCTACGGCCTTATATGAAAACAGGCTCTAATATTGCGCGTGTCTCGAAGCCAAAGGACAGAAGCCCAAAGAGTGATGTGTAAAGAAAAACACCCCAGTCGAGGTGTGGTGGTTGAGTGAGCGGGAGGGCTACTTGGGACCCAATTCCTTAGGCCACAGGTATCGCAGGCTCTCGCGCATCTCGTTGATGTCATCGCTGTCGACGTTGCCGTTTTCCTCGTGAAATGTGATCAGCTGCATGAAGAAAACCAAGCGGTATGCGGCATACAGGTGCCGCACAGCCTTTGGAACGTGCGCCAACTCGATCTTGAGCGCTTCAAGGCAGCGACCTCTCTTGCCTGCAAGTTCAGTCATCTCAACGATTTCGTGCAAAGCGCAGTAAGGACGAAAGGTCGGAGGAGTGTCTTCCGACACTAGGACGTAACCAGCAATGTAGGCAACGAAACCCTCGAACCGCTTGGCCTCATCGCTGAAGTCTCGTTTCGCTACGGCGTACGTGTGAGTCACTCCTTTGTACTCCACGGTTTCCGCTGCCACTGCGATGTTCCTTAGCCATGCTGGCCAGTCATCGGGAATGGGTACTCCGTTGTAGAAAGTGCCAGGCGGGACTTGCTGGATGGAAGGCATTTGTTCCTCCTCTTGTACGAGTCTTGTGGTTAAACCAGCAGACAGACCATACCTATTAGTTGTCCTGGTGTCAATTGTCTCCGTTCCCCTATTTCTGACTTACTATGGAAGGTATCTGGGCCAAAGTATCAAATATACTTCGCTCTTCTGCTTGTGCTGGATTGTAGCTCGCACCCACCCCTGCTATACAAATAGCCGCTCCGACTAAGAGTGAAATAAAGCGCATTAAAAAGGATGTGGTGCTTGAGGGAGAGGCATATTCCATAGTGACAATATGTTACGGATCTTTATGTCTCTAGTCTGCTATCCTCACATAGACAGTACAATGCTTGCCTACCTCCTCTTTGTCAGCTTCCCTGACAGCCCTTATGCCAAGAGTTCTTCTTGATACTCCGGAAAATGTGTTGTGATTTCAGTCAAATCAAACTCAGTGAGAATTGATTCTTTGGGTTCACGCTGCAGAAGAAACTCAAATGAGGCGGATATGAGCTCATCAGGGCTGTCGTAAATCTCTGCAAACGGCTCCCAAAAATTCTCTTCGATGGTGACCAGGTGAGTCGTGGTATCCGACCCCTCTCCCACCAATACTTCAAACTCCCACCCGTCGGAGGTCTCATGTTTCTTTTCAATTGATACTTCTTCCATCATACGGTGTTTACACTGCGAAAAAATCAGAAAGTTTGCAAGTCCTTATTCCGCTTCTTTAAAAGGCTGATGGAGAAGGTACGAGAGGAGGGAGAGAACGATGCTGAAAAGCACGGCCCACCAAAAGCCAGCGACAAAGAATCCCGGTACTACTGTACTGGCCAACATGATCATCAGCGCGTTTATAACCAAGAGGAATAGGCCGAAGGTTACGATCGTAATCGGCAGGGTTAGAACAATAAGGATTGGTTTTATAATCACATTTACTATCCCTAATACTGCTGCGGCTATCAGCGCCGCCAGAAAACCATCTACCGACACCCCTGGCAAAATATAGCTGGCGATTAATACCGCAAGCGTTGTAATTAACCAACGCAATAAAATATTCATGATTACTACTGTACGGATGTGAGTGGAGTTGTCGAGCGGAGAAATACACAGCCCTTGTCACAACTCAGATACGAGCTGTGTTAACGCCTTAAAGTTTGCTCGGGTAGCGTTTGTTTGAGGCTCAGGTACTACATACACATCCTCACGATCTTTGAATATATGGAGCAGTTCTTTGAGTTGATCGCGCGAAGGAAAGACAGTTTGCCTAAAATCATCTTCTGTTATTCCCGTATGTGAGTCAGTTCCGTTATATGGAGGGGTGACAGTGTTAAGATGAATGAGACGCGTTGCCGGCGCTACCGCGCGTGAAAACGCATAGAGTTTTTCCCACATTACAGCGGGGGTTGGGTTTTCCATTGCTAGCTGCGCAGCTGTGTGAGTTATATCATTAGCGATATACCATCCTTCTTGAGTCATTCTTTTCATTAAAGATAGCGGTGCGTTGTCTGGTATATAGATATCGCTTCGGTTCTCTTCTAGGCGGGCTTCCGCCGCCGGTAGCGTTTCGATCGTAAGGACGATATTTTTACTGGCAGCGTATTCTTGTAAATACTGCACGCTTTGGAAAAATAGCTCGTCTGACTCATCGTCAGGAGTACGGGAGTCTTTTACGAGTTCTTGAGCTGCGGTATCAAGGTTGAGCGTTTCTAAGTACCTGCTGCCAGGATGCGCATTCACGTAGGCGGGACGTTTAAGTGTGCTTGCGATATCAATGGTGCGTTGAATCTGTTCAATTGTCTCGTGCCGCACACTCTCGTTATTCGTCATCAAGTTCGTTTTGTACTTCTCTTCTACTACTCCCCAGTGATGTAGGCCAATAGCCACATCATGTTCTTGAAGCCAAACCAGCATGTCATCATAGTGGCTTTCGTTGTGAATATTGAACCATATTTCGGACATGGCAGCGCTATCTTCGAGGATGGCAGCTTTACCGTCTTCCCAGTTTTTGGGACCTGTTTTGATGCCGAGGATCATAGAGCTGGTTTAATATACGACAGATTTGGTTGAGATGAAAAAAGAAACGCTCCCGACGAGGAAGCGTGTGGGGTTAAGCCTTGCGGAGCATGAGCTCCAAAACGTCATGTGTGTGTTCGAATGGCTCGCGGTCGGTCCGTTGGAATTGGTGGCGATGAACGATCTCAAACGCTCGCACGAGCCTGTGGATGGTTTCTTCTTTTTGCTCGTAGTCGACGTGCCCAGTGCGATTGTCGACGATTTGCAAATTGAAGTGGATCAGGAACAGTCCTCTCGGACGCAGGACTCGAAAGGCTTCCGACAAGGCCCGCTGCGGATCCACGTAGTGAATGACGTTGACCATATAGAGGGCGTTGATGAGGTTGTCTCCGAACGGAAGAGCCTCGACGTCAGCAGTCTCGAACCGGGCATCGGGGTAGTTGAGTTTCGCGATCCCAACTTCCTCCTCGGATTTGTCGACCCCGATTACATTCAGGCCGAGGTTGAAGAGAAAGGCGGTGTCACGACCAGAGCCACACCCGAGATCCAGGATGGGCCCGTTGCAGTTGCCCAGGGCTTCTGCGAACCGCCTCACGTAGGTCGTCGGATGACGATCCCAGTGACGACCCTCTCTGTATTTCAAATAAAGTGAGCTGTTGTGCATTGCACAGATCCTTGTTCTGATGCCATGGAATGAACATATCCGCCACAAAATACTATTCGTTTGTGTCTAACTGTGTCAACAGTACCGCGGTGTGTAACTATACATTCAATCTAAGTGGCTCTATATCCCCGTTTAGTATTTCTGGTCGAATAACTGCAACTTCATGTGCCCACCTATATTCTTTTGGGTCTGGGCAGGGGTACATAAGGTAAATCTTCTTCTTGAGATAATACGCCAAGCCTAACTCCATCAACGAAGATGTTCCGACATAGCCTTCAATACCGTTCTTTGGCAGGTTGAGAAAAATAACGGCGTCACTACCGGCAAGGAGGTCAAAGCATTTTCGCAAGATATTATTCTCGATAACATGCTCTCGATTCTCCTCAAGTTGGTCAATTAGATCCGGGTTTTCAATATGCAGGTCAGTATCGCACGGCACTTCAACGGCATGCCCAAAGTTTTGAAGGTGCTTTTGGAGTTCCAACATCTCTTTGGCAAAACTCATACTGCCGCAAATCATTATCTTCATATTAGTACTGCTCTTAGAATCATAGTTCTAGTTTTTGTTTTTTAAATCCGTATAACCTTTCGCAAATCAATTCAATTTTGGACGGTCTGACAACATACCAAGAATCTCCGTTCAGAACGTCCTCGTCTCTTTCTGGGTTTGGTTTTTTTCTCTTCTTGTAGTGCTTCGTTACTAAATCGTATCTGTCGCCATCTATTTTTTCAGCTACACCCTCGAATTGTATCCCAAGATTATCTTCTCCTTGGCCGCTTATTGTTATAGTTCCAGCTACTTGATTGTTTTGTAGCAGTGCTTGCGAGTGACGTGCGTCCGGATCAGACATCCAATAGATGCTGAGATTGTCATCATGAATATATATAACATCTGCAACCCATGGTCCAGAACCGTCTACCGTAGCCAGGCTCATCAGATAGCCGTTACCTAAAACATCGTGGACTATTTGCTTAACATTCTCTAACACACCCTATCCCTTATGCTCTGGCGCGTTTATAAGCCCACATTTTTTAAATTTCTTTCCGCTCCCGCATGGACATGGGTCATTCCGCCCCACGTCCTTGTGCTCATTCACCAGCGGCTCATTGGATTCTGGTTGAGACGTTGTTGGATTAGCTGACGGTGCACTCTCTCCTACTTGCTCGGCAATACTGTGTGGAGCTGTTGCGGATTGATGGGTGGCTTTGCCTTGATATTGTTCTTGCGGAACAGCATGTGCGTGGTAAATCGTTTCTACACACGAATCCTTAATCGTCGCCAGGAGTTGTTGGAACAAGCGATGGCCTTCCTTTTGATACTCCACGAGCGGATCTCGCTGTCCGTACCCACGCAACCCAATTCCTGTCCGCAGATAGTCCATCGTATCCAGGTGCTCCATCCAGTGTACGTCTATAGCGCGCAAGGCTGCGGCCAGCTCCAGCTTTTTCATCATCTCCTCACCTAACTCCGCCTGCTTTTCTTTCAAGCGGTTCAATAATGCTTCAGACACAACAGTCTCCAAGGCCTCTCGCCCCTCTTCTGGTTCTTGCCCGCTATGTTCTTTCAGTATTTCTGAGAATCTTGCATTCAGTCCTCCTAAGTCTCCACCGGTTAATGAATGGACAGACTCGGCGATCTCTTTCCCATTCCAGGTAGATGAGTCCCCTTCTCCGGTATGAATCGCGACCAACGCAGTTGCTTGCTCGGCAACTAATCCTTCTACGCGTTCGTGAATAGGGAGAGCGTCTTGGTTAGGTTCTTTCCAAGTCTCATTACGCAGCAGGCCGCGTCGTAGCGTATATATGGCATTACGCTGCTTGTTCAATACGTTATCGTACGACAACACTTGCTTGCGCATATCAAAGTAATGGCCTTCTACTCGAGTCTGCGCATTCTCAATTGCCCGGCTGATCAATTTATGCTCAATCGGTTCATCTTCCGGCAGCTTGAGACGCTCCATTAACCCTTTGATACGAGAGCCGCCGAAGATGCGCATGATGTCATCATCAAGGCTGACATAGAACTGAGACTCTCCAGAATCCCCTTGTCGTCCTGACCGTCCACGCAGCTGGTTATCAATACGCCGCGCCTCATGGCGTTCGGTACCCATCACGGCCAGTCCGCCTACTTCTTTCACCCCTTCCCCTAATTTAATATCCGTACCTCGTCCAGCCATGTTGGTGGAAATAGTGACGGCGCCTTTTTGACCCGCATCCCCTACAATCTCCGCTTCTCGAGCGTGGTGTTTGGCATTAAGAACTTCATGAGGAACACCTTCTTTTTTCAGGAGCGCTGATAGATATTCGGATTTTTCAATCGCGATAGTACCAACAAGCACGGGCTGTCCCTTTTGATGTTTTTCTTTGATCGCTTGCACAACCGCATTAAACTTCGCTTCTTCGTTTACGTAAATGCGATCTGACTTATCATCACGTATCAGGGACTGATTGGTGGGAATAACGACAACATCGAGGTTGTATACCTTTTCAAACTCTTCAGCGGAAGTTACAGCCGTTCCGGTCATACCGCCTAAATGAGCGTATTCGCGGAAGTAGTTCTGGAAGGTAATGGAGGCAAGCGTTCGGCTTTCTTGCTGTACCTTCACTTTTTCTTTAGCTTCAATTGCTTGGTGCAGCCCTTCAGCGTACCGGCGACCCTGCATCAGGCGTCCGGTAAATTCGTCGACAATAACGACCTGTCCTTCTTGGACTACATAATCCTTATCACGGTGATACAGCGTATGGGCTCGCAGAGCTTGCTCTAAGTGATGAACGAATCGAATTCCCTTATCAGCATATATGTTATCAATCCCCAAGCTCTTCTCGACAAACGAGATACCGTCATCGGTTAATGTTGCCGCTCTACGCTTTTCGTCGAGGTTGTAATGGACATCGACCTTTAAATTTGGCACTAAGCGAGAAAATTGAACGTATAGGTCGGTTGATTCCGCGTCAGGAGCTGAGATGATCAACGGCGTCCGGGCTTCATCAATTAAAATGCTATCCACCTCATCTACTAAAGCGTAATACAAATCACGCTGCGTCATATCCTCTACTCGCTGGGCCATGTTGTCTCGCAGATAATCAAACCCAAACTCGTTATTCGTCCCGTACGTAATATCAGCTCCGTACGCTGCCCGTTTTTCCTCCGGGCTTTGTCCGGACAAGATAACGCCGAGGCTTAGCCCAAAAAACTCATACACCGGACGCATCCACTCTGCGTCTCGCTGAGCCAAGTAATCGTTAACAGTAACCAGATGCGCTCCTTTGCCGACGAGGGCATTCACAATCAATGGCAAGGTAGCCACTAACGTTTTTCCTTCACCGGTTTTCATCTCGGCGATGTTGTCGCGCAGGAGCGCCAACCCACCCATGAGCTGTACGTCAAAGTGGCGCATTTCAAGCGTGCGTTTGCCAGCTTCCCGGACAGCTGCGAATATTTCCGGCACAGCCGCCTCTATCTCTTTTCGATCTTTTCCTTTATACGCCGCAACAGTCTGTTTGAGCTCCTCGTCAGACAGCGCCTTCATTTTGTCTTCCAGTGCATTGATTGCAGCTACCTTTGGTCGGTATTGCTCAGCCGCCTTCTCGTGCCGAGAAGTGCCGCCAAAGCCCAGTTTTTGCAAGAATGAGGCCATATGTAATACAGGCAGAGTACCGGCTTTGTACCCCATTTAGCAAGGACAGTTAAAACCTGCTACCGTTGAGTTTGGAGGTTCGTTCATTCAATACAAGGAGCTATCCGATGCTTCATTTTCAGAGCTCAGGATCCGATTTGGTGCCAGCTCGGTACGAGATTCAATGTGAGGATGAGGGCACAACCTTAATTCTCAATATCCGAGCTGAGCTGTGGCCGCACGTGCTGTCCCGTCTGCGGAATTGGGCATACCTTCCGTACTTGGAGAGGGATCTGCAGGTTCCTCATTTCATTTCGCCGCACGGACTACCCTGGGGGTTTGGACCGGTGCTGATGGAGGAAAAATCAGCCGACTCTCAGTGGCACCGCATTCGATGCGAGCTGCCCCAATTCTTTCGCGGCACCTTTGTGCATGAAGGAGATCCGTGGGGGAAGGCGTTTGGGCTCTCTGCTTCTCTGTGGGCGGTGCTTAGCCTGGCAAGCTATGAAGTGCCGGATGTGAATCTTTCGCCCGAACTGGTGCAGATCGTTGAGGTGATGATCGGTGCGCGCAGAAACAATATGGGCAGCAGCTGCGCCACGGCAGCCGCGTTTTCACCACAGCTGTGCACATGGATTGCAGCGCAGGATTTAGATAGGCTCTGTTGTCACTTGACGCAGCAGATGACAAATGCCTACCTGCGTCTGTATGGGCTGGATGAGGTTGATTCTTTCGGCCGGCATGAGTTGGGTGCTCGGGTGATCGAATTTCCTTACATCCTGTTCTCATGCCCCGGAGATCGCTGCTCGCTGTATCGCAGCGTTGGTACAAACTGGCGGTACGGCCAGGGGTACGAGTTGATGGATCATAACGTCGACACGCCCATGCAACAGCTCGTGTTGCTCATGGGAGTTGCCGCGCTGACAACGGCATATCGCAATTCTCAGTAATTGCTACCCGCGCTACCTTGCGGGTTTTTTCTTGTCTCAATGCGCTTTTTGCTTCTCGTAATATTTCTGCAATTCGTTTTTTAGCGCTCCGATACAATCATCGATGACGGTCTGTACATCATCTCCGTTGCGATCAGCGTGAAATACTTTTTTACCCTGTTGGATATTAATACGACATTCTACGACATTTCCGTGGAGGCGTCGGGCATTATGGCTAATTGTTACATCCGTTACAAAGGGTGGGGTGAGATGCTTTTCCAGTCGAGCTAACTTCTTTTCCAGCTGATCTTGATCAAATTCAGAGATCTCCATATGTTCTAAACGGATGTTGTACTTCATATGATGAAGGTTGTTTTAAGGATATTACCTTAAGTGTTCCGCAGAATCAGTGCTTCTTCAACCTGTTTAAGTATCTCTGCCTGGAAGCGAATGCGAGAAAATCGCAGTGCTTGGCGTTGCAATAGGCTGGGAATGAAATCTTGCTCAATTAACAAGAACTGCCGCATGGCCTCAGCCAAGGCTTCGGTCCGCTGTTCAGTATACAAATAGCCGTGACGCCTGTGCTCCACGATCTCGAGCACCCCGCCTGCCCCGTACGCTATGACGGGGGTGCCGCAGCCCAAGGCTTCAGCCGCTGTCATACCAAAGTCCTCTACTCCCGGCTGGATTAAAGCGCGGGCTCTACGGTAGTAGTTACGGAGCTCCTCATCGGGTACTTTACCGATGAAGCTGGTATGCTTTCCGGCGAGCTTGCGTAAATTATGCTCGTTATGTCCTGCCCCTATAACAACCAGTGGCAGTTGAAGCTTCTCGCATACCGCGATTGCCTGTTCGAAATACTTCAAAGGCGTCAGTCGTCCGACAATCAGAAACGGATCCTGGCTGGACCACAACCGTTCATTAGATTTGGGCGTAAAGTAGGTGGTATCAATCGGCGGATAGATCACCTGGCTGGGTCGACGGTAATATGAAGCGATGCGTTGCTGGGTGTAGCGGGAGTTCGCAATCAGTTGGTTGGGGCGCTGGGCTGCCGCATAGTCGGCAATGCGCAAGTAGTGCTGCAAAAAAGCTCCTCCAGCCCTTGTTACCCACGATCGGTTTTTGATAACTGTATGTGCTTCTTCCCACAGGTATCGCGTTGGGGTGTGGATGTAGCTTAAGTGCGGCACTGACGCGCGGGTTATAACCCCCTTAGCGAATCCGCTTGAGCTACTAATCACCAGATCGTACTGGGATAGATCAAGCTGCTCGGTAGCATGAGGCAAAAGCGGAAGTATGCGTCCTGGGTGTCTGCGGAACCACATAGGCAGGTGCTGAATGAAGGTAGTGTGGATGTGATATTTGATACCTTCAACAGTTAGATACGGAGTATTGCTGCTGTATAGGGCGTATACATCGGACTGGGGGAATAAACGGACGAGCTCTTCGAATACGTGCTCTGCCCCTCCTCGGCGAACCAATTCATCATGTACGAGCGCTATGTTCAGGTCTGAAGACATCAGATCACGATAACGGGACGGGCGCATATTCGCAATAACGAGTATTTGAAGGGCCCTATAAATGAAAAAGGCCGCAACGTATGCGACCGCGAAGGCAGTTTCACAAACCAGCGTCAGGGGGCGCTTGAGATCTGCACAGCAGGCACAGCGTCTCGAGCGGAGAGCAGGCGTGAAACTTAGACCCACAGCTGCAGGTTACCTGGGTGTAGCGGGGGCCGTCTTGGTCTGAGAGAACTGCAGGCTCTGTCTTAACTTCTTCCGTGAGCACGATCTTGTTCCTTCCGATCGTAAGACAGTGAATATCAGATGCCCGATGCAATCTGATAGTACTTAAGTCTACAGCAGTTACTTCGTCAGCAAAATACTTCGCTTGTAGTTATCAAGATTTTCTAAAGCAGCGCCCGCTCCTTTGACGACGCACACCAGCGGATCATCGGCGATATAGCAGGGAACTTGTGTTGCTTGAGAGATTAGTTGGTCAACATTGCGCAGCAGCGCTCCGCCACCACTGACTACAATTCCCTTGTCTATAACATCGGCGGCAAGTTCTGGAGGCGTCTCCTGTAATACATGCTTGATAGCTTGTAACATCTCCAGCAGCGGATCCCGCAGCGCCTCCGTCACCTCGCTTGAGCTTATAATAGCCTCCTTAGGCAGACCAGACGCCAAGTCCCGTCCTCGAATCTTGAGCTCTTTAGGTTCTTCTTCGTGAATAGCGGAACCGATATTCTTCTTTACATACTCAGCCGTCGGCTCCCCGATCATCAACCCATATCTTCGTCGAATATGTTCTGTGATTGCTCGATCAAAGGCGTTGCCTCCAACACGAGCTGAGTGCGCGGTTACGATGCCGCCGAGAGAAATAACGGCAACCTCGGTCGTACCTCCACCGATATCAACGATCATGTGTCCAGAGCTCTCCCCAATTGGAATATTCGCACCAATTGCTGCAGCCACAGGCTCCTTAATTAAATATGCCGCCTTAGCCCCGGCGGAGACGGTCGCATCTACCACCGCTCGGCGTTCGGTGCTGGTAATACCGGCCGGAACCGATACCAGCACTTCCGGACGCAAAAACTTTACGGACGCCCCGGTTTGCTTAAGCAGGTATCGCAGCATTGCCTCGGCAACGCGGTAATCAGCAATGACGCCATCCTTTAAAGGTCGATGCGCCACAATCGTATCGGGTGTGCGGCCAATCATATCTTCAGCTTCCTTTCCAACAGCCAATACTGCATTATCATCTACCGAAACTGCTACCACCGATGGTTCGTTCAAAACGATGCCCTTCTTGGGGACATACATCAGCGTGCTGGTGGTGCCTAAATCAATTGCGATCTTCCGTGTCCATGCCATACGTGTAAACGTTACTCCTCCCGGGAAATATCAGCGCCGATAGCTTGTAGGCGTTCAGTTAAGTTAGCATATCCGCGGTCGATAATCTCCGCGTTATCAATCACGGTTTGTCCTTGAGCCACCAGCCCGGCCATTAATAGTGTTGCCCCTGCCCTAATATCCAAACTTGGAATCCGTCTGCCCTTGAGCGGAGTGGGTCCGGATATAATAACGCGGTGCGGGTCGCACATGACCGCATCAGCCCCCATTTTGCTTAACTCGGTAATATGCTTAAATCGCCCCTCGTACATCGGATCATGAATCAAGGAGCTACCTTGTACCTGAGTGGCGATTACCGAGAATGTCGCTTGCAGGTCTGTCGCGATACCCGGATATGGCAGTGTTTGTATCTTAAAGGATCGCATCTGACTGGGAGTGACATGCACATTAGCAACCCCCTCAGTTTCATTTTGAACATCATACGCAATTCCAATATCATCGAGCTTCTTGAAAAAAAGCAGCAGATCATTTACCGGAACGCCTTTGACGGTAACCGTTGAGTGCGTTGCTGCTGCCAAGAGAATGAAGAGTCCCGCTTCCAGCATGTCTTGAATATTCTGTACGGTAGCTCCGTGCAAAGACTTTGATCCGGTAATAGTGATTGTATGAGTACCAGCGCCGGTCACTTCAGCTCCCATGGCGTTCAACATCTCAGCTAGCGCTACGATATGCGGCTCTGCCGCCGCTATCTCGATCGTGGACGTGCCGGGCAGTGTGGCGCAGACGAGCATCATGTTCTCCGTAGCTGTTACAGAAAACTCTCGCAGGACAACACGGCCGGCAGCTAGGTTCGCGCCGTCGATTGTAACTATGTCATCTTCTTCATTGATAGCCGCGCCGAGCTGCGCAAAGCCGTCCAGGTGGACATCAATCGGGCGGGCGCCAATGATATCTCCTCCAGGAAGAGGCAGCTTAACCGAACGGGTGCGACCGAGCAGGGCTCCAAGTAAAAGAATTGAGCCGCGCAGTGCCCCTACGTCAGCAATGGAGATTGCTTCTGGCGATACTTGCTTTGCGTGCACGCTCAGCCTTTGATCGTCATATTCAACCTCAACCCCTATTGAACTCAAAATATCCGACATTTTGTATATATCGGCAATGGCTGGAATGTTGGAGATTGTCACTCGCTCTGCGGTAAGCAGTGAGGCGGCAATGAGCGGTAGGGCTGCATTTTTGGAGCCAAACACCGGAATCTCTCCCGAGAGCTGTTTTCCTCCTTCAATAACAAAATGAGACATAACGATAGCCTACAGAATAGAGTGAAATAGGTACAATGACAATGAAGTTTCTGATATAGGCAGTACCTCTAGGTAAAAAAAGACCCATGACACCGCGCGTCATGGGGTTGCGGTTCACTGCTGTCCGCTTTGCCGGTGCAGCTCTGCCAGGTGGAGTGCCTCTTCGACTCTCTGGGGCTGCATTTTCTGGAGTTCGCGGATGAAATCCGGATTCTCATCCACGAAGCGGGACACTGTCGGCGCGCGGAGAGTGTCGTGCTTCTTGGCGACTATTATCTTTCTCCAGTCGCTGTGCCAGACGCGTATAGCTAACAGTATCGGAATTCCAAAAGCAAGATACACGACTGAAGCGCCCCAAGGATCAGGTGCGCTAAACAGCAAAGCCACATAGGCAAGGAAGAGCAGCCCACAAGCCATCACCATTGTGCGAGTGCTGAGCGACGGGCACCTGTGTGACAGGAGTGTTTCGAGCTCCTCCGCCTTCTTCGCGCCCTCTTGCGTCAGCTCGAATTGGTCCTCTCGATCCTCCTTGATCTCCTGAAGGCCGTTCGGACCCTCTACTTTGTGGATCCAAACGTGCCGCTCGTAGTACCGCATTAGTTCACCTCCTACCTGTTTGAGTGTACACACTGCTAAATAGCTCGCTTGTCTGAGCAGTGGAATCAGACACCATATTAAAGCACAATATCAATGAATAAGCAAGATTGCTTGCGCAACACTCTTCATTGTGTAAGGCTCCCCCTATTAGGTAACATACAAAGACATGAATCGTCTTACCCGCCGCATACTTCTCATAGTCTCCGTATTGGTGTTTCTCGCCATAGCTCCGGCTGTGGTGCTCTACGCTATCGGATATCGTCCGCCAACATCAGGACGGATTGTACCGGATCCCGTTGGTGTTTTGCTGGTGGATGCGATTCCTGCAAGAGCAGAGGTAGTAGTAGATGGCAAACAGGTTGGTCGTCTTCCCCGCTCAGTGTCGAACCTTGTTCCTGGAGAGGTTCTCGTAGAAATCACAAAACAGGGATACCAGCCATGGAACAAGCGGCTAGCGATTGAACCAGCTCGTGCTACTGAAGTGCGGGACGTGAGGCTTTTTCCTGAATCACCTGCCGTAGAACAACTATTGCGGGATGTAGAAGATTTTAGCCTAGCACCGAATCGATCTCTGCTTGCCGCCGTTTCATCTGATCGGACCTTGCGCGTTATCAGCCAGGCAGGAGAAACTCTCATTTCTCCAGTCGCCCTAGCTGGCACACCAACTGAAATTCTCTGGTCCCCCGACAGCACGTTGATCCTCATTCGTTATGCAAATGGCGCCCACACCCTTGTTGACGTCACGAAAAAGGAAAGCATTGAAACCGTGCTTCCTCAACTAGCGTCAGCTACGCAGACTCAATGGGATCCGCGCGTACCTGGCCGCGTATTCTACGTCACTCCCGGACTCGCGCTATCTTCTACGAGTGTCCTATCAGGCACTACAACCACGCTTGTACCACGAGTAGCCTCATTCGGCGTCAGTTCCCGCCATCTGTATGTCATTAATCAGGCAGGAGAGTTTACTCGACATACGCTTCAAGGCCAGCTCGCGCATTCATTTGATCCGCTAACAGATCCAGTTCAGGGAATCGCAGTAACGCCCGCGGGAGCGGTGAGCGTGCATTTTGCGGATGGACGAGTTGGAATTTTAAATGACGACGATGAGTTAGTTGATATTGCACCGCATGCCGAGCGGGTAAGCTGGTCACCGGATGGGCGAATGCTAATGCTGCAGACGGCAGTCAGTGAGTTGCAGATGTATAACGTGGGGAATGAGAGGCGTTTTGATATTCCAATCAATCAGCTCCGTTTAGTGGTACGGCTGTCGCGCCCGATCAGTCATCCGCAATGGTTTGCCGGCGGCAACCATCTAATCTATCAAGTGGAAGACGAAATTGTTATTACCGAAATCGATACCCGCGACTACCCTGCTACATATACACTTGATTCAACAAACACCGGAGAAGCTCATGTGTCGGTTGGTGAAGAAGGAGAAACAGTATTCTATGTTAAGCGAAACGGGGACTCGCAGAATCTTGTATTCGCGCATTTGCTAACGGCTGAAGATAGGTAACGCGAAGATAAGGCTAAAAAAATACCGCAGGCGAGGTGCCGGCGGTGTGAGCGAAAAGGGGGCGGGCGAATGCTAGGCGCTCTTCTCGAGCGCGTCTTCGACTGCTTCGTCGGGCGAGGTGTGAGCATTGGCCGAGCGATCCCTTTGAATTGCGAGGTAGACTTCCTCGCGGTGGACGGAGACCTCCTTGGGAGCTTCGATGCCGAGGCGGACCTTGTCGCCGCGGATTTCGATCACCATCAGGGTGATGGAGTCCCCAATGATGATCTTCTCATCCTTCTTTCGGCTGAGAACCAGCATGGTGTCACCTTCCTTTATGTGACAATGGGGCGGGGCGTGTGGCACGACCATCGTGCCGGTGGGAATGTGCAAGCGCTCAGTATACCCAGTATACACAAAAATACAACCCCGTGCGGGGTTGTATCGTTATCGCTTGCTGAACTGAGGCGCTCTGCGGGCTCCTCGAAGCCCTGGTTTCTTACGCTCCTTCGCACGCGGGTCGCGGGTTAGCAGGCCTGCTTTTCGCAGCTGCTTCTTGTATCCCTCATCGACTCCAATGAGGGCGCGGGCCATAGCCAGGCTGGCTGCCTGAGCCTGGGCCAGTTTGCCCCCACCCTGAACCTTTAACCGAAATCCATACACATCATCCTGAGATGAAGTTGTGAGGGTGCGCAGGGCAATAGATCGCATGATCGCAGTTGTAAAATATTCTTCAAACGGCTTCTCGTTTACAGTGCGCGCCTTGTCTTCTGTAGTTAACAGCACTTGTGCAATCGCTGTTTTGCGGCGACCGAGTCCGTGAATTCCTTTTGTAGTAGTTGTATCGCTCATATGGTAGTTGGAAGCCTTAGGAAGTTATCTGCGCTTCGTGCGGATGCTCTTGAGTTGGGTACACCAGCAGATTTTTCATCCGATGTGCTCGTAAACTATTCTTCGGCAGCATGCCAAAAACAGCCATCTGGAAAATTACGCGGGAGTCCCGCCCCATTTGATCAGCCATGTTTCGCTCTCGCAGTCCACCTGGGTACCCCGTGTATCGACGGTACATCTTTTGATCGTACTTTTTACCAGTTACCTTTACCTTGTCGGTATTTAGAACAACCACGCGAACAGGGGCTATCTGATGAGCGGCATAGTCAGTGCGGTGTTTACCGAGCAACAATTCAGCAGCATGGGTTGCGGTACGCCCGAGCGGATCAACGCTGGCGTCAATCAGGTGCCACTCAACTTTCTTCGGAGCGGATACCGGTTTCTTCTTTGTTTTAGTAGTCGATTTTGCCATAGCTAGTTCTTGTCTATAAGTTCAACGCGCATTTGTGGAGCACTGTCAGCTCGCGTAACAGGCAGGTGCGTCAGACGCAGGTATCCGCCAGCCCGCTTGCTGTTTGCCTTCGCAATTTCCGCCAATGTATCCAAATCTTCTTTATGTAGCAATCGAGAAGTAAGCAAACGGCGGTTAGCCAGCGTCATTTCCAGCTTTGCTCGCGTAATCAGCGGCTCCACATGCTTGCGCAGCTCTTTGGCCTTTGCCTCAGTCGTAACAATTGCCCCATGGCGCAGCAGCGAGCTAGTCAAGTTCTGCATGAGCTGCTTGCGGTTGTGGCTATTACGCCCAAGTATTCGATTACTGTGCTTATGTCGCATGATAGTTCAAGAGATAATTAGGCATTATCCGTTCCCTGTGTTCGGGTGCGGTAGTCTTCGCGAGACTTCTTCACATCTTCAATCGCCTTAGCTCCTAGACCAGGAATGTCTTGGATCTGCTCGTCCGTTAAGTCTATTACCTGTTCAACGGTTGTAATACCAATCCGCTCTAATGCGTTATGTACGCGGGATGGAAGTTGTAGAAGATTTAATGTGTTTTCCGGCATTTCAGGTTCTGGTTCCTCTGATGCCTCTTCAACCATCTGAGGACGCTGGGCAGTTAGCCGAGCTTCCAGGTCTCCTGACAGCTCTTCAAAGTGATCCTTGAGAATAGAGGCAGCCTGACTGAGTGCATTCTGAGGTGATATGGTTCCGTCAGTTGTAATAGTGAGCTTCAGTGCGTGATAGTCAGTGGCTTGTCCGACACGAACATTTTCAACTGTGAAACTAACTCGCTCTACTGGAGTGAATACTGCGTCCAGTGCCACGGTTCCGATTGAACGCTCTCGTGCGTTTTGAGTTTCAGATGGGACGTATCCACGACCCTGTTCAACAGTACAGATAAGTTCAAGCTTAGCGTCAGCGGCAGTGAGGGTTGCGATATGGTGATCAGGATTGCCGACAGTAACCTCGGGTGGAGTTTTAAAATCAGCAGCAGTCACAGTCTTCTTGCCGGTTACATTGAGTCGGATCTCAATTGGCTCCTCGCTTTGAGAGCCAAGCTTTACTCCTTTTAGGTTCATCATGATGGACACCAGATCCTCTTTAACACCAGGAACTGTTGAGAACTCGTGATCGGCGCCTTCTACCTTCATCTGCGTAATTGCAGCACCAGGAAGAGACGACAGCAGGACGCGTCGTAGCGCGTTTCCTACAGTAGGACCATACCCTGGGTGGTAGGGCTGAATAGTAAAGGTGGCTGTGTTAGCCTCTGTCTCCTCTGCGGAGATATTCTCTGGGAGATAAATTGGTTGTAGCATAGGTCGTGAATTACCAATGAATAATTAATTATTATTATCGCGCGAAAAGCTCAACGATTGCCCGGATATCAACACCAAGGGCTGCTTCTTCGGCAGTGGGCAAGTTCGTTACTTTAAAACTAAATGCCTTTGGTGTCAACTCGATCCACGAAGGAACACGGGCATTCTGAACTCGCTTCTCGAAGTTCGTGAAATATGCTGAAGATTGCTTGCTCTGGCGGACTGCTATCTCGTCTCCGGGGCGCAGGAGGTAAGATGGAATATCAACCGAACGACCGTTTACCTGGAAAAACCGGTGAGTGGTCATCTGGCGGGCCTGCTTGCGGGTCTGAGCAAAACCAGATCGGAAGATAGCGTTATCGAGGCGGCGTTCTAGTAGCACAACCAAGTTATCACCTGTTTGTCCGCCAGCACGCTTGGCTTCACGATAGTACTTGCGAAGCTGTTCTTCTCGGATGCCGAACGTTCCTTTGAGGTCCTGCTTTTCTTGAAGCTGGGTACCATACTGGCTCTTGCGTCGAGGACGTTTGCCTCGGAGTTGCTGCTGAGATCGTCCAGCGCCACCTCCAGGGGTGTTCTGTGTTGGAGCTGCGGCCGCCTTCTCTGCTGGTGCTTTCGTTGTAGTTTCTTCGTTCATAAATACGTAGTGGTTATGTTATACGCGGCGGCGCTTAGGTGGTCGAACTCCGTTGTGTGGGATGGGGGTGATATCTCGAATGGAGGTGATCATCAAACCGCTCGAGCTAAACGCACGCACGGCTGATTCGCGAGCACTCCCGATACCGCGAACAACAATTTCCGCCTCTTCCATGCCAAACGGCTTTAGTCGCTCCATTACGTCCGCAACAGCCCGTCCGGCAGCGTATGGGGTTGCCTTACGAGCGCCGGAAAACCCTACCCGACCAGCGCTGCTGCTTGCCAGAACATTTCCGGCAGCGTCAGCAATAGTCACCAGGGTATTGTTGTAGGTGGACTGGATGGTGATAATCCCCTGCTTGACCTTGCGGCGGCCTTTTGATTTCTTCTTGGTAGTAGTTTTAGTTGCTTTTGCCATAGGTAAATAAGTGCAGGATTAGGTCTTTTCAGCTGCTGATTTCTTTCCGCTTCCAGCTGTTCTACGAACGTTGCCGCGCACTGTGCGGTTATTTGTCTTGGTGCGCTGACCGCGCACGGGCAGCCCCTTTGCATGCCGGCTGCCGCGGTAGCTGTTAATGTCCTTGAATCGCTTAATA
>JBBEDC010000013.1:0-40109 GCA_040881505.1 Candidatus Anderseniibacteriota bacterium
CCAGCAACATCGAGACTACTGAGTGGAATGGTAAGTGCCGTAGATACGTTGTTGTGGTATTCCTGCCAAGTCTGGCTGATGACCTTGCGCCACTTTTCTCGAAGCGTTTCGGATCCAACAGTAATATGCCGGGTTATAACTCGGCAGGCGGTTTCCGGATCAGGCGCCTCGCAGATAATGCTGGATAGTTCAGCTGGGTCAACCTCTTCAGCAAACCCACTCAGCACCCACAGCGCCTTAAGGTTATCGTGCTGACCCTGAACCGCAGGAGCGTTCTGGGAACGAGAGGGACGAGATCCAGAGGGCTGTAGTGACATACTAAGATTTATCCTACCTAAAAGCCCCTAGGCCGTCACTGCCTTTTTTGCACCTTTTTTAGAAGAGCTTGATACACCCTGTACTTCAAGGGCAATATCATCACCCCTCAACACCGCTGTAATATGGTCTCCTCTGTTAAATTCTCCGCTTAGAAGCGCTGTAGCCAGCTTATTCTCCAATCGTTGTTGAATCTCACGCCGAAGCGGTCGCGCGCCGAACTGGGGATCAAACCCATCTTGAGCTAAACGATTGCGGACCTCTTCGGTAATTTCTAATTCCAGCCCTTGAGCTCGGACTAGGCGCTTTACGTCTTCAAGCAAGTATTCGGCAATCTGCTGTACATGTACCTTCTCAAGAGGATGGAAGATAATAGTATCATCCACTCGATTAAGGAATTCTGGTCGAAATACCTCTTTTAACTTGTCCATGAGCAGGGCTTTCAGATCCTCCCAGGCTTTTGGATCCACTTGGGCTTTGCCGGCCGCAGACTGGATCATTGTGCTGCCCACATTGCTCGTCATAATTATGAGAGCGTTGCGAAAATCGACTGTACGGCCCTTTCCATCGGTAAGGCGGCCGTCCTCAAGCACTTGAAGGAGAATGTTAAAGATATCTGGATGAGCCTTTTCTATCTCGTCCAGCAGGATAACGGAATATGGCCTGCGGCGAACCTGCTCGGTCAACTGCCCTCCTTCCTCATGACCAACATACCCCGGAGGAGAACCAATCATGCGAGAAACAGCATGCTTTTCCATATATTCGGACATATCCAAGCGAATCATACTGTCGTCGCTTCCGAACAAGACTTCTGCTAGAGCCTTGGTAAGCTCGGTCTTACCTACCCCTGTAGGCCCTAAGAACAAAAACGAACCTTGGGGGCGCTTGGGGTCTTTGAGGCCGGCTCTGGTACGGCGGATAGCCTCGCTCACAGCTTTAACGGCCTCCTCTTGGGCAATAACCCGCTTATGAAGCTCATCTTCCAGTGACAGGAGCTTCTCTTTCTCCGTCTGTGTCAGCTTTTCGACCGGAATACCCGTCCAAGAGGAGATAATCGTTTCCACATCGGCTGCACGTACTTCTGTTTGGGTGGTACCGGCCTTTTTCTTCCAATCCTCCTCAAGTTTCGCGATTTCCTTTTCCAGTGCTCCAACCTGCTCTTTAAGCTGTTTTCCATTATCGCTCCTGGCTCGTTGCGCTGAAGCTAACTCGCGCTTGGTCGTTTTAAGTTCCTGCTTCTTTTGCACAAGATTCTCAGGTTCCTCCATAGTCTGCAGTCGCACCTTAGCGGCTGCCTCATCCATTAAATCAATCGCCTTATCCGGAAGAAACCGGTCTCGCAGGTATTTATTAGATAACGTTACGGCCGCCACAATTGCCTCGTCTGCAATAGTTACTTTGTGATGAGCCTCATATCGGTCCTTCAGCCCCCGCAGAATTTCAATTGCATCTTCAGGTGCTGGTTCCTCCACGAGTACGGGCTGAAATCGACGCTCTAGTGCACCGTCTTTCTCGATATGTTTCTTATATTCATTCAGCGTAGTTGCTCCGATCATCTGCAGCTCCCCACGAGCCAACGCTGGCTTTAAAATATTGGCTGCATCCATTGTTCCGCCCTCGCCGCTAGCTCCGGCACCCATCACTGTGTGGAGTTCATCTATGAACACTATTACTGAACGGTCAGCTTTTTGGATCTCTTCAACTACCTTCTTGATGCGCTCCTCAAACTCTCCTCGATACTTCGTTCCTGCCACCATTGCCGGCAAATCAAGAGATAAGACCCGCTTATTCTTGAGCGTATCGGGTATATTGTCGTTAATAATGCGGGTAGCAAGCCCTTCGACGATTGCTGTTTTTCCTGTACCAGGTTCGCCAATGAGGACTGGGTTATTCTTGGTTCTTCGAGACAGTATCTGAACAACTCTCTGGACCTCATCACTGCGACCAATAACGGGATCAAGTTTTCCCTCGCGGGCAAGTTGCGTTAAATCCCGACTATACTCATCCAGTGTTGGAGTTTTGCTCTTAGCCTCCGCCTTGCCTGTCTTCTTTCCTTTTTCGCCTACGGCAGATAAGACTGCTTGTCGAAGTTTTGTTTCTGTAATTCCATATTTTTTCAGGGTTTGTGCAGCTAGCCCATCTCCTTCGGCGAGTAGTCCTAGAAGAATGTGCTCACTTCCCACATAGTCGTGCTCGAGATTACGAGCTGCATGCCAAGCAAGCTCTAGGGCTTGTTTAGCTCGAGGAGATAAATCAGGCATCACTCCTTCTGTATATTTCTTTATCTCCTTCTGCATGTTTTCCGTAAGGTACCCAACTAGCTCGTCTGCATCGATATCTAGATTCTCAAGAATCTTGCGGCCCACTTCCGCTTCACTGGCTATGCCAATAAGAAGGTGTTCGGTATCAAGAGCAGGTGAGCCCTTCTCCTGGGCAACCCCTGCTGCTTTCTGAACTACCCCTTTTGCTCTGTCAGAGAAAGCATCAAGGATGTTCACTGACTCTGTTTGAGGTTGAAGCGGAGCCTCTGGAGAAAATCCAGCATGTTCGTGCTTACCCTGTCCGAAAAAAGGATCATTAAAAAAGCTGCCAAAGCCGGGAAATCTGGCAAAGGGCTTGCGAGACCTGGCAGATGCCGTAATACCCAATTCTTCTGCGCAAGCATGGCATAAGCCCGTCTGCTGTTGCTGTCCATTTACCGTATGCCGGACTTGAATAGCGGCTGGCCGGCTTTTACATCGCTCACAAAGCATAATACGAAAATATCATTAGATCTCTTTAGTAATATATACAACATACCAAAAGTACCTGGTATAGCCGATACTATTCCAACATCACTTTTCTCTGTCAATGACGGCTCTAAGTAAAAAAAACGGCCCCGAGTATCTTGCGACACTTCGGGGCGTGTAGTGAACAAATGATTCTACGGGCACGGCTGCACGTAAAACACGGACGAGCCAGCGGGCGTAGGGCATGGACCCCACAGCCTCACCGGGCAATTCAGGTACGGTACGAATTCCTGGCGTACCTGAATCTGATTGTTAACAACAACCTGGGGCGGCGGAAGCTCAACAACGACGCTGACCTCCAACCCCTGGTCCCTGTACACCTGTTCGAGTGTGGCAGCCCATTCGCTCATCTTGACCGAAAGCTGGTCACTGATACGCCCAGGAAGCGTATCAACCGACTGCTGAATGTCATGGAAAGACTCCGTCACGGAAAGGCGCAATCCTTGCATTCCCGACGGGTCGCTTGCTCCTCCTCCAGAAGATGCTTGTTCTCCTTGAGGTACTTGTAGTGGAATCGGGTGCTGATTTCCGATTGCCGCTGCAGTCGCTCTTCCATCTCTTTCTGATCTTGGCGCAGGCGCCTCACGTCTTTCATGAGGCCACCGAACCCAAGTCGTTCCCGCTCCGCTTCATCGTACTCCTTGATGGCTCGTGAGCGAGCAGTCCGAGCTTGAAATAAGGACGCTTCGTCCTCAATCTCCAACCTTCTCCGCTGATCCGGAGTTTGGGGTGACACCAAGCTTGGATTAGCCGCTCCCGTCCTTGTGGGTTGCTGCGGAGCTGCGGCCCCCAAGTTGACTGGCTCAGGCGGAGGGGGCGGACCGTTGTCGACAGGCTGGGCAGCAGCTCGTCGATCATCAAGCCGCTGCAGAAAAGCCTCTTGCTTTGCGACTACGTCAGCCGGGACTGAGGACACCTTGGTTTCGATGCCGCCCAGGGTGACCTTCATCCCACCAAGGAGCTCAACCGTTTCACTGGACTTTGCCAACAGCTCGTTGGCAACCAGCTTTTCGTGCTCAGTCGGCTCCTGGAGCCGCCTGATGGTCTCTTCGCCCAGCTCTGTGGGCTTTCGACCACACCCTGAAAGGGTGTAAGTACTGGTCACGATGACGATCAACAATGTCAGCCGCTTCATCGCCGCCTCCTTTTTTGTTGTAGGGAGTCCTCCCGTCTGGTCGGGTTATTTCTTCTCCTGCGTCAGCTTTTGCAGCGCAGGGTACCCTTCATAGGGATCCTTCTCAGCAGTATCGGCCTGAGCTGCAGCGGTACCCTGTTCCGGCTGATTCTTCTCCTGATAGTACAAGAACCCAGGAACAGCAATTGCTGCGACCACAACAACTGCAGCCAGCACGATAGCTACCCACTTCCACTTTGAAGATGGCGGGGAAGCCGTGCCGGCACTTGCCGCTGGAGCGGCCGCTGAAGGTTGCGACGTTGGCGTGTTGGCCAACTGCGAGCGAAGTTCACGCAGGTCTTGCTGGTCCTTCACCAACTTCTTGACCTCCGCGGCGGTGACCTTCATGCCTTTCGGCATCGCATCATCGGCCTCCGAGAGACGGTCGAGATCGACTTTGAGCGCCTCGACCCTTCCCTTGATCTGCTGCTTCTCATCATCACTCGCAGCAGATCCATCGACGAGCTGCTTGATCTCCGCGATCATGAAATCACTCCTCGTGTAAAGGTAGGTTAAGAGGGTCATCCGGTCCATTGCCATTGTCGTCACCTGAGTGAGAACGACAATGGCCCGTTCAAGTCTGCCATTGCCGTTTTCCACGATTTTTCTCCAAGGCAGTGACTACTCAGCAAGACGATCTTGGAGCTTCTGCAGCTTTTCGCTGATCCGATTCGCGCTCTCCTCCAGCATGCTGGAGAGATTGTCCTCCCGCTCCTGAAGCTCGGCCAACGCACGAGCATTTTGCTCGGCCAACGCACGAGCATTTTGCTCACTCTGAATCAAGCGATCAATACCAGCAGTGAGAGCGTCAAATCCTGCCTCCGCGGCAGTTACCCTCTCCACGGCTTTCGCCAGACGGTCTTCGGCCATCTTCTCTCATCTCCTCTGTCTCTGTGATTGTAAAACGTACCTTCCTAGCAATTCACATACATCCCTGCAACGAACTTTCCAGTAATGCATACTTTATTGAACTTGTCAATATATGCATTCCGTGTTATGGTCCCGAGTTATTTCACGCCTCAACTATGCATATTTTCTTTATCGGACAACAGGGAATCCCAGCTCAAGATGCCTCTGACGCCACTGAAAGGCGGGTTGAGGCGATAGCGTCGTATCTGGGCCAGAAAGGCTATTCTGTAACCATAGCGTGCAAACACAGCTACGCGCCTACTACCGTACGCTTTGTGGGAACGGCTCGTCTGTATCGGCCCTTACGGCTTGTGCCAGATTTCGTGGGCATATTATGGCATGTTTGGCGCGAGCGACCTGATGTGGTGCACATACAAGATTGGAAAATGGCATGGATTGTGCGCTTAGCAGCGCTATTAAGCCCTGAGAGCACCTACGTATGGACAATCGGCAAACGTCCCCCACGTTGGCGGATGGCTCGCATTGCTGCCTGGCAGGCTCGCAGTGCTTTTGATGCCATTACTGTCCCTGAGCGACATTTACAGTATCTCCTGTTAGTGAGGCTGGGCCTCCGAACTACATACATACCCGATGGGTACACACCCCCTCATATCCCCCGTATCCCAGCATCCCATTGGAAACTGCGTAAGAACCAATATGTATTTACTACAGCCTCTACCTTCCAGGACGTTGAATGGGTCGCTCAAGCGCACAAAGCAACGGGTAGCCGTAAAAGGCTTGTCGTACCAGGAGAAGTAACAGAATTTAAGCGCCTCAAGCGCAAATACCCCTTTCTTATCAATATCCCCCTCCCTGGAAAACGTGCCATTCTATCGCTTATCCAGCAGGCAGGAGTTGTTATCGCGCTTGATGCTGATGAGTGGCTACTGCCAGCAATGGATGCAGGGCGCCCAATTATCGCAGTTGGAAACCCAGCTATAGAAGAGATTATAGGAACAACGGGACAAATTGTGGCCCCAGATGACGAAGAAAGCCTCTCTACTGCCTTGCGAAAAGCTCTTAAGGGCCCTAAGAGCCTGGCGCTAATGACTAAGAAATCAGCAACTCGCGCTCAAGCACATTTCCGGTGGCAGCGAGTGTTTGAAGAGTATTCAGCGCTCTATCACTACCCAGCAATACAGCGCATTCCCCTAGATTCTGCTTTCCCGCGCCAGCGCGCGGTAATATCGGCCTAAAACGTGCAAAATATGGGTATTTAGGTATCATAAGGAGATTCAGTAAATTACTGTATAGAAGCGGATGTGGCGGAATTGGTATACGCGCATGGCTTAGGACCATGTGGGCATGTCCCGTGGAGGTTCGAGTCCTCTCATCCGCACCTTGACATATACAAATAAATAGTGTACATAGATAGGACACTGTTCGGCTGACTTCTGACAAGGGCCGGGTGGTCCTTTTGACAAATCACAAACACCGAAGAAGGAGATGGTTGTGGAATACTTCCTCATCAACGCGTTGGCCGTGTTTGTGCTGGTGACTATCTATGTTGCCGCCACGTCGGTATGGATCGTTCCTGCCGACAAGTACCTGGTCTCATTCTTCCTGCGGGACTACTCAAAAGTGTACGCCCCCCAGGACTACCTGAAGCAACAGCCAAGGATGGACTGGAAAGGCGCTACCTCAGGGTGGTTCGGTTCGAATGTTGTGATTCTGCTGTACCCATTGTGGGAAGGAATTTATTTTCCCACCACGACAATCGTACTGCAGTACCACGCAGCAAGAATCTACACCAAGGATGGTGTGCCGATTTTCGTGAGCTGCACGCTCATCATTCAGCTTGACCCCAAGCTGGATAACTTTGTGCGCGTCTTCAATGTCTTTGGAAAGGGTTACGATCTCGCTCGGGAGGAACGGATTTCTTACCGAATCGATCGGGACCAAGAGACCGGAGAGATCAAGGAGGCTAAATACGACAAGCCAACCCCCTGCATCGCTGGAACGATGCTCGCCTCTACTCAAGATCTTCTCCTGGAGACAATCCGAAGAACCGCCTCAACAATGACGTGGAAAGATATTTCCGGCAACATTCCCAAGTTTGAGCATAGGATTCGATACGCTCTTGCGGATCCAAATTCTGCATTTGCAAGAGCCGAAATTCTCGTTCGACAGCCAGGGGATGATGAGAACGCCTATGAAGGGCCTGCCGCACAACGGAACGGAGTGGACATCACGATCCCCGATGTTACTCCCATGGATAAGGACTTTCTCAATTCCCTGGCCATCCCAGAAATCGAAAAGAGAAAGGGGGAGGGGGAGGCTAATCGAATCAACGCCATTCGGGAGCAAGTGGTAAAGCCAGGTGGCCGAGAAGTGTTTCGCAACGAAACGCTGCGAGCAATCGACAGTGTTGACATCTTTGCGACCAACGAGTCAGCAAACGCCATCATCGGGAGGCTCCTGCAGGGATCAAAGGACAAGAAGACCAAAAAGAAAGGAGAGAAAGAATGATCAGCCCTGGCGTTTTGATTCTTGCCGGCCTTGTGGCGACGGGAATCGCAGTCTACTGCTACCGGACAAGATCCGTCAGTAGTGCTGACACAGTTCCGCCCTCTGGAGGGACTACGCCCACCGCTGGAGCAGAGAGAGCACCCAACACAAAGGATGTGTGGAAACACGCCGTCAAGACACCCGTCTACATCGCTCTTGGAGCCATCTGGCTGCTGGGGGTGTCGATGGCGATAGGGTTTCTCTGGTACGTGGTCCTGCTCATCGGATGGATGTGGGGGCCACCCTCTCCGGAAACCAAGCCTCCAGTTGTCAGGGTGGCAGCTGCAGACCAAGATAGAGCTGCACCAACGGTACAGCCTCCTCAGTTCTCACCCGAGAATGCCGCACGAATAACGCGGATCATGGGGGAGGCGACACCAGGAGTCATTCCAGTTCAAGAGATTCCAACCGAGATCTCTTTTGCGTACTGGGTGAACGGCAAGGAATGGGGGGCCAACCAGGGAACGGAGGCAAACCTGAAAGGGTTCGATCCAGAAAATAAGTGGGTTAAGATGGAAATTGACGACTACTCCCCTAGCTACTTCCTCCGGATCAATGATCGGCAAGTACGGGCTTCTTACCCCGAAAGGCTTCAATTCACTGCGCAGGAGGTTGCTAGCTGGAGCACAATCACCATCGCCTTTCAGGCAACGGGTAATGTTGGACGTGACCCCTTTCGTATCACACTCGAATATGGAGACAACAGCCTCACATCAACGAGAGTTCGGTTCGCCAACCAGGCAACCACAACTCCTAGCCAGGCAGGCGAAGCGAGCTATGGACTCCTTCCAGATCCGGCTGGTCTCCGAACCACGCTCTGGGTGGACATCAAGCACCCCGCAACGGATGTAGTGCCACAGGAGAAGCGCCTGTCCCTGTTTGAGAATCAGGAACTTGCCCTTCAGCACCCTGTGACACTGCAACTACACGGGGACAACGGTGTGGTGGTTAAGAAGCGACTCTACACGGCAGAAACAATGATCTCGCCGGCAGAACTCGCTTCTAGCACACTGGCCGGGTCTACGGCCATCGAAGTAGTCGTAGATATCCCCGCGCTACCGCAGGGAGCACGCGTCGAAGTCGTTCGCCTCGTGCAGCCAAAGTAGCGTTCTGATCTTTTCACCAACCAACCCCAGAAAGGCGTTCGCGCTTTTCTGGGGTTATTTTTTATAAAACAAGAAGATTAAAAATAGCGGCAGCAAAAGCCAATCCCGCAATAGCAACGATTAGCTTTAAAATTTTAAACTTCAACACTGTCTGTCGAGCATCGTCCCCAATCGCATAGTTATACAAACTAGCATTACGGATCAGAATGATTCCCAAGATGAGAACAAGCACCAATACTGTCCCATTGACGATATATATAATTAGGTCTATCGCTGTCATAACTCGATCATACCATACCAAAAAGCCGCCTCTCCGGCGGCTTTTTGTAAAAGAGATCTTACAACTTACGCAGCATTAATCGCGTTGATAACGAAGCGTACTACTGCTGCTGCTAATCCAATAACGATTAGACCGATAACAGCATACAGAATAGTGTTTTTCGCCGCATCAGCCGCTGACTCATCGCCCTGTGAGGTTATGTATCGCACACCACCGATGACGAGGAAGATAGCAGCTACTAGCGCTGCAAGCATTAAGGCCCAGTTGATAATCGTCTCAACTGCTGTAATGAGATCAGAATCTGCATCACCAGCAAAGTCGAAGTTGTCACCCTGTAGACCAATAGCAAATGCCTTAGCCGGTGCACTTAACACAAGCATTGGAAGAACGCTGTTTCGAAAAAACTTTTTGATATTCATACTCCCTCACCTCCTTCGAATAGACAACGTGACATCCGCTACGCAAACGCGATGCCATCGATTACAAAATTAACAATTGCTGCCGACAAACCAATTGCAATAAGTCCAATGACTGCATACAAAAGTGTTTTCTTCCCCTTCTCGGCCTGTCCCTCATCTCCAGCTGAGGTTATGAACCACACTCCACCAATGATGATAAAAATTGCTGCCACTATTGCTGCCAACATCAAGAAAACATTGATGATAATTTGAATGGCTACAATCAAAGGAGTGTCTGCGGTACCAGAAAATGGCACCACCCTGCTTAGCCCTTGCGCATGTAGGGCCAGGGGTAATAAGAACAGTGAGGCAACTACGCCGTATCTGAGCAATTTGTCCATCATAGAGATAATCATATCACCTGTTATCCAAATGAAGAAAGCGTAAAGTTCACGATTGCCGCCGATAGACCAATAACGATCAGTCCAATGACAGCATATAGAAGCGTTTTCTTACCTTTACTTGCTTGCTGCTCATCTCCAGCTGAGGTTATAAACTGTACGCCTCCAATGACTACAAAGACTCCCGCTACAATACTAACAAGTACTAAGAATACATTAATAATATCAGTCAGAACCCCTACAAGATCGTCCCCACAAGCTATATTCCATTTACCACATGCATCATCAGGAACATCATCTAGTTGGGCTGCGGCCGGGAAAACCGCCAATACAAGCATAGTAAAGGTGGCAATAAAGATTACCATATGTAGGAAACGAAAAGTGTGACGAATAGACTGCATAGTATCTAGTTTACCGCCCTAAGGATGAAGTTTACAACGACTGCCGAGAGGCCAATGACAATTAGCCCAATGACAGCATATAGAATAAGATTTTTTGCTTTTTTGGCCTTGTCCTCTTCTCCGGCAGACGTGAGAAATAGTACACCTCCATAAATCAGTACCGCAGATGCAACAATTGCCACAAAGGAAAGGAAAATCTTAATAATATCTTCAAGAAGCGTACGGAATGCTGCTCCATCTTCTTCGCCCTCTACGTCACATCGGATTCCCAAGCCTTCGCAATCAGCTGGCTGAAAAGACCCCGCCTCCACTTCGTGCAGAGGCGCATTTAGCAAAAATCCTCCAAAAACCATGAGTGTCACAAGAAAAAGTATGGTTGTTTTTTTAGCAAACAGCATAGTTATTCTGCAAAAAATTCAACAATCGTATTTACAGCCAATCCGGCTACCCCAATAACAACAAGTCCAATAATAGCAGCGAGAATGAGCTTCTTTGCTTTTTTAGCCTTATCTTCATCACCTCCAGAAACAAGATACATCACACCACCAACAATAATTGCAGCAACGGCTAAAATGCTAACAAATGCTAATATAATTCTCACCACAGCACGGATAAAAGCCTCTGCTTCCGTATATTTTTCTACTCCACTGCCAGTTTCAATCGTATCAACTCTATCGAAACTATCACTAAATGAGACTGCATGAGTAACAGGAATGTGCGGGGCAAACAACATTAACGTGACAACGCCTCCATTTATAACCCACCGTAGTTTACTCATCATTCGCCCCCTTCTCCAAGTAGCAATCTTTTCACGATCTCAATTATTAGGAAGGAAGTACCGACTATGACAAGTCCAATGATTGCAGTAAGAATAATCTTCTTGGCAGTTCCAGTTCTCTTCTCATCTCCAAAAGAAATAATATACATCACCCCACCAACGATAAGGGCTAACAGCGCCAGCACAGCTGAAATACCTAGGAGCCAGTCAATGATTCTCGTAAGAAGCGTGATTTCAATATCTTTTTCCCCGGCGAGCTTTGCCAGCGTAGCATCAACCTTTGCCGCATCATCTAAGCCACTTTGAAAAAAATCAGTTTTAGCCATAATACTATCCTTCTGCGGGCCCCGCACCGAGGAACCCACTTACAATAGCAATTAATGCATACGAGGCTATAACGACTATTAGCCCAATAACTGCCCATGTAATAATTTGCTTAGCCGACTTAACGGACTCTTCCTTGCCAAAAGACACGATAAGCTTTACGCCTCCTGCCACCAAAGCAAACAAGGCCAGTAGCCCAACAAGTCCAAGCAGCCATTGAATAATATTAGTAAGGAGCTCTTGAACAGTCTCTATTCCATTGAGAGGGTTTGTTATCCCCGCTGCACTCACAGTAAATGGCAGCGTCCATACGGATATTACTGCGGGCAAGAAGACATTACCTTTACTAAATATTCGCATTATTCGGTATTAACAACTGAAGCTGGTCCTGAGCGCGACGCAAAGCATCCTTTATAGTAATAGACCCCGTCACGACCTCGTCTATCATAGCATTAAAAATGGTATCTGTGGCGACGATGTCCACTCTCGGCCATGTACGTGCAATAAGGGATTGATCTGCGAACACCCCAAGCTCCGGATTGCTTCGCACTGCCTCTATGTTATCCCGTCGAGCCGGTGGAGCGCCTTGTGCTTCATTTATCAGAGGAGCCACAGAAGTATCTGTCAAAAACCGGACAAACTGCCAAGCCGCAGTTGGTGATTGCGAAGCTGGCGATACAGCAAAAGGCCAATAGTTAGCGAAGGCAACCTGCGTGCTATCAGCAATCTGCGGTACAGGCGCGATTGCAAAGTTCAACCGAGGATTTTTCGCCTTAATAGTTGAAATGTGGTGAGAATAGTTAAACATCATAGCCGACTCCCCTTCTGCAAACGCGTCAATGGAGAAATCCTGAGACAGATCCCAGGTATATACCTTCTTTGATTTGTTAGAAAAGTCGGTGTAGAACGTCAGGGCCGTCTCGGCTACTTGATTGGCCAGATCAATACGACCATCACCTCGAACAATATCAAGGCCGCTTTGAATCATTAACAGCTGAAGAATATCTCCAGCCCGGTTTACATTTGAGGCAGTCCCAAGCGTTGCTGCGCTTTGTTCAATCACTCCAAGGCGAGAAACTCGCGTAATACTCTCAGCTGCTCGCTGAAAATCCTGCCAGGTACGAGGAGGACGAGCAATACTAGCGCCTGACAGGAGGTCGCGATTGTAATACAGCGCGAGAGTATCAACGGAAGTTGGGAGAGCATACACAAATCCATCTCGGACAACGTCCTGTGCTACTACGGACACGAATTCGTCCTGTAACTGGCGTACGTTAATGACTTCAGCGGGGGCAGGACTCATAATACCCCGCTTCGACTCGACCCACGTGTGGTGAATAACGAATATGTCGGGCCCTCTTCCTTCTGCTAATGCCTCTAGAAGCTCTCTTTCATACGTCGCAACTGAGGCAATCTTTTTGTATTCAACCGCAATACCCGTCTGTTCTGTGAACGCCTTAACGATAGGGTCCATACTCGCGCTCTCCTGCCATAGACCCCACACAACTAATGCTTGAGAGGTGCTATCACCTACCCTATTCTGCGGGCGACGACAGCCAAAGCCTAAAACAGAAATAGCGCTGACAACAATCAACAGGGTTAACGCTGCCGTTTTTAAGCGAGGGCTCATGACTTCTGTTTGGATAACACCAGAGCGTAATGGTAGGGGCTCGGTGCGAATTTCTTTGCAATATAGAGACCTACCTCAGAAGCAACGCGGGTGATTTCCTCTGCTGGAATACGCTGACTAACTGGGGGGCCAAATGGGCTAGCTACAACGTCCCACCCGACGATGACAATATGCCCATTAGCGGCCACTACTCGCATGGCCTCGCGTAGCAGTGTTGCGATATCTGACTGGTAAATGATATTCGCAAGTAATACCCAATCAGCTGTATTGTCGGGCAACGAACTTCCCTTAGGATTCTCTAGGTTCGCTCGAATAACCTGAATAATGGAGTCAACGTTTTCCCGTTTCGATCGACTTTCAGCCTCTGCCAACATGTCAGGCAACACATCAATCCCTATCGCTTTCCCATTCTTGCCAACAATATGAGCTGCGGGAACAAGATAAAAACCTGCTCCTGCTCCAAAATGGACTACTGTTTGTTCAGCCCGCAAACCAACTGTTCGCCAAAACTCTTCGGGCCGAATGAAGGATTGTTCTTCTGTCATAAAGTATAGGATACCACAGAGCGGGGGACGAGCTGAAGCGCTCCTTCCTCAATATTTCCTACTCTGTTTCAGGAGCCCACGTCGTGAACGTTGCCACCTTGCCGCTCTTGTCAGACGCCTTCATCAAACGCACCCCCTGCGTTGCTCGTCCTTGCTTGCTAATACCATCGACAGAGATGCGGATAACCTGTCCTTTTTGAGAAACCACCAGGAGGTCAGTTTGCCCTACATCCTCGCCCTTAACTAGCGCTGCATTCACGATGGATCCCGTCTTGGAGGTAATACTTGCTGTCTTGATGCCAGATCCGCCTCGCTTCTGCTTGCGATATTCCTTAACTGCCGTTCTCTTTCCATACCCTTGTTCTGTTACCACAATCACTTCCAAGTCTTTAGCTGCCGTGGGTGCAATAACGTGCATTGCAACAATTTCATCGTCCTTCTTCAAGCGCATTCCAATTACACCTGCCGCCGTACGTCCCATAGGCCGAACATCCTTTTCGGAAAAACGAACTGCCTGACCGTTTTTTGTTATAAGTATCACCTCATCCTTACCTGAAGATACTGCAACCCACTCCAGCGCATCTCCGTCTCTCAAGGTAATTGCCTTTAATCCACTGCGGCGAATATTGAGAAAATCTTCACGGGGTGTTTTCTTCATTAAACCATTTCGCGTAGCCATCACCAGATATTCTCCATCATCCTCCTTAGCAGGCAGGGCCTGTATAGCCGTCACCTTTTCATCCGGCGCCATCTCTAAGAAGTTCTGTACTGCATGCCCTTTCGCTGCTCGTGCAGTTGCTGGTATCTCGTATGCCCGAGCGGAGAATACGCGTCCGAGGTTCGTAAAGAAGAGTAATTGCTTGTGCGTTGTAGTCGCCAAGAAAATATCAACTACATCCTCTTCTTTAGTTGTCATACCCCGGACACCTGTTCCTCCCCGATGCTGAACCTGATAGGTGCTGGTTGCCAGTCGCTTAATATATCCTCCCCGGGTAATAGTAACGACGGTTGGATCATCAGGGACAAGGTCTTCTTGAGAAAAGTCACCTACTGCTTGAGAGAAAACACGCGTTCGGCGCGCGTCACCATAATCATTAATGACTTGAGTGAAATCATCCTTAATCATTCCGAATACCTTCTTAGGATCTTTAAGAATACTTTCTAACTCTTTAATAAGCTTCTTCTTTTCATTTAACTCATCTTCTACCTTCTTGCGCTCGAGACCAGAGAGTGTCTGTAATCGCATCTCCAAAATAGCCGTTGCTTGAGCGTCTGACAGTTTAAAGTTCTTACGCAAATTCTGATGAGCAGTTTCCCTATTTTTACTCTTCTTAATTGTAGCGATAACCTCATCAATATGATCCAGCGCCTTCTTTAGTCCTTCCAATATATGGGCGCGCTCTCGAGCACGATCGAGATCATGCTGCGTACGACGACGAATTACTTCCTGTCGATGGTTAATATGTTCATTCAATACCTCCTTGAGTGTGAGAACCTTTGGCTGGCGCCCCTGCTCAACCAGTGCCAGCATGTTTACATGAAATGTTTTCTGTAGATCCGTGGCAGAGAAAAGCTGATTCAGTACTTTTTTGGGATACGCATCCTTTTTCAGTTCAACCACAATACGCACGCCATCCTTATCGGACTCATCACGCAAGTCGCGGATGCCTTCAAGTCGCCCTTCTTTGACTCCTGCAGCAATCTTAGTAATAAGTGTTGCCTTATTTACCAGATACGGGATCTCACGCACGATAATACGGTGTGCTCCACGATTATCCTCCTCAATATCTGCAAGTGCTCGCATTACGATACTGCCTTTTCCTGTAGCATAGGCCTGTAAGATTTCCTGCTTGTTGTATATCGCAGCTCCGGTAGGAAAATCAGGTCCCTGCACATACTTCATGAGGTCCTCCACGGTCGCATCCGGATTATCAATCAAGTGCATCGATGCCTCACAAATCTCCTTGAGGTTATGAGGGGGAACGTTTGTCGCCATCCCCACCGCAATACCGACTGTTCCATTAAGTAAGAATTGTGGTATCCGACTTGGCAAGACAACGGGCTCCTGGCGGGTTCCATCATAGTTATCAGCGAAGTTTACGGTTCCCTTTTCAATATCAAATAGCATCTCGTCCGCAATCTTGGATAGGCGAGACTCGGTATATCGCATCGCGGCTGGAGAGTCCCCATCGAGACTACCCCAGTTTCCTTGACCGTCGATAAGGGGGTAACGCAGAGAAAAGTCTTGCACCAAACGAGCTAAAGCATCATATACTGCTAAATCCCCATGGGGATGATATCGCCCCAACACTTCACCGACGACGTTGGCAGACTTACGCAACTTTGCAGTGGAACGTAATCCTTGTCGCCACATCACATACAAGATACGCCGCGCTACTGGTTTAAGTCCGTCTCGAACATCCGGCAATGCGCGAGATACGATAACGCTCATCGCATAGTCCAGATAGCTTTTCTGGATTTCATCGGATAGGTTCTGATCGATTAAGCGACCAATAGTATCAGTTCGCTTCTCGTCAAAATTTGTTATTTTCTTTGCCATAAGTTAAATGTAGCTTGCTTTAAGGAAGTGGTTCGGGGGTTGGGCTTAGCGTAGGGGTTGGGTTAACGGATGGTCCGGGGGTAATAAAGATCTGAGGAGTAGGGGATGCCAATGGCTGCACATCTTGCACTCCACCTACTTGTGGAGCTAGTGTTCCACCGTCCGGCAACGTATCATTTGCCACTTGCTCTTGAGCGGGAGCGGGTTCTTGCGAATCGCTGTTAAGTCGTAATTGAAGAGGAAGGAATACCACAAGCCACAATGCTACGGCTACAATACCTCCCACCACAGTAAAAATTGACGCAGCCCTCATTCGAACATGCTCAGGCTGTTGGCGAAGGTCGTTAACCTTACGTTGAATACGCTTTCTCATATCACTCAAGGAGTAAGGACAACGGTAATCATATCTTCCTGCGGAAGTTTATTTGCCTTGAGCGTAAGTTTGCCTTCCTTCTTCGCAGGACTAACTCCCATTTCTTTTGCAAATTGATCCACTGGCTCAAGTGATTCCTTTAGTTTTGGAATCTTATAATGGATCGGAATAACGATACGAGGCTCAATAGTGGTAGTTAAGCTAATAGCTTGCTTAGTTGTAAGACCACTGCCTCCCCCTACCGGGACTATCAGAATATCGATGTTGGCCTGTTCAACACCTTGAAGCTCCTTATCCAGCAGTTCACGGTTCAGCGCCCCTACATGAAGAAGGGTCATATTCTCTATTTGCCATAATTGAAGGCTTCTCTCGCTACCATCCTCTGCCATCCATGGATGAGCGTGAAGTGTTAGCCCACGAAACGAATATTCGCCTGGAGTATTAACAATTGTTGGTTCGCCCTGAATGGCCGCGACCTGGCTCATAGAAGGATCACCTGGGTTCGTCAGCGAAACAATATCGCCCTTGGATCGAAAAGGTGATAGGCCTACTGTGGGGGCATATGGGTCCAGTACTAGAGTAGCGTCTTTTGCCGTTACCTTAATAGTGTATTGTCCGTGCCAGGTGATCTGCATACGAGATATCATATATGAGAATATCTATTTCCGGAAGACCCGTATAAGGCAAAACACTACTTTGACTTTGAACCATCTGTGTGGCATCATCACCCCGTCCTTAAGATAGCTTGGGCACTTCAGTACATCTTACTGAAGTATATTAATTCTTAAACCCGATTGGTCGCTATAAACTGCCTTTTGGATCTCCTTGATTCAGTATCTCCAAGGGCCTGACCGATCACTATATGTATGTCTGAAACTAGTACGAAAAAAGAGGATCTCATGGGGAAGCTGCTCGAGCAGCATGAAGATCTTGTCCATGTGCCCGAGCGAGGAGAAATTCTCACAGGCACTATTCTCGAAAAAACCAGTAATGCCATGTATGTCGACCTGGGGCAGCTCGGCGTCGGTGTTATATACGGCCGTGAATTATTTGATGATCTCGACACATTCGAGACAGCTAAGATCGGTGACACCGTCCAAGCTAGTGTTCAACAGGTAGACAATGAAGATGGATACGTTGAGCTCTCCTTGCGTTCTGCGACACGTGAACGTAGCTGGGAAGAACTCAAACATAAACTCACGCAGGAGGTTGCGCTTGAGACGGAGATTATGGATGCAAACAAGGGTGGACTCATGGTTCGCATAAGTGGAGTTACTGGTTTTCTACCAGTGTCTCAGCTGGCACCTGATCACTATCCCCGCGTTGAAGGTGGAGATAAGAACAAGATCCTTGAGAAGCTGAAGAGCTACGTGGGACAAAAATTTACTGTGAAGATTATTAATCTTGATCAAGAAGAGGAGAAGCTTATCGTCTCAGAGAAGAGCGCAGTGAGTGATGAAATCAGCACCACGCTGGCTCAGCTCGGTGAAGGCAAGGTAGTAGAGGGGACCGTTAGTGGAATTGTAGACTTCGGCGCCTTCGTAAAGTTTGAGGAAAGTGGGCAGGAGCTCGAGGGACTGGTCCATATTTCCGAACTCGCTTGGCAGCGAATTGATAACCCATCCGACTTCGTCCAGATCGGAGAGAAAGTTAAGGCCAAGGTTATTGGTGTGGATGATGGTCTCCGCATATCACTATCTATCAAACAGCTAGAGGAAGATCCGTGGTCAAAGGTAGGTGAGAGGTTTAAGATCGGCGACAAAGTTGAAGGTGAAGTGCTAAAGGTGACACCATTCGGTGGCTTCATAAAATTGGATGAGCAAATCCATGGGCTAGTTCATATTTCTGAACTCCCAGATGAAGCGCAGAAGGATCCATCCACTCTTCTCCAAGCTGGTGAACGAAAGAAATTTACTGTTATATCCCTAGAGCCAAAGGAGCACCGCTTAGGGTTGAGCCTCCGCACAACTCCGCGAAAGGATATAAAGAAAGATAAGAAGAAGGAAGAAAAAGAGGCCGACAAGGAGTAAGCTCTCCTGAATTAAAAAACGACCTGCGGATTATGCGGGTCGTTTTTAATTACACAAAGTTTAGTGGTGGACTCAGGGAGATTCGAACTCCCGACCTCTCCCATGCCATGGGAGCGCTCTGCCAGCTGAGCTATGAGCCCTGAAAGTTTCCTCAAAATACAATACCGTGCAGCTTCAAGCAATAGTCGTTTAAGAAAGAATGTGAAATACTCTCAGTGTGCTGCGGATATCAACCCCAAATTTATTTATCCTCTTGGTAGTAGTTTCAGTACTTCCACTTCAAAGCTCAGTGCTTCCTTTTCTGCTCTCTCCGCGTGAGCTGTGGAACGACTGGAGCTGGCTTCTAACCATAGTTCTTGTGTTCACAATATTCTCTCTGCCTAAAGGCTTTATTCATCGCATGAACACAGCCAGTGTACATCTACTTTTGGGCGGGTCCGCCTTTGTTGTTTTTATGTCTGCACTCAATGGTGGCGCGTTGCACACCACGCTTTCTTTCGTCACCATCCTCTGGCTATTCATCGTGCTTATAAATACTTCCAGGCGCCAGCAAGATATATTTGGGTTTGTGCTAATAGGATTGCTCGCAATATTTGCGCAGTGGGGTGTGCTACAGTTTTCGCTCCAGCAGGACTTAGGGCTTCAATATATAGGTGAGTCAAATATTGGACCATCTGTCCCAGCAGTTGCAAAGTTTTTTTCAGAGTACAATGACATAAAGCTCATTAGAGCATATGGACCATACCCTCACAGCAATCCATACGGAGGAGCAGCTCTGGTTGGCCTGCTTCTTCTACCCTACTTTACTGGTAGATATTCTGGGCAGCATGGTCGGTACCTGCGAATACTTGAAGCTGTCCTTACGGGGGTATTCTGTCTAGCCGTATTCCTAAGCTTTTCGAGGGCTGCCATTGCGGGAGTATTGATTCTATTTATCCTGTCATGGGCCCGACGCAGGCAGGCACCTGGGCCAGTCCTAAATATTCGTATACTTGGCCTTGCGATTGTTACTCTCCTGCTGCTATTTTCCCCTCTCCTATATAGCCGAAACACTGACACTGAAGATGTGGCTCTCGTAGATCGTGTTTCCGGCATCGAATGGTCAATGAACATTATTCGTGAACATCCTCTTTTGGGTGTAGGTCCTGGCAATTACACAGCAGCTTTAGAGGGTTACTTAGTGTCTGAAAACATTCCCGTGAACAATTGGGAGGTAGCTCCTGTTCATTCTGTTCCACTTCTGCTTGCAAGCGAGTGGGGCCTGCTCACTTCGATATCTATACTCGCTTTCGTAGCTTGGCTTATGCGGCGCTCAGTTGGTCAGCTTACGCTTATTACATTTCCATTGTTCCCCCTTTTGCTGCTTGACCATTTTTATTACACACAGGTTTTTTTACTTCTGCTGCTGATCTTTACGGGTTGGTTTTTACTTTCTCGGAGGAACCGTACTTTAAACTCGTAACTAACACAGCTGTTCCTTTTCACTGTTTCACCCTCAGGTGTTGTACAATAAAAGGCATGGAAAAATCCTTCACCTCCTCGAATCTGTTCCACCCTCACTTAATGAAACGAGAGGAAGTACTGACGCGCCTTAATGTTCGACCCGACCAAGGACTTTCTGATCGCGAAGTTAAAAAACGAGCTAGTGAATTTGGAACTAACGAATTGCCACGAGCCCCCCGAAGACGATTTGTTTTCATCTTCCTCGATCGGTTTCGAGACATTCTTGTTCTTATTCTCATAGCTGCTGCCGTAGTCTCTTTTTTGCTTGGTCACGCAGAAGATGTAGTCATTATCGCCATCGCTATTTTTATTGATGTTTTTCTAAGTTTCATTCAAGTATGGCGGACCGAAAAGACTCTCGCTCGAATGCGGCAGCAAGTAGAGGATACAATTACCGTCCGCAGGGGTAGTGCATCACGCGCGCTTCCAGCTCGAGAGCTCGTTATCGGTGACATTATTGAGCTACGAGCAGGCGAGCGTGTACCTGCTGATGCCCGACTGATCAAAGTACAGGGACTCAGAACACAAGAGGCTGCTTTAACAGGTGAGGCAAGCGACGTTCAAAAACATACGCATCCCCTGTCGACTAAAACTCCAATAAGCAGTAGAGCAAACATGATCTTCGCTGGAACTGTAATAGTAAGTGGTTCTGGGGAAGCTGTTGTAACACACGTAGGCACCCGGACTGAATTTGGGAAGATTGCTCAGGTATTGCGAGAACAACGATCCCCTGATTCTCCTCTACGAAAAAAACTCCAGCGTAAAGGAATTCAGATCGGCTGGTTCATTATCGTCGCTGTCACTATCCTGACTGTTATTGAAATCATCCAGGGCAGTACGCTGGCAGATGCGGGACGCACTGCCATTACCCTGATGGTTAGTGCAATTCCTGAAGACCTAACCATGATCCTGACTATCGCTCTGACAGTCGGGGTCACGCGGATATTGCGGCGAGGTGGCGTAGTACGCAAGCTAAGTTCCGGTGAAACACTTGGTGCCGCCACCGTTATTTGCACTGATAAGACGGGGACATTGACCGAAGGCAAAATGAAAGCCGTGTCTTTTAACTTCCTTCAGGGAGACTCTATCCTCCCAGGACACACTTCAGAAGAGCCAATGCATATTCTGGCATTTAAGGGGATGGTCCTCGCCAGCGATGCTCACAAGGCTTCCAAAAATGGCAAGGAGCAAGAGTATGTCGGATCATCTACTGAACGCACTGCACTAGCTTTTGTGGAACAGCTAGGGATGGACTCAGACGAGGTACGCCAAACATGGCGTAAGCGCGATAGCCTGACATTCAGCTCCGAATGGAAGTACCGAGCAATTCTCGCAGATCACCCCACCCAACCAACCCAAACTATTTTCGTAACCGGTGCACCTGATGTACTTCTTGCCCAAAGCTCTTCGGCGTTGAATAAGCAGAATGAAGATTCGCCCTTAACTAACTCCTCGCGCCACATCCTCGAACAAAGGATCAACCAGCTCGCCAGCCAGGGATATCGCTTGATCGCAGTAGCTGTCAGGCGCCACGTATCACAAACTGAACTTACCCACAAAGATATACACGATCTAAGTTTCTTAGGAGTGTTGGCGATTGAAGACCCTGTTCGGCTTGATGTTGCTAGCTCTATTAAAGAAACACTTTCAGCTGGCGTTCACGTAAAGCTCATCACCGGCGATCACATCGGCACAGCTAAGGCAGTTGCCAAAGCTGCGGGCCTCACTGCTAACGAAGACACTTCGCTTTCAGGACAAGAACTGCAGGAAATGAGCGACCAAGAACTGACCGAAGCGATGAAGACAGTAACAATATTCTCTCGTATCGAGCCACTTGATAAGCACCGCATTATTCGCATTCTTCAAAAGCAGGGGCACGTCGTAGCTATGACCGGAGACGGCGTAAACGATGCAGTGGCCCTCAAGAGCGCTGATATTGGAGTAGCAATGGGCAGTGGAACGGACATCGCCAAAGATTCTGCTGACCTAGTCCTTCTTAATAATAGCTTTACGACTATTGTTGCTGCTATTAAGGAAGGTCGTGTTCTTCGCGATAATATCCGTAAAGTCATTGCATTTCTGTTAGCAACTAACGCTGCTGAAGTAGCTATTTTCTTTGTCAGCGTTATTTTCGGCATGCCGCTTCCATTGCTACCGACGCAGATCCTCTGGATTAACCTTGTTACTGACGGCACCTCAGATATCGCCTTGTCGCTTGAACCAGCAGAGGACGATGTCATGAAACGCAACCCCGAGGACCCTAGCGCTTCGCTCCTCAGTCGAAACCTGACATTCCACATTATCTTTTCAGGCCTCATCATGACCGTAGGCACTATGAGTCTCTTCTGGTATCTCCTGGAATATACGCAAAGCCCACTGCCTTACGCTCGAACAATGGCATTCACCTTTTTATCCGTGGCCTCGCTGCTGTCAGTGTGGAGCTTCAAGTCGATGCGTTTTATGATGTTTCACCAAACGTTTTGGAATAATAAATGGATTTTTGTATCAGCGGGGTTTTCCTTTGGCCTTCATATGCTAGCAGTCTACATTCCTGGTTTCCAGCGATTCTTTGACACCGTACCCCTACGGCTCTCAGATTGGAGTATTATCTTAGGCCTTGCCGCTGTCACGATCGTCCTCATCGACTTGCGTAAACTTATCTTCAAACAACCCGTCTCTACTGCGTGGACACCAGCTATAAAACCGATAACCGCGAAATAGGCGAACGCTTGACATATATGGCTTTCGAGAATACAATAGAGACATCATATTTCCGCGGCAATGCCGCGGAATTCTCATAAATAACAACTAAATACTTACAATTATGGCAGAAGAACAAGGATCATTCAGCCTGGCTATCGACCAGATTGTTGCCGAAAAAGGAATTAGCAAGGAAAAAGTGCTTGAGACTATCGAAGCGGCGTTAGCGGCTGCATACCGCAAAGACTATGGCGAACGTGGACAAGACATTCGAGCTGAATTTAACGAAGATGACGGAACTGCTCGTATTTTTAAAGTTGTAACCGTTGTCGAAACTGAAGAAGATCTGGAAAATCCAGCTGCACAAATTCTACTAGAAGAAGCTAAGAAGACCGATTCTGAAGCAGAAGTAGGAAAGGAATACGTTGAAGAGGTTACCCCCACAGATCCAAATTATGGTCGAGTTGCCGCTCAAACTGCAAAACAAGTAATCATCCAGCGTATCCGAGAAGCAGAGCGTGAAGCAGTATTTGAAGAATACAAGGATAAAGAAGGGGAAATCATTTCCGGCATTGTGCAGCGCATTGAACGAGATGTAGCGTTTGTTGATATTGGACGCACTACCGGAATCTTGTTTCCAAGTGAGCAGGTACGAGGCGAGCGATACCGCTTGAACCAGCGTATCCGCGTATATGTAGTAAAAGTAGAGCTTTCAAGCCGCGGCCCTGAAATTATTCTCTCACGCAGCCACCCTGGAATGCTTCGTCGTTTGTTTGAGCTTGAAGTACCGGAAATATTCGCCGGCAGCGTAGAGATCAAAGGAATCGCCCGCGAAGCAGGCGAAAGATCTAAGATCTCTGTCTGGGCTAAAGAAGACGGAGTAGATCCTGTGGGAGCCTGCATCGGCCAACGCGGCACCCGCATCCAAACAATTATTGCTGAACTATCTGGTGAAAAGATTGATGTCATTCAGTGGGATGAAGATCCAGCTCACTATATCGCAAATGCCCTTTCTCCTGCCCGCGTAGTTGCAGTAGATATTTTTGAGGATGAGAAGAAGGCCTTGGCGCACGTTGATGAAGATCAGCTTAGCCTGGCAATCGGAAAGCGCGGTCAGAACGTACGCCTGGCAGCCAAATTAAGCGGCTGGCGCATAGACATCGTTAAAGCAGGTGAAGCAGAGGCTGTAGAAGGCGGAGCTGCTCCTGAAACACCAGAAGAGGAACCTACAGTAGAAGAGGTTCCTTCTGAAAAAGCCTCTTCAAACACTCCTGAAGACAAGCCTGCCCCTGAAGCACCGACAGAAGAGGAGAAGAAAGAGTAGGAAGCCCCCACAACGCTATTTCCACAACATCGGCCTTAAGGGCCGATGTTGTGTATGAGTGTATTTGCGCTCAGGCGGCTACCTGGCGTACAACGAATAGAAGTCTTTAATTCCTTAAAAGACCAAATATGCAGTACGAATACGTTGTTGGAGGGGTCGCAGTTCTAGGTCTGGTTTATGCCGCCTGGCGAGCAAAACAAATATCAGACATATCAGTTACTTCGGCAAAGGCACAGGAAATTGCCGATGCCATTCGCGAAGGATCAATGGCGTTTCTACGCCGAGAGTATCGAGTCCTTACAATTTTTGTTATCGCCGTTGCGATTCTTCTTGCCTTAACCCCAGCTATGTTTGGACCAGAGAATGCCGTAGCAACAGGCACAATCTGGGCCTTTATTATCGGTGCTCTGCTATCTGCTGTAGCTGGCAATATCGGTATGCGCATCGCCACGCTGGCAAATGTCCGCACAGCCGAGGGAGCGCAGCGCAGTCTAGGAGATGGCCTGGGCGTCGCGTTTGCTTCTGGCTCGGTCATGGGGCTTTCAGTTGTAAGCCTTGGGCTACTCGGTGTTGTATCGCTATACATCTGGCTCAAGGATCCAAATCTGGTATTCGGATTTGGTTTCGGAGCCTCAGCTGTAGCTCTCTTTGCCCGAGTGGGTGGGGGGATCTATACCAAAGCTGCTGACGTAGGCGCAGATTTAGTTGGAAAGGTAGAACAAGGCATCCCCGAAGACGACCCTCGTAACCCTGCAACAATCGCTGACAATGTAGGGGACAACGTCGGAGATGTAGCTGGTATGGGAGCTGATCTGTTTGAAAGCTATGTTGATACTATTATTGCTGCAATGGCTCTAGGATTAGCTGCCAGCGCCCTCTATGGCCCTAACGGCATTCTGTATCCTCTTGGTATTGCCGCAATCGGTATTATCGCCAGTGCCATTGGAGTATTCGTGGTTAAAACTGACGATGAGCGAAAAATTGGCTCGGCGATGAATAAGGGAATTCTCGTTGCGGGAGTACTTACTCTAGCTGGAGCATGGTGGCTAACAAGCAGCATGTTTGGTGACCTCACCCTGTTCTGGGTGATCGTAACTGGCCTCGTGTCTGGTGCCCTGATTGGCCTCATTACTGAGTACTACACCAGCCATCACCGAAAGCCTACCCGCGATGTAGCCGAAGCTTCTCAAACAGGAGCTGCTACCACCATTATTGCCGGCTTAGGGCTAGGCATGATGTCTACAGCTTGGCCGATTATCATCGTTGCTGCTGCAATCCTCATCTCGTACAACCTGGCTGAGTTCTACGGTATTGCAATTGCTGCAGTTGGAATGCTTTCAACTCTCGGCATCACACTTGCATCTGATACCTATGGCCCGGTAGCTGATAACGCTGCTGGTATTGCTGAGATGGCCGGCATGGGAGCTGAGACTCGAGAGCGCGCTGAAGCGCTTGATGCAGTTGGAAACACTACTGCTGCCATTGGTAAAGGATTCGCGATTGGATCAGCTGCATTAACGGCCTTGGCCTTGCTTGTCAGCTTCATCACCTTCTCCGACATCACTACTATTGATGTCATCCAACCAAAGGTCATGGTCGGATTGTTATTCGGTGGCATGTTGCCGTTTGTCTTCTCGGCCTTAGCAATGCAGGCCGTAGGCACCTCTGCTATGAAAATGGTGAACGAAGTACGCCGGCAATTCCGTGAAATTAAGGGGCTAACGGAAGGGACAGCCAAGCCTGACTACAACCGCTGTGTTGATATTGCGACTACTGCCGCTTTAAATGAGATGGTGCTGCCAACTGTGCTGGCAATTGTGGTGCCATTAGCTGTCGGATTCATTCTTGGGCCTGAGCCTCTTGGAGGTCTTCTAGCAGGTGGAATTGTAACGGGCTTCTTGATGGCTGTTATGCAATCGAATGCCGGGGGAGCCTGGGATAACGCAAAGAAGTACATCGAGGCAGGAAACCTGGGAGGAAAGGGATCCGTAAATCATAAAGCCGCAGTTGTTGGTGATACGGTTGGCGATCCGTTCAAGGATACGTCAGGGCCTTCCCTAAACATTCTGATCAAGCTTATGAGTATCGTCGCGCTGATCATCGCTCCGATGCTCTAAGAATTATTCGATTTGACGGGAAAACGAAACCGTGGCTACACTCAAAGCCACGGTTTTTCGTTCTTTCTCTCTCTTAGCTAGCCAAGAGGTGACAATGCCAAAAGTGTTTTTCCGCATCCCCGGCGGCCCCCTGTGTTCTACCAACATGGAGGAGACAGAAATCAAGACAGCACGCCGCCAGGCGTCGCATCCAGGAGGGTATTTACTGCCTCTCGCGGATAACGAGGGGAAGTATTCGGGCACCTACCGCGTCTACCACGTAGATATCGTAATGCTTGAACGCTGCAAACACCCATACTTTCTGCTTCAGCATGAAGGCCCTCTCCAAAACCACAAGAGCTACATCATTAATCCCATGCCTGCTTCTTCGCGCCGTTCACGCAAAAAGTAGGCTTTTTCTTTACAATGGTGGTCAAATTCGCTAGGCTCTAAAAACCTATGATAGTCAATATTACTCCCAAAAAAGAAACATCTCAGGTTGAGATGGAAATATCAGTTCCGGCTGAAGAATTTCAACCATTTATCAACAAGGCCGCTAAAAAGCTCTCAAAGGATGTATCTTTAAAGGGCTTTCGCCCCGGCAAAGCTCCTCTTGATGTAGTGGTCGAACATGTCGGTCAAGAACATGTTCTGCGCGAGGCTATGGATGCAGCCCTGCCAAAATACTTTGTTGATGCTGCCGTTGAACATAAGGTAGATGCTATCAATCGACCGAACATCACTGTTAAGCAGCTAGGCTTAGAAGGACCATTTGAGTTCACCGCCATTGTGGATGTCTTGCCAGAGGTAACGCTAGGCGACCCTACGAAAGTAAGTGTTGAAAAGAAAGAAATTACAGTGGGGGATAAAGAAATCGAGCAGGAGCTCGGGTACCTGGCAAAGATGCGCGGACAGGACCTCGAAGTAGCCCGCCCCGCTCAAGAAGGTGACACTGTAAACGTAGATTTTACGGTTAAAATAGACGGTGCTGTCATCGAAGGCGGCGAAAGCAAAAATCACCCCGTTACTCTCGGCGAAGGCCGCTTTATTCCTGATTTTGAAAAGAATATTACGGGAATGACCGCGGGAGATACCCGGGACTTTTCAATGACTTTCCCCGATAACTACCCACAAGCAGAGCTCCAGGGTAAAACAGCTGACGTAACAGTTAAAGCCCATGCTGTTCAAAAGCGCGTTCTCCCTGAAATTAATGATGAGTTTGCTAAAGGATTGGGAGAGTTTAAAGATCTTGAAGAGCTCAAGGACAAGCTCAAGGAAAACATGAAAAAAGAGCTGTCCCAAAAAGAAGAGGATCGCTACTTGGGAGAGCTGGCGGAAAAATATGCTGAAGTATCTACCTTCGGACATATTCCAGAAGTGTTGATAGAGAAAGAAATTGATAACAGGATTGAGGAGTTTGCCTCCATGCTTGCCTACCAGCAGAAGAATCTTGATGAGTATCTGGCACGGGAAAATAAAACGCTTGATCAAATGAGAGCTGATATGCGCCCTACGGCTGAAAAACGAGTGAAAGTCGGACTTACTCTCCGCCGCTTTGCGGAAAAAGAAGGTATTACTGTTGAAGAGAAGGAAGTCACAGAAGAGGCAACCGCATATCTCAGCCAGTACAAGGATCCGGAACAGGCGGCAAAGGAGCTAGATGCCGAGCACCTCCGAGACCATATTGAAAGCGTCATCCGTAACCGTAAAACACTCAAAAAGCTGTCAGAGCTTGCTACGAAACCTGCGTAAGGTATATAGTCGAGGCGTGGAAACCCACTCTCGTTCCTTACAATAAAGGGAGGTGTGGCCATGAATGCGCAAAATGCTGTGCAGCTCGTCGATACCCTGGCTTTGGCTATCAAGAGCCAAATGGTTCACGTTGCCGTCGACTCGAAGGAGTTCTATGCTCTGCTGTCAGCGTCTGAGAGCGAAGCGAATGACGGCACTCACCTGAAAGCTTACGTGATGCTGCCTTTGGGACAGTGTATTAATCTGCATGATCCCTTGCCCAACGATTCGTTCGAGGCACTGGAGATCAACACTCCGGCAATCCATGTAACTGGACTGGCGGAGTGGCGCAAACAGGCACACAAGCAGTCGCGCAACTCGCTCGACGGCCATCTGGAACGCTTTGCAACGCGTCTGCTGCTTGATGATGACGAGAAGCAGCAGCTGACTCTGGAACTCATGAACATGTCGAGGAAGGCAGTGCGCAAGAACCTTGGCGCTGTAAAGGTTTGTCCCAGTGTCTCTGTGGGACCGCGCTTCACCTCGAAGCTTGACCACAGCATCAAGCTGAAAGTCCTGCTTGATGCGAGCGTGATCAACAAGGCCGCTACCGACGCCACAGCCTATCCTGACCCCGCAGGTGATCCAGCTGATGACGGCGATTCAGGATACAAGCCTGGAGACTTCGGGTTCATCACAGGCGCATAACATGGGTAGGACAACTACCCTTTTTTCATTTCACTGACGAAATTAAAGAGTTGCGATATAGTGAAGAGAGTCTAATTATTACGTTTTCTTTAAACCATATGTCCTACCTCGTACCAACCGTTATCGAAAAGTCCCAATTCGGCGAACGCGCCTTTGATATCTATTCTCGTCTCCTAAAAGAGCGAATTATCTTCCTGGGAGGAGCCATTAATGATGATGTCGCCAATATTATTATCGCCCAGCTTCTCTTTTTAGAGCATGAAGACCAGACAAAAGACATCAAGATTTACATTAACTCTCCGGGGGGAGTGGTCACGGCTGGTATGGCTATTTACGACACCATGCAATTTATCAAGCCAGATGTTTCGACTATCTGTATCGGCATGGCTGCCAGTATGGGAGCAGTACTGCTGGCTGGCGGCGCGAAGGGTAAGCGCATGTCGCTAACTCACTCCGATATCATGATCCATCAGGTCCTAGGCGGAGCCGAGGGGCAGGCTTCTGACATCGAAATTTCTGCTCGCCATATCCTTAAAATGAAAGATCGATTAAACCAGGTATTGGCCGATCACACAGGGCAGAAAAAAAGTAAAGTGGAAAAAGATACCGATCGGGATTACTATATGGACGCAGAGGAAGCTAAAGCATACGGCTTGATTGACCACGTTGTACAGAAAGCTTAGCCGTCGCTCAATAAAGCAATTTTCCTCGCAATTCACATCATATTTAGTATTAATACCCCTCTTCGGTCGTATCGTATCGCCCAGTCTTGTTTCTCTGAATTTCCTGTATCCACGATCTCGTCATTGTCGCTCTCAAAGCCTCGCATAATTACATAGACTCACCGCGTATACAGCCGTAAGGGCACAAACACCTATGCCCGTGATTTCAACCGTGATCGCCGCTGTTGTTGCAGCTGGCGTTGGCGTAGCTGCCGGATATCAAATCCGTCGCAATGCAGGCGCTAGAAAAGAAGAGTCGGTCGATAAGAAGATTGAATCTAAGATCGCTGCCGCAAAAACAAAGGTAGTAACACTGCGAGAGCAAGCCGAAAAAGAAGCGAGAGAAATTCGCGAAAAAGCTGAGAAAGACCTCGATGAACGTCGAAGTCAGATTTTAGAACTTGAAAAGCGCGTAGCTGAGCGCGAGGAGAAGATTGACTCCAAACTCGAGCAGCTCGAGCAGCGTGACAAGGCACTGGTAGATCAGCAGGAGCAGTTAAGCAAGCGTGAGGAGGAACTTAAAGCCCTCAAAGGAGAAGAGGAAAAGAAGCTAGCTGATATTTCCGGCCTTACCAGCGAACAAGCCCAGCAGCGCGTTATGGAGCTAGCTGAAGAGCGCACTAAGGAAGATATCGTGCGTCGGGTACGGAAGATGGAAAAAGAGGGAGATCGAGAACTAGAAGAAAAGGCCCGCGATATCCTTTCAAATGTTATTCAACGCTATGCCAGCTCGCACGTAGCGGAGCACTCAACCTCCTACGTTGACGTTCCGGACGAGAGCATGATCGGCCGCATTATCGGCAAAGAAGGTCGCAACATCCAACACATTGAGCGTGTCACAGGCTGTGAAATCGTAATCGACAGTGAAGCGGGACATTCCATAATGATTTCCGGATTTTCACCTATGCGACGCCAGGTCGCTAAGAAAGCGATTGAACAACTCATGAAGGATGGGCGTATCCATCCGGGTAGAATTGAAGAAGTTGTTGAAGAAGCAAAAAAGAAAATTAATGACGATATCCGCGAAGCGGGAGAAACCGTCGTTTATGATTTGGGCATTGTTGACTTCCCCCCACAGCTTATACACCTGGTAGGGCGTATGAAATACCGCACCAGCTATGGTCAGAATATCCTGCGTCACAGCTGGGAAGCTGCTCGTATTGCCATGATGCTTGCTCAAGAACTGGGAGCTGACGTGAATATCGCCAAGAAGGCGACGCTGCTACATGATATTGGGAAGGCGATTGACCATGAGGTTGAAGGAAATCATGTCGAAATCGGGGAGAAGATCATGCGTAAGTTTGGGGTAAGCGAAGAAATTGTGCGAGCCGCAGCTGCCCACCATGAGGACTATCCTTTTGACACTCGAGAGGCGATCATCGTCCAGGTATCCGACGCTATCTCCGCTGCCCGCCCCGGAGCTCGACGTGAGGACGTAGAAGGCTATGTGAAGCGCATGGAAGACCTGGAGCAGATAGCGACGAGTTATGAGGGGGTTAACAAGGCATATGCGATCTATGCAGGCCGCGAGATTCGAGTATTCGTTGAACCAAAAGAAATTGATGACCTGGGCGCTATAAAGTTAGCTCAGAGTATTGCCAAGCAGATTGAGCAGGAAATGACCTATCCAGGAGATGTTAAAGTAAATGTTATTCGCGAAACTCGATCAGACGCTCTAGCGCGGTAATGAAACAAAAAGTAGGCTTGGACATATCTTCCACATGATGTATACTACATACATCTATGGCTAATATGAAGCGTACCCAAATTTACTTGCCAGAACACATTCATCGCCGTCTCAAGATAGAGGCGAAGCGCCGTAAGTGCTCTATGGCTGACGTGGTGCGGGAAAGCGTTGAAAAGGACTTGAGTAACCCTAAAAAATACAAAGGAGCTGACGTGATGATGGATATGCTGGCAGATGCGGAGCGTCTAGAAAAGGATTATCCAACACCACCCGATGCGCCCACCGACCTTGCAGAAAACCACGACTATTACCTATATGGCAAAGGACGTATTGAATGAGCGTGTTCGTCGACACTTCTGCGTTTGTTGCTCTGTACTATCGTCATGATGCACATGCAAAATCAGCTAAGCGGGTTATCGAGCACCTTCAGCAGCACAATACCCCTCTCGTAACCAGTAATTATATTATCGCTGAGTCGTTAACTGTTATTTCACAACGAGCAGGCAAAAAACAAGCCGTATCTTTTGGGGAGTATATGGTAAACGATGACTTCCTGACTCTTAGAATTGGCAAATCAACGGAGCAACGCGCTTTTATACTGTTTTCCGAGCTTGCTCAGAAGGATGTCAGCTTTGTTGATTGCACCAGCTTTATTCTCTGCAAAGATCTTGGGATTACTCAAGTATTTTCATTCGACCAACACTTTGCAAAACAAGGGTTTAAACTACTGAAACCTAAGAAGGGTTAGGTTGTGTGTAGATTTTTCTCAAAAATAGAGCAAAAAGAAAAGACGATATTGCTATCGCCTTGTGTGAGCTCTGGACAGGAATTATACGGCCCTGTCTAAACCGCTGCCGATGTTAGTCGGCGGACTTTTCGACGGGGACAGCGAGGAAAGAGTCGTCCGAGTTCCATCCACTACTCCAGTGGTCAAGGTCGAACTCATACCAGCTGTCGTCCTCCCAGTCCCAACCGACGAGAGATGGCACATAGCGATGGCGACGGGAGCGCACGTAGACGGAACCGAGAGCCACCACTGATGATACTGGGAACCCGCACACAATGTAGGGGTATTTCTCCCCAAAAGTGCACAGTTCCTGGAGCGTGGCCGGGCGCAGACCCGCCTGACCCAGTTCCCAAACCACGTCCTTGCTCCCGATGTCGCGATTGGGGTGGTAGAGTACGGCTTTCGCGTCTATGACGATCTCGCCTTCGAGCTTGAAGTGCTCGGCGGTGATGTAGTCGTGGATGTAGTCGTACTTGCCGGCTGCGAGGGCGTCTTGGAGCGACTTGTGGCTGGACCGGATCGGGTAGCAAACACTGATGGAACTAGCCATTGCTGTCTCCTAGCTGGAAGGTACTCGTTTGCTACGACCACCATGATCGTAACGCCAGCATTATATCTTAAGTTATCTATATTGTCAACATATATTAAGCTATATGTAGCTATTTAATGTATATTTGTAATATATTTAGTTTACTATATAATCAAAATATGGCCTTAAAAAGTACCGACAGTCGTTCGCAAAACGAATTAGAGACAGCCCTAGCTGAACTAGGGCTGTCTCCTACTGAACAGCAGGTATATATGACTTCTTTGAAATCTGGACCTTTGCCTATAACAGCGTTAGCTCAACAGGTTAGCCTAGAACGCCCCTACCTTTACACCCTTATTGCCTCCCTACGAGAAAAAGGGTTAGTTTCTCCATCCCATGAACGCTATGGACGATCATTCTCTGTTGCCCCACCTACTGTCGTAGTAGACCTCTTGAGAGAAAAACAAGCCGCGGTCGCAGCCCTTCAGAAAAACTTAGCAGCAGAGATGCCACGATACTTGGCCGCGTACAAAGGACAGGGCGCTACCCAGATTTTTCTCTATGAAGGAAAAGAACGCTTCTTTGAGCTGTACACTCGTATATTTGCAGAAAAGCCTAAAGAAACTCTGTACTTCGGTGATCTCGACCACTTCATTCGCGTAGTTGAGGAAAGCGATACTGAAAGCTGGATACAAAAACGTATCCGGCGCAAAATTGTCATGAAGTTTCTACCGATTGAATCTAAACGAGTGCAAGAGTTTCCAACTGATCCCTCACAGTATCGTGTAACTCGTGTAATCCCTCGCGACCTATGCAGCACACTCCCAGCTACTTTTCAGGTATTTGGCAGTTATGTCATTTTCTGGCAACCGCATACTCCCGCTGCTGTTGTAATACAAGACCCATATATCGCTGAAATGCACACGAAAATCTTTAACCTCTTGTGGCAGCAAGGCAAAGAAACTCCAATTGCGAAAGCTCCATAAGGTATCTACTGTTAATACATGCCCAAGCAATACCAACGAGTAGGCTTTCATGCTTCAGCTGCCGGAGGCCTCGAGAATGCTCCAGAAAACGCTCACGCACTTGATGCGGAGTGTTTTCAGTTCTTCTCACGCAGTCCCAGAGGAGGCGGTGCTAAGCCTATCTCAAACGAACAAGCGAAGCTCTTCCGAGAACGATGCGAGCAATACGACTTCGAAAGCTATATTCACGCCCCGTATTACGTAAACTTCGCTTCAAAGAATAACCGAATATATCATGGGACAATTGCTGTTCTGCGTGAAGAGTTGGAACGCGGCTCGAAACTAGGAGTGAAATATTTAGTCACTCACCTAGGCAGTGCAAAGGAGCATGTGACTAACCCCGCATCGATTGAAACACCCCAGAGTGCCCTCGATCAGGCGGTAAAAGGCATCAAAGAGATGTACAAAGGGAATCCAAAATTTACCACTCAGCTTCTGCTCGAGATATCAGCCGGGGCGGGATCAGTCGTAGGCGATACCTTTGAAGAGCTGGGGTACCTACTTAAGCACGTAGGCCGCAAAGACATCCATGTCTGCCTTGATACCTGCCATATGTTTGCTTCCGGATACGACTTACGAAAAAAAGAGGCTCTAAATGAAACAATGAAACTTTTCAGAAAACACGTTGGCATCTCTCATCTCAAGTTGGTCCACATGAATGATTCTAAGGCTGATCTTGGGGCACGAACTGATCGCCATGAGCATATAGGGAAGGGGAAGATCGGCAACGCAGGTCTTAAGGCTGTGCTGACTCATCCAGACTTTCAGAAAGTAAACTTCATCCTGGAAACTAAACATGATAGCCTCCTGTCGAAAGATTTGGCATTCTTAAAGAAACATCGGACTGCCTCATGAACCGAGAAGAAAAACAACTAGCGTTAGAGGAGCTCAACAGACGCGAGGAAGAACGCGTGAAGAATGGCCCGTTAGCTCAAAGCGCAACGCAAGCGGTACCAGGCGAAGGTAACCCCGATGCTGATATTTTATTTATAGGAGAAGGGCCTGGAAAGAAGGAAGATGAGCTAGGACGACCGTTCGTGGGCGCGGCGGGCAAATTTTTGAACGAGCTCATAGAATCAATCGGCTTACAGCGCGAAGATGTATTTATTGCTAACATCGTCAAACACCGTCCGCCAGGTAACCGCGACCCCCTGCCAGATGAAGTTGAACTATACAAGCCGTGGCTGGAAGAACAGATTAATATCATTGAACCGAAACTTATCATCACCTTAGGGCGGCACTCTATGGGATGGCTTCTGGGTCCTAACCTTTCGATTACAGCCATACACGGGCAACCTAAGCGCCGTAATGGCAAGGTTGTGATGCCTATGTATCACCCAGCTGCTGCTTTGTATCGTGGCGATCTCCGACCAGTGCTCAAAGCTGATTTTGCAAAGATTCCTAAAGTGATTGAGCTCATTGATAAAGACCAAGGTGTAACTGCAGCCGAGCAGGAAGAGGAAATAGAAAAACAAGCAGCGTTGCTCTAAATCTGCAAAGCCGCTATTCTCTGTTGTACGCGGACGTGCTGGAACCGGTAGACAGCCATGGTTGAGGGCCATGGGAGCATTAGCTCGTGGAGGTTCAAGTCCTCTCGTCCGCACTAATCGAATTTGCTAAGCTGGAACGCTTCATATACAGTGATTTTGCCAATTTATGGGTTATAGGAACTCATAATAAGCTTGGCGCTTGTTACTTGAAAATTGGAAAGGTGTACCACAATGTCTTCTCTGGTGATTCCGACCCGGGCGATTGCGCTCGGTCTTCTGAAGGCTGGTACTTTGAGCCTGCGAGATGTCGATGGGGGCGAAGAGCCTTATCTGTACTCCAGCGGCAATAACGGCCCGGGGTACGTCATGGTCAAGTCCCTGGGAGGCTGCAAGCCAGTCTTCCGGCAAGCCTGCATCTGGCTGGCTGCCAAAGTCGCCGCAGAACACCCTCAACTCGACTGGGTCGCCGCAAACGCAACCGGCGGAATGCCACCTGGTGTGCTCGTCAGTGAGTACCTGGAACACTTCCTCGGCAAGACCATCCCGTACGTCTACATCCGCGGAACTCGCAAGCGCGGTGGTCACGGTGAGCTCATCACCAATCTGCCAAACAACCCCGACACTCCGTCGGGAAGCAGCGCTGTGGTCATGGAGGAGTTGGTCAACTTCGCAAGCACCACCTGCAACAGTGCGGTGTTGCTCCGTGAGGAAGGATATCGTGCAGATCATGCGTGTTGCATCCTCTACTACGGCAACCCGGAAGCCGAGAAGGCGCTGCAGCGGGATCAGGTCGGTATGACCTATCTTCTCACTCTTTCCACCCTTCTGGAGGTGGCAGAAGAAGAGGGGACTCACCCCGCTGCGCTCGTTCAGAAATACCGCGAGTTTCTCGCCAACCCCCTCAAGTGGCAGTCGGACCGCGGTTTCGAGCCCCGTAAGGAAGGAGGGACGCTGTGAAGCCTCTGCTTTGCATTGCCCTTGATGACCTCTGGGAAGAGGAGCACTCCACCCTCACCAAGGTGGAAGCGATACTGCAGAAGGTTCCGCCGGATCGCCTGGTGCTGAAGGCAAACCTCGACTTCGCCCTGAAGCGAGGCTTGAAAGACGCTGTTCAGCTGCTTCAAAGCTTCTCCGCGCAACTGTTCGTTGATCTGAAAATGTTCAACGGCAGCAGGACAATGGAACGGATTGCCCAGAGTCTCGTCGACCTGGATGTGGACTACTTCAACGTCCATCTTCTGGCCGATAAGGAGAGCAGAACAGCAATCAAGGCTGCCAAGACCAGCAAGACGCGTGTGCTTGGAGTCACAGTCTTGAGTCACATGGATGAAGGCTACTGTCAACAAATCTTCAAACTGCCACGGAAGAGCGTTGTCAGAAACCTGGCTCAGCTTGGGAATCGTCTTGGTTGTGATGGGATCATCCTTCCTGCTGACACGATTCCCGTCATTCAACACTCAAGCCTTCTCTGCGCAACGGGTATTCGGCCAACTTGGTACAAAGACACCCGCCACGCCGTAGAGACCACGCCAACAAAGGCTGTGGAAATAGGAGCCGACATACTGGTATGCGGCGGTCCAATCATGAACAGTGAAGACCCCGGGGCAGCTGCCACGCGAATCCTGGACGAGATGGACTCAGTAGGGTTTTGAACGCCCTACTGCAAAACGCTACGCCGGACTATGTGCAACACGCACTGGTACGGCTTTTTCTTTACTTCGAATTTGTGGGCGGTGCAGGGCTCGAACCTGCGGCCTCCTCGGTGTAAACGAGATGCTCTACCAACTGAGCTAACCGCCCTTGGTGCCACGGGTCAGAATCGAACTGACAACGCCAGCCTCTTCCATAATATAAGGCTAATGGACTATATCATCACCCACTACAAGCAAGACGCTTGGGTGGGGCTGGGCGCTTCCACTGCAACTGTTGCAATGTACTCCCCGAAGGGATAGTCTCTACACCTTCCTAAATCTGTTTTCTAAAACAGGTTTAGGCTTGGCTCGGGATTACCTGGCGTAAAGGTTTCCCCGAATTCACCCAGTTTTTTACCACCTGTTACCAGATGGGGCCCCGAAGATTCAGGGCTGCGCTCTACCATTGAGCTACCGTGGCATATTTAGTTGTAGATAGAGGATAGCGGAAGAGGCGCTAATTATCAACAAAAGGGGCTTGCTCAAATAGAAGATATTTCGTACAAATACTACACGTTGCGGGTATCGTATAGTGGCTATTATAGCTGGTTGCCAATCAGCAGACACGGGTTCGACTCCCGTTACCCGCTCACTGGGAAAGAAGGCTATACAAAATGAGTGATGATATGGTAGGTATATGTTTAACAGGATTCACCATATAGCAATCATCTGCTCTGACTATCAGAAATCTAAGCATTTTTATACAAAAATCCTGGGACTTTCTGTATTGAATGAGACGTATCGCGCAGAAAGAGACTCTTACAAGCTGGATTTGAAAGTTGGCGAGCTATACCAAATAGAGCTTTTTTCCTTTCCCAGCCCGCCAATAAGAACGAGTAATCCCGAAGCTGCTGGGTTACGGCATTTGGCCTTCGAGGTTGATAATGTTGAAAGAGTCGTAAGCCACATTATCGATGCAGGAATAGCCGTAGAGGATATAAGGGTTGATGAACATACGGGGAAGAAGTTCACTTTTTTTGCCGACCCCGACGGACTGCCGCTTGAAATATATGAGAAATAACTGTTCCCTATAGAAATGCCCGACCCAACTCCTCAAGAGATGGCTACCTGCGTAGCTGTTCTAAAACAACTGGAACCGGGGTTTTTACCTTTGGAACTATTTGATCAAATTGCCCGATTAGTTCGCCTGCCCATGGTCGATGTAGTGCCGATATCCTATAAGGAGGAACACCTGCATATTGGATTGATACAACGAGAGGTGAACGACATATGGTGGCCGGGTATGTGGCACCTGCCTGGAACTGTTCTGCGGAGCACCGATACGATGGAAAGCGCTATTCAAAGGCTGTGTGACGATGAACTTCAAATTCACGCTTCAGATCCGCCTGTATCTCGCGGCTTTTTACTGCACTATAGTAAGAGAGGAGCAGAAGTAGTCCTTATTTATACCGTAGAAAACTGCTCTTTTGAGGATAAATCGACAATTAAGTGGTTTCCCATAAACGAACTTCCTCAAGAACTTGTTGATAGCGAGAGAGATGTAATTGCGAGGATAGAGGAGAGCTTAGAGTAGCTATTCCGTTAGAAACTTCTTTCGAAATTCGTATCCAACAACGGTTGGGATATAGAAAACAACATCAGCCGTTATTTTCCCTAAAATAACTCCAAGCTGAAGATTACCCAATTGGGTGGTAAAGAAATAAATGGTAGCCGGACGTATGAGAAAAATATCCAGCACTTCTGAGAATCCAAACTCTACGATTGCGTTCCTCACCGTTCTATATGCTGACAGAACAGCTGTTTTAGGGGTTATCTGCTCATGCAAACGGAGACTTTTACGTAAGTCTCTTGTTATTAGCACACTATAAAATCCCACCACCTCTCCCAATGTGGCTATAATCGCCAAGAGTGCGACTTTATCGGTTACCCTCTGCGCAACTACTGCAGTTAGCACTGCAGCTAAGGCTGCCACAATTTCGGCTGGAATATATCGTTTAAGCCACTCGGAGATCTTGTGTTTCATAGTAGTAGAAATCTATAAGGGGCCCATTCGTTGCCGCTCCAAGTGCGCAAAGAACTCCCGGGCCTTAGGGCTCTTTAGATTAGGGCGCACGTTGTTCCAGAATTCCTGCAAGTCAGCTCCCTGTGCTTCTTCATACTCCAATGCCTGCATTATCACCTCAATCATGTCGGCATCTTTTACTAATAAGGCCTCTGGGGTGTTCTGGGCTTCATATTCATGCCATAGCTTTAGGAGGTCGTCACGCCCGGCTGCTTGAGCCAGTTTCTCAAAAGCCAGTCGTTCTTGAGTTTCTTTTTCTTCTGGAGAGATACCGTCATGTAGGGTAATGTCTCCGACCTCCGCTTCGGCAAGATCATGAATGAGCCCCATAAGCAATACTTTTTCTCGATCTACCCCTTCGTCAGCAAGCAAATAAGCAGTCAGTGCGGTGCGGTAAGAATGCTCGGCAACAGATTCTGGGTCTTTAATATTTTTACGTATCCATCCGCTTCGAATAACGGTTTTAAGCTTTCCGGCAGCTCGCAGCAGTATTTCCATGCTCTTCATGGCATTTACTATATCGAACATGCTAGGGTAAAACCATGGCAGATAAAACCACAGCAATCGTTGATTTCCTCTTCGAGGTGGGTATCTTATCCCAAACCCCGCGCAGCTGGCCTCACTTCTTGGGCAGCGGAAAGCAGTCTGTAGCTGAGCATCTCAACCGCGCCACATATATTGGTTATGTGCTGGCAAGTATGGAAGGGGATGTCGATATGGCTAAGGTACTACAAATGTGTTTGTTTCATGATCTGGCCGAAGGCCGTACCAGCGACTTGAACTACGTTCATCAGAAATACACGAGCGTTGACGAGCAGAAGGCGATTGATGAGCTGGCTGACCCGCTGCCATTTGGTGAGAATATTCGCACTATCCTGCATGAATACGAAGAGCGAGAGTCAAAGGAATCCATTGTAGCCAAAGATGCCGATAACCTCGAGTTTATCCTCTCTCTCAAAGAACAAACCGACATTGGCAATACTCGATCAAAAACATGGCTGCCTTCTGCCGTTGCCCGGATTAAAACAAAGTCAGGCAAAAAACTAGCAAAGAAGATCCTTGAAACGGACTCTGATCATTGGTGGTTCGCAGACAAAGACAGTGAGTGGTGGATTACCCGTAATGGAAAAGATGCACATGGGAAAAAATAATTTAGCACAAAAACATTGCGTGCCGTGCCAGGGCGGCGTTCCGCCGCTGGCAGATAAGGAACTACAACAATACGTTCAACAACTTCCTGAGGGCTGGGAAGTAGAAGATACAAAAAAGCTCATAAAAACATATGAGCTACCCGGATTTCGAGCTAATATCGCATTCGTTAATCAAATAGCGGATATAGCGGAAGAAGAGGACCACCACCCAGACCTTCATATTGCATATAACAAGCTCAAAATAGAGCTCTGGACGCATAAAATAGGGGGATTACACGAAAACGACTTTATTCTGGCTGCTAAGATCGGAAACCTATATAATCAGCTTAATTAAGCCAATATATTACTTATTGACAAACCTTCCTAACGTAAGTTCAACAAGTAATTGCACCACTTAAGGAAAAATGAGCCAATTCGGCTA
>JBBEDC010000014.1:0-6585 GCA_040881505.1 Candidatus Anderseniibacteriota bacterium
CACAGCAAGATCGCCAATATTGTCATGGGAATTGCCATATTCGCTGTAGGTTGGCAGCTCGGGCGAATCATGTCGCCATACTACTCCGAACAACCCATTATATTCCAAGATCGACAGTGTAGTGCTTGCTCCAGCTCTGGAGGTGACCTCTCAAGCCTTCAACAACTAAAAGAAGAAGGAGTAGCACTGCGGGAAGGCGAGAACACTTCAGCTGTAGCCGGCACTGCTTCAGGGCCGCAGGAACAGCAATTCGTAGCCAGTAAGAACTCAAACCTGTTTCACCATGTGAGCTGTTCCTCTGTTGCACGCATCAAGCCTGAAAATCAAGCGTGGTTTAATTCCGCGCAGGAAGCTAAGGCCCAAGGGAAAACTCCGAGTCAATGTGCCCAGGAACTGGGATACTAGAGGATATATATAACAATATAAGTTGAGATATGTCAATGTAGGGCAGGGGAGAGGGGGAGAAGTACCTGGGGGAGGCCCTTTCGAGTGTAGAACATAAGATCTACGGTATTATGTATCCCCTATACAGAGGGGGAGAGAGGGTGCCCAAGAAGTATATGTATGGGGCGTATAGGGAGGTAAGGCGGCGTAAAACGAGAAATGAATTTCAAAAAGAATTTGTTGACATATATTCTGAAAATGTTCGTATCTGTGGAAAACTAGTATGGAACAGACCTATTGTCGCAAAAGATGTATTTTCAGACGTTCCTAGTTAGCTAACATATGTTGTACACCCCTCACCTCCCTTTCATTTCGACTCTTATCCTCCGCTACTATCCTTCTGGCGTTGCGTTGTGCCAACGTATCCCCTGAATGGCTATCGCACATTCTTTTATCTTTTTGGATATATATTCCTTTTTCTTACGTACATTAATGTCGTCCTACCTAGGTATCCTGGGTCCTATATATGAGTCATTTAAATCGATTCTAAGCATCTGTGTAGTCGGATTAGGTCTTCTGGTACCTTAGATATATCCTGTGGCGCATGCCGCTGCTACAGCTCGCGCTCCTTGTATGATTGATTAGTGATGAGCTCCTACATATGATGACCTTGTCTAACTGGCTGCGTTTGTTTGAGTTTGAATTACCGCTGATCACATAAGCTCTATGTATCCAATTCGTCATGTGTGAGTTTGGTTGGTATACGGGAGGAATGACGCGTGGAGGCTATAGGACTGTGGAGATGCGTATGTATGTCGCAAAATATATAGAGGAGTATGTCTGACTTGGTGGACTGTAGAGAGGCGCGAAGCGTAGCTTCCTTCTCTACTCAACCCATACCCGCTAAGACACTCGCCTGTGCTGTGACATAGACGTGGTATGTAGGTAGAAAGAAAGACTACCTCCCCTACTCTTCCGTATCGCGTTCAAATATCTTCAGTGCCCTACTCTGAAGGTCATCATAGAGCCCCTGGATTTGCTCTTGTGTGTTTGGTGAACGAAATTCTTCCGGTCCTCCCTCAAATGTCTCGCTGAACAGACGCCCGTATGCCAGAAATACAAAGGCAGCGAATATAATGACGATAATGCTCCATTTAATTCGCTTGAAAATAAATCGCATTGCCAGGAACGCGACAACAAGAAGTGCAGCGGCCGTGAGATACCACATCTCCGGGCTGGTAAACGAAAGGGCGAACTCGGACAGCGTCATATGTTCTCTATGTTAACCCACGCAGCAGGTATCCGACAATGTATGCCACTGTAGCGGCTAGGCCCCCCATAAACAGTGTTTCCAACCCTGCCCTCCAGACTGATCTGGCAACAACGAGGGTTTTCAAAGCACCAATGGTAAACAGGGCAAATCCAGTTAAGACAACCGAAAGAATGAAAGTGTAGTCAGTTAGTGACTGAAAACCAAGCGCCAGGACGAAGGAAAGCAGTGGGATAAAACCGATGATAATAAAGGCTGCATAGGTTACGCTACCTCCCTTAACGGGCGATCTGGTATCCGGTGTTAGCCCATGTTCTTCAAATAACATCTCCCGAATCCACCGTTCCTTATCAGAAGTAATAGTAGCTACGATCGAATCAAGCGTTTTGCCGCTGAAACCTTTAGCGCGATAAATCGTTCGTATCTCTTCCTGTTCATGTTCTGGAATCTTCTCAATCTCATACGCCTCTTCATGCCACTCGTGAGCATATCGTTCCTTCTCTGAGCGAATACTTAAAAAGTTACCGATCCCCATTGCAAATCCATCCGCTAACAAATTGGCCAGGCCGAGCACTAACACAACCGCAGCTGATAGATCTGCTCCAGCTACCCCCGCTACGACAGCGAATGTTGTCACAACTCCGTCGATTCCGCCGAATACAAAGTCCCCAACGTATTCGCTCCCCGACCGGCCGTGCAATACCGTCGTATCCATCCCCTCTTGATGATGTTTCTTCAATTCTCGAACACTGTAATCGCGCACCGATTTCGGTCTGCGCACGTGGCGTATAAGTGAAAACATAGTGTTAATTATTGCTTACGAAATGTCTCTCGCCACAATAGGCGGATGATGTAGAACATGGCGTAGAACGGCCCCCATATTGGTACGAGGCGCTTAACCCATGCTTCGAAAATATCATCAGGTTCAAATGGCATTACAAGTAGCTGCGCGGATTGATAGGAATATTATTTTTACGAACTTCAAAATGCAGATGAGGCCCTGTCGAAAGTCCTGAGCCGCGTGCTCCTGAAGCTCCACCTGTGTACCCTATTACCGTACCGCGGGTGACCACTTGCCCCTCGTTAACTGCAAAGCCAGAGACATGACCGTAAACTGTTGATAGGTTATCACCGTGAATTAACATGATATAGCTGTAACCCGGTCCGCCTGAATCAAACGTACGAGCCACATACCCCTCAGCTGGCGCCTTGATAGGAGTGCCAACATAGCTTGGGATATCAATAGCTGAATGTGGTCCAATTAAGTACGCGTATGGATAGCCAGAACATTTAAACTCGCAGGAAACGCCGAAGATTGGCTCAATTGGCCAGTCAAAAGTTCCAACTGACGGCAGGTTGCCAAAGCCTTGTCGTTTCAGCTCTTCGCGGATTTTAGCATCCAGGGACGAAATTGCCGCTTGAGCTGCCTGGTGTTGTTGTTGGGCTTCTTGCAGTAAGTCCTGATACTGCGACTCTTGCTCTTGAGTGAGTTCCAATATCCGTTGCTTTGAGTCGCGTTGGTTAGCTAGGGTTTCCTGTTGCTGCTGTTGGCGGCGGCGGAGAGCATCGAGCGACTGGCGAAAGTCTTCAAGCTCGCGCTGCTTGGTCATAAGCTCAGTATGAAGGCTTTGAATGAGAACGAGAGCTTGCTGTCCCCGCTGCTGCAGTTCAGTCAGCGTCGAATTTTCATTCATGGCCTCTGAGAATGTGTCGTATTTCAAAAACACTGTCACACTCGATTGTTGATCGTGAGTATGAATCGAGCGGATGTAGTCGCCGAGCAGGCGCTTTTGCTGGGTAATCTCTTCTTCCTTTAGTCTGATCTCCTCTTCAACGGTATGTATTTCCGCATCCGTCTCCTCTATCTCAGCAACCGTACGATCAATTGTTAGTACAATTTCTTCAATGTTGTCATCGATAAGGACGATCTGATCCCCAAGCGTCCGCGCTTCTTTCTTCTTCTCTTGGACAGTATTTTTGAATTGTTCAATTTTTTCTTCTGTTGCCTTGAGTGATTTCCGCTTGTCGTTCAATTCAGCTCGAAGTTCGTCTACCGATTGAGCGTGAGAAGTATCAGGAATACCAAATATCCCCGCTCCCAGAAGCAGGGCTATAATCGGAAGGAAAATAAAACGACGAATCATGAATACTGATACCAATGAGGCACAATATATTATGCCACAAAAGGTACAGACTTAAAAACCTAGGAAGGAAATCGACACCATTCCAAGGGCGATAATCGCCACAATGATGGTGTATACGACACGTATCCACTTTTTACGATAGGTTGGCATCTTCTAACTTTGTAATGGCTGATTGCAGGCGCTTTAGGGTTTCATTCTTCCCTAAAGCAGCCGTAATTTCAAATGGTCCGGCCGAATACTGCTGGCTGGTGAGGGCAAATCGCAACGGCCAAAGAGTGTCTCCCCTACCCAACTCATTCGTGTCGATCCATTCCATTATTCTCTCCTGCAGTACACTTACGGAAAAATCTTCTTCGTCCATCCCCTGTATCATCTCATGTGTTTTTCGCAGCAGCTCAAGCGTTTGGGGCGGCGTGCTTTTTTTCCATACTAAAGATTCAACTGGATACACTGGCTCCCAGTCTGGCAGTGCCCACCCCAGTGATTCTGATATATCCGCATACGAACTCGCCCGCTCTCTTTCAGTGAGCACCGCTTTTTGCAATTGCCCCGTATCATCAGAGGTGCCCTGGGATGCAAAATACTTCATTGCCCATTCAACAAACGCCTCATCAGATAGCTGACTCAGATAGTGGCGGTTAATAGAATTGAGTTTCGTAACAGAAAAGATAGCTCCGCCCTTTTGTACGCGTTCAAGCGAAAATGCTTCCACTAATTCCTCGTGCGAAAATATCTCTCGGTTATCTTTCGGCGCCCAGCCGAGCAGCGCTAAATAGTTCAGCATCGCCTGCGGCAGGTATCCCATATCACGATACGCTAATAAATTCGTTTCCCCTGCCCTCTTAGAAAGCTTACGTCGCTGCTCATCAAGCAAGAGCGGCATGTGGGCATACTGGGGCTGTTCATACCCGCAGGCACGCTGAATGAGAATATGCTTAATTGCATTGTGCAGGTGATCTTCTCCGCGAATAACGTGAGTGATTTTCATTAATGCGTCGTCTACTACTACCGCCAGATGAAATAGTGGATCATCCACCGAGCGAGCAATAACAAAATCACCGCCAAAGCTATCAGTATGTACCCGTACTTCCCCGCGAATGATGTCAGTAAAAGAAACCTCCTGCGGCTCTACGTGCAGACGGATAACGTATCGCTTAGCTGCATTAATCTCCCCGGGAGTTGCCGAGCAATCGCATGTGTGAGTTTCCCTCTCGCCCTTCTCTTTCGGAGCGCAGTAACAGACATACGCCTTTCCGCTCTGCACTAGTTTGAGCAGGACCTCCTTGTGCAGGGATGTCCTCTCTGATTGACGATATGGACCATACTCCCCTCCTTTATCAGGCCCCTCTTGCCAGACAAGGCCGAGCCACGTCAGAGCTTCCATAATCGCCTCCTCATACTCTTTGCGAGAACGTTCCTTATCCGTATCTTCGATTCGAATAACAAAGGAGCCGCCATGTTTTCTGGCGTATAGCTCGTTGAATAAAGCGGTTCGGGCTGTGCCAACATGAAGATTCCCTGTTGGACTGGGTGCGATGCGAACGCGAACTGATGGAGTTGAATTCATTCGTTATATAAACAGTAAATCGTGAAGCGCTTGCTTCCTTTTGGGATCAGCCAGGGCTTCCAGTAACGTAATACGAAGCTCTCGTTCGCGCAATTTCGGGTTCCAAGCTAATTGAAGAAATTCATCGAATGAAAACTCGAGCAGCTCTATCTTCTCTCCCGGATCAAGTGTTGGCTCCCCTGTTTTCGTCAGGTCCTTGGCGATGAAGAAGTGCGCCGCAAAATGTATTTTGTCGGTAAACGTATGAGTGAACCACGGCACGAGGTTCCCGACCGAGTAACCAGTTTCTTCTTGAAATTCTCTACGGGTAGCATCCTCCGGACTTTCTCCAAACTCTAATCTTCCACCGGGAGAGCTAATGAGCGCTTCTCGGTGAGGCTGCTCATCAGATATCATAAGGATGTTTCCGTTTGGCAATACGCCTACGGCCAACGCAGCGTCAACACGCTGAGCTGCTTCAAAGGTAGCTGTTGTACCGTCAAATAACTGTTGTTCCCACTGCCACACCGAGAATATGTAACCCTCATACACTCTCTTCGCGTTATCAGGAATGGAGGCTGGTTTTGTGCTCATGGAGTATATAGTGCCGGGTAGGTATAAAACATTCAAACGGCCCGTGTGTGAGCCGTTTGAAGAGCCAGTCAGTGAAATGCTACTGACAGCTTTCGCAAATATTCAGATTGGGATCGCCGGCTTCAGCTGTTGAACTTTCCAGCTTCCAGTCATCCTGCACTGCTTGAGCTTCCTGTTTGGATTCTCCCTCCATAGTGTGTTGATGTTTAAGATTTAAAGATGTAGTTAAGCCCCCTACCACTTTAGGTTTCCGGCAGATTGATATTCTGTCACCCTTGTTTCAAAGAAGTTCTTTTCTTTCCGTAAGTCTATAATCTCGCTCATCCATGGGAATGGATTCTCGGACCCATACACTTTCTTCAGGTTAATACGTTCAAGCCGTCGATCAGCGATGTAGTAGAGGTATTGCTCAATTGCTCCGGCGTTGAGACCCAGAATACCGTTTGGTAAGCAGTCCTGCGCATAGGCAATTTCTAGGTCAACCGCCGTCTTAATGTTTTCGGTAATTGTTGTTTTGAACTCATCTGTCCAGATCTCTGGGTTTTCCTTTACGATCTCGTTAATAAGGTCGCTGCCAAAGGCTAGGTGAACTGATTCATCGCGCAGAATGAACTGGAACTGCTCCCCTACTCCCGCCATCTTGTTAC
>JBBEDC010000015.1:0-6349 GCA_040881505.1 Candidatus Anderseniibacteriota bacterium
GCCATACATCACAGTGTAACGGATTTCCGGTATATTGTACCGGTGAATATGCCTACTCAGCGTACGCACTTACCGAGCTTTATGAAGGATCTTGAGGAATTGAGCGGGAGAGACAATCTTGGTGTCCCTATACCGCTTTAAAACCAAAAGATCCTCATCTCCCGAAACAAGGTAGTGAGCATGAGCAGCCACCGCACATTCCAGCAAATGATCATCGTCTTTATCACGCACAACGACAACCCGCTCGGTTGGTTTTACAACCACTGCAATATCTTTCATGGCCTGCACTGCTCGGCTTACGCGGCCCGACGTCCATGCAAACTTTTCCTGAAGCACACCGGCTGATTCTTGCAAAATCTGATCAGACAAAAAGAGTTCAACCATCTTCAAGCCCGCCATGGTTACAATTCGCGCTGGATTGCCGCCGAAGTTAAGCGCCGAGACAATGACGTTCGTATCAACGACGACGCGAGGTTTGCTTTTTTTCACGACGGTATTCATTAATCAGGCCGGTCACATCCTCTGATACTAACCCCAACTCGGCGGAGCGCCCTACTCCATACTCTTGTAAATCTTGCCATTCTTTAAGCCAGAGATATTGCTCTAGAGCTTCCTGCACTAGCTTGCTGCGAGATCCTCCCATCTGCTGCATAGCACTGCGAACCTCCTGCGCAAGGCCTTTGGGCAAAGAAATAGTGATAATCTCTGAATTTGAGGGCTTCTGGCTCATATTTATTAACTTACTATTAACATGTTAATAGTATCACATTAGGTATACAAAATCAAGCCCGATTCCATCCCGGGGCCTTCCTTCCTTTTTTACTTCAGCACCGTCGGAATTTCGTCTTGGGATATTTGAGATAGTAAGGGCTGAACCGCGTCGCGACAAACTTCTCGAGAAGCACGGCCGAACATGAAAAAACAGTACTTCCGAAGCACTGTTTTGGTGGATGCGATTGCGAAGGTCAACCACATTTTATTGCGCCTCTCCCCCACTTCGGGAAAGAAGCTCGCGATCAATGAGCGTGTCCACCACTTGCCCGTGAATGACCTCTGGGGCTTGAGTGCCGTCAATCACCCTCCAATCACGTTCCTTGGCGATCTTATAGTATGCCCGCTGAATCGTCTCGTAGTACGCATCGGGACGGTGCCCAAAACGTTCTGCCTCTCCCCTAGCGCCCCGCCTCTCTTTTGCAACTGTCAGAGGAATATCCAGGAGAAACCCGATGTCAGGCAACAGCCCCTGGAAAGTGATGAGGTTCAACGTTGTCCGCAACTCATCTCGATCAGCAAGGAAACCAAAGTTCTCGTGATGAGCAAGGTAGCTTTCGTCCCAACGATCAGCGATGACAACGGCCCCTTCCTCCAGCAACCTCTTGGTTTTAACATACTGTTGCGATTGCAGTGCCTGAAGCAGAAAGGTAGTAGCAATCTCATTGCCCCACGTTTCAATGAGAGGACGACAAGTGGCCTTGGCTGCTTCGTCATATGCTTTGGTAATCAAGCACTGCCTGTCCCTCTCCTGGAAGTGTTTCTGCAAAAGTCGCGCCTGAAGCGATTTTCCGCATCCGTTAATACCACACATTGCAATGAGCATTTGTATCCCTTTCTCAACAGACTCATCGGTTTTGAAAGTGCAGCCAGTACTGGATAACATGTTAGTGTTTAAATAACAACACCCAGCGATATCTGCTTCATTGAGCTTATTATGTGTGTACGCAATGATTATGATACATTGCGGCTATGACCACAGCCCTCCACAGAGGATCCGAAGTCGTTCCAATCGTTCACCTTCTCCTTCTACAGGCTGACCATATTCTATTGCTCAAACGAACTAATACGGGATATAACGATGGCCGCTATGGCCTCATAGCCGGGCATAAGGAGCAAAACGAAAAAGCAACCGATGCTGTCATGCGCGAAGCAAAAGAAGAAGCCGGTATAACTCTACAAGCTTCTGATCTTAACTTTGCCCACGTTATGCATCGCTTGAAAGAAGGTCAAACAGACGAACGTATTGATTTATTCTTCGCTGCCTCTAATTGGAATGGAAACATGACGAATATTGAACCAGAAAAACATGGTGGCCTTAGTTTTTTCCCTCTTGATCAACTTCCAGATACTACAGTTCCATTCATCCGCGTGGCAATTGCAAATTTTCGCCAGGGCCAGTATTTCTCCGAATTTCTCGAAGAGATGACTAAGCCTGCCGAAAAAAAGGGGTCAGGTTAAGGTTCAAGTTGGCTAATTTTCCAGCTATTGTCCTTCCACTGGTATCTAAAACGGTCATGCAATCTCTCTAGGCCACCCTGCCAGAATTCAAACTCCGTAGGAAACACTCGATACCCGCCCCAATATGGGGGACAAACTAAGGATGAGTTCTTATGCTTTTGCTTGATTCTGTTGATCCTATCCTTAATAACTTCCTTGCTGCTTACTACCTGGCTTTGGCGAGATGCCACTTGAACAAGGTTACTTTGCATTGGCCTAGAGGAAAAGTAATCACCCGACTCTCCTCGCGCAGTTTTTCTAACTGTACCTATAATCCTCACTTGCCTATCAAGCTCCTTCCAATAGAAAACTAGTGCCGCATGCGGATTATGCTTGATATCGACAGCTTTATTACTCTGATAGTTCGTGTAAAAAATAAAACCCTGCTCATCATAGCCTCGCAGTGCAACAATCCGCGCCGAAGGAACTCCGGTAGCAGACACAGTAGCTAAAGTCATCGCATCTGCCATATCAATATTGGCATTCAAGGCATCCTGAAACCACATATTAAACTGCTCAAATGGATTTGAATGTAAATCCCCTGTTCGCAGTTCACCATATGCATATTCGCGCCGCAGGCGCTTGATCTCATCAAGATTCATAACAGCAATATAGTAGGAGTTATTCCAAAACCCCGTCAATGAACTATCATCTCCAAAATGCCAAAAGATGCTGACACGTACGCGTAAACTTGTAGCCATTAGAAACCACACTGCCAGATCTACGAAGCAGTTACACTCAAGCTATTCTGAACGTTTGCGGGGAATCTACTTCAACACCGTTGGAATTTCTTCTGGGGAAATCTGTGATAATAGTGGTCGAACAGCATCTCGACAAACTTCACGGGAAGCACGACCAAAGAGTTTTTCATATTGAGCTACGAGATTTTCAAGAACTTCCTTAGGGCTACCCTCCATGCTTACGTGATGACTTTGCATATCAATGCGCAAGCCTGTGACTTTTCCAGCCTGCTCCCATGCTACAGGACCAATGATTAATGCCTGTTCTTCTATGATTTTAATAGCAACTTGATCGTAACTTATCATCTTATGTATTTCTTAGGCCTCTTTAAGTTTATAAAAACCAAGAACTCCGAACGTAAGTAAGAACAGTCCAAGTGTTAACATCAAATCTCCAAAACTTCCGTTATAGAAAGTACCAGCGGTTGTGGTGTAGGAGAAGATTGAATCGGCAACAAACATAACGAATAACCCAAGGAGTATTGATATGGTATCTAATGTGTACCTACCGCCCATGTACCTGAACGAGAGCCCCGATACAATGGCTGCGATAGCGAACGCCAGGAAATCTCCCAAGGGATAGACAATATCAAGAACAATTTTAAGAGGTGTTTCGCCCTCAGGTACCAGTATTCCGCCCCGCGCAACGATTACAAGCACGTAGTACGATATGGCAAAAATAACAATTGCCGCTATGGCGGCAATCAACTTTGCATATTTATTTCGTAGACCAAATTTTGCCCCAGTTGCTTTCGAAAGGTAGATAGCTCCTAGGCCGTAGAAGAAGATACTTGGCGCGAACCCAAGATCCGCTAAGGATGGATACGGAGCTGGTTCACCCAAGAAAAAATTGTAGTAAGACCAAATAGTCTCACCGCTCCCCCACAAAAGAAGTCCGAGTCCGATAAAAAAAACTGCTTTCCCAATAGCAGTTTGAAGACCTCCCCATTGTTTTGCACGAGACATTGCCACTGCCCCACCGACTAGGGGGATCAGTCCGAATAGAAATGAATAGAGATAATTGTAGAATCCGGTTGTTGTTCCCATTTGGAACAGAATGACCCAAAAGACGAATAGGAAAGCTAGGAAGGCAACGGTAATCTTTTGAGGAGTATTCAATGTCATACAAGGTAAATTGTATGCCACTTGTATTATGTGTCAAATGAGATATACACCTGGTTTCGGAAAACCGTTAAACCTACTTGATACCACAAGACTATAAGCGCCAACATCGTGGAAAATAAGTTTGTCTCCTGCTGTTATGTCCTGCGGCAAAAGAGCTTCTCTCGTAATCACATCAGCAGAATCTCCGGTTGGTCCGGCAAGTGCGAACAAGGCCTCTCCCGAATCATAAGAAGGTCGCATGCTAGTTACGTGGTAACGAGTGGAGCCTTGGTAAGCCATAGCCTCATACAAGGCATCATAAACTCCAGCATCTAAAAAGAGCCAAGTGTTTGCGCTCCGATCAACCTTTGCGATTATGTCAGCCACCAAGACTGCCGCTGTAGCTATAATTCCTCTTCCTGGTTCCAAGATTAATTGGGGCTGATAAGGGAGTTTCTTGTATTGCTTGAGAGTATTCTCTGCTATTTCCTCCAAAGTAATAGCCTTCTCAGTAGAAGCGTATGCGCAAGGGTACCCACCCCCAATATTGATAACTTCGATATCAATGCCTGTCTTTTTCAGATGTTCAAGGACTGGCGCTAGGCCTTCCAGCGCATTTGCCCATGCCATAGGATTACTTGCCTGTGACCCAACATGAAAACTGATGCCATACGGATGGAGACCAAGTTCTTTGGCTCGCTGGAGCAATGAAACGGCATTTTCCTTATCAGTTCCAAACTTCTCTGAGAACCTAAACACACTCCCCGTGTCATTTACGACAATTCTTACGTATACGCGCGACCCAGGGGCCACGGCAGCAATTTTTTCCAATTCAGAAAGAGAATCAAAGGCAAATCTATCTACCCCATAGTCAAAAAACTCTTTGATGTGGGAAATTGGCTTTACGGATGTTCCGTAGATAATTCTTTCCGGCGGAACATTAATTTCTTTAAGCATTTTGAGTTCATGCGCAGAAGCAACCTCAAAACCGGCCCCTATGTCCAAGACTTCTTGTAACACTTCCGGCTCTGAATTTGCCTTCATTGCATACTGAATTTGAGCACCAGGAAAATATCTTTGATATTCTCGAAAGTTGTCTTGGATTTTTTTCTTTGAAAAAAGAAAAAATGGTGTCTCGTGCGAAAGACTTTCAAGAAAATCGTGGTTGAATTCTTCACTAATCGACGTTGACATAGAAAACAGTAGACGTAATAGGTGAATTATAGTGCGACTAGAAGCATAATTCCACCGATGGTGATCAGACTGCCGACTACCTGAGCTAGGTTCATTCTCTCCCTTAGAAAGAGCCAGGCAAGAATAATAGTAGGGAGCGAGAAGGCGCCGCTTAGCAAGGCAACAACGCTGGTTAAAGACGTCAGGCTGTATCCTAGGCTAATTGCCGCATACGCTACCGTTTCAGTAAAGCCAATCAATATTAAAAATTTCCAGATGTGAGGCTTGATAACGAGTAAGTTGATTCGACGTACCATCGCAAACATAAGAATCGCTATGCTCATAAATGCATACATGAAAAACGTATACGTTAACCAATCTTGTCCTCCGACAAACCTGTCCCACCCCAAGGTCCAAAATGTTGCGAATATCGTTGCCAGCGCCACTTCCTTAAACCCTGGAATTGATGCAAAATTGAGACGCTTTGACTTCAGGGCCTGAATATCAACATTAATTAGCAAGATCCCAGCAAAGAGAGCAGCTAGGCCTAACAGTACATAAGGGCCCACAACCTCACGCAGTACTACGATCGAAATAACAGCTGTTAAACCAGAGAAAGAAGCGAATACCGGACTCAAAGCTCCTACTTGGCCTTTACCGAACCCGTTGTAAACTAGCAAATACACCACTGCCTGTAGCACTCCAAAGAAAATAAGGAATGCCCATGCTTTGAAATCATATTGAACAGAGACTTGCTGATCGAGAACCAAGAATTGATATAGAGCCATCAAAAGAAGGCTAATAGTGCCAAATACGTGCCCCCAAGCCAAAGTCACGACATCTCCAATTTGATCAATTGTTTTTTTTGCAAAAAAGTCAGCTAGGCCCCATCCAAGCATGCCCCCAGTACCTGCAATTATCGCAATAAGTAGTTCGTGCTGCATTTCGATCGTAAAATAAAACTCTTAAGTAATGTATATGGTCACTTTTCGGCCTACCTAAGCTTATTTATAACTTTTTTTACTATATACTATAAACAAATTTATGTCAAATGGACACTC
>JBBEDC010000016.1:0-5862 GCA_040881505.1 Candidatus Anderseniibacteriota bacterium
GTTTCGCTCCTTTGTAGACCTCGGAGATACTCACCCCCAAACAATGCGCAATTGCAACAACTTCAGCCTTGGTGAGAAGACAGTCGCCAAGCTCATATTCTTGAATCCATTCAACCGGAACGAGCTTTTGCCATCGCTTACTGAGCTGCCTTGCCATCTCTTCAACAGAGAACCTACTGCCCCAACGCAAAACACACAGCGTCTCTCCACAGTACACCTGCACCGCCTCGAACATGTCAGGAGTAATACGCATGAAGTTTTCCTTTTGAAAAAGTACATCTTTCGTTACTGAATCCTCCTTATCATCTTGCATAATCGCCCTAAATTAGCAATTCTTGTGATATGCCCTCCTTATATAAACAAATTGAAAGCAACAAGCGCCGCTCGTTATTTCTAGTCGTCATTGTTTTGGCTTTAGTAATTGGAGTCGTAGGGCTCTACTCCTATGCCGTACGCGGCGACTTTGTCCTCCCGGTTATTGCCGCCATATTCGCAATTCCCTCTTCTTTAATCGGATATTATGCCGGTGACAAAATCGCTCTCGCAACAAACAAAGCGAAGGAGGTATCAGCCGACCAGGCGCCTGAGCTTCATCGATTAGTTGAAAACCTCACGATTACTGCCGGCGTACCAAAGCCAAGAATTCACATCATTAATTCCCCCGCTCTCAATGCGTTTGCCACCGGGCGCGACCCAGAGCATGCATCAATTGCAGTGACCACGGGACTGATAGATAGACTTGATCGCTCAGAGCTTGAAGGAGTGCTAGCCCATGAGCTGTCACATGTAAAAAATTACGATATTCGCTTCTCAATGTTAGTCGCTATCTTCGTCGGCTTCATCGTCATTCTCTCAGACATGTTCATGCGCATGACATTCTTCGGCGGTATGCGCGGACGCGATAGTCGGGAAGGCGGCCAGGCCGGTGCAATTCTGGCAATCGTCGGCCTGGTGCTGCTGATCGTCTCTCCCATTATCGCCAAGATCATTCAACTGGCTGTATCGCGCCAGCGCGAATACTTAGCCGATGCCTCGGGCGCCTTGCTTACTCGATATCCGGAAGGACTCGCACGGGCACTGGAAAAAATTTCTGCCGGTCCCCCGCTGGAGACTGCCGGTAATGCCACCGCTCATTTATTCATTGCCAATCCGTTCAAACGAAAAAACTTCGCTCACCTATTTTCTACTCATCCTCCCGCAGAGGAGCGCATCAAGCGATTGCGCGGAATGCGCTAGTTAAATACCTGTTCTCGTACGAGGTGTTCTGAAAATCCGCGCGAGGCTAAAAATCTTGTTAGTCGCGCTTTGTCAGTAGCGTGCTTTTGATGCAGTCGCTTCCAACTTTCGCTGGCTTCGGCCATGAGCTCTCGTTCTTTTTCCGGCGGCATAAGCTGAGTGAGAACTTCAGTAATATATTGCTGCTCCACTCCCCGCTGCTTCAGCTTTGCAGCTATCCATCGAGGGCCAACGGTTTTACTCCGCAGAATACTTTCCACATAGCGCGCCGCATATGCCCTGTCATCCAGTAGTTTCTGCTCATACAGCCAGTCGATGGTTTCCTGGATGTCAGGGGCAGAAAAACCCTTGCGAGACAGCTTCTGGCGCATCTCCGCCTCGCTGTGATCCCGCCGGCTCAGAACATCTTGCGCAGCCCATTTAGAATCGGTACCCTTCTTTGTCGCCATATGGGAGAACATAACACAATCTGTGTCCAAGAAAAGCGTGGTTTCCACATGGGGATAAGGTATACTATGGGTGTAGTTAATACTTGAGGGGCTATCGATGTATGGAAAATCCAATCCAAGATAAATTAACCAGTCGTTTAAAGAATGTGCTATCCACAGCATCAAAGGTGTCGCAGGAATTGCAGCATCGCAATATCGGCACTGAGCATATTCTCTATGGCATGATGCAAGAAAGCGGAAGTCTGTCGTACAGCATTTTAAAAAAGTTCCAGTTTACCCCAGAATTTATCCGCACCGAACTGGAAGCGATGCCGAAAGCTACTTCTTGGAAGGAAGAGTTGTCCGCCCATACACGTGCTGCGTTTGAAAAAGGCGCCCGTACTGCATTTCAATTCCATCATCGATATATCGGAACAGAACATATCCTCTTTGGTATTATCGGCATCAAAGATTCCGGCGCATACAAGATGCTGGAAAAATCTCCAGTTGACGTTAAGGCGCTCGCTCAACAGATCCAGATCGTTTTGAAGAGCACCTCTCACTTCCCCGACCTTTCAACCTTTTTGGGCAACCCTACCGCTCTACCGGGACAAAACGCCGGGGGACTGACGGCTGGACCTAAGTCTGCAACACTCCCTCGAGACGCTGCGTTAATGTCGGATGCAGCGGCAATACCAGAAGGTGGTAAGAAAAAAACGCCCGCCTTCGATTACTTTACGCAAGACCTCACCAAGCTCGCTGCTGAAGGAAAGTTTGATGTAGTGGTTGGCCGCACGAAAGAAGTAGAGCGGGTGATGAGTATTTTAAATCGGAAGAACAAGAATAACCCAATATTGATTGGAGAACCTGGGGTTGGAAAAACTGCGATCGTGCAAGGATTGGCTCAACGCATCGTAGAAGGACGCGTGCCAGCTAAACTTCAAGGCAAGCGCATCCTCTCACTCGACATGGCCGCTCTCTTAGCAGGCACTACTTTCCGCGGTGAATTTGAAGAGCGATTGAAAGAACTGATGCGGGAATTAGAAGAACACAGCGAGACCGTCCTCTTTATTGACGAGATTCATACCATTGTCGGCGCCGGATCGTCCGGCGGCAGCATGGATGCAGCTAATATGCTCAAACCAGCCTTAGCGAGAGGCGAAGTGAGCGTTATCGGTGCCACTACCTTAGATGAATTTCGCAAACACATTGAAAAAGACGCGGCCCTCGAGCGTCGCTTCCAGCCCGTGCAAGTAAAGGAGCCTACTTCAGAGGAGGCTAAAGAGGTCTTGCGCGGCGCGCGAGAGGCATATGAACAACACCATGGCCTAACCGTAACTGATGAGGCCATTGAAGCAGCAGTGGATATGAGCGTGCGGTACATTCCTGATCGCTTCCTGCCTGATAAAGCGCTGGACCTATTAGATGAAGCTGCCTCTACCCTGCAACTGCAGATTGCCGGTACTGATGAGGCTCAAAAGGCTCACACACTCAAACATGAACTGGAAACACTGCGTCAGAAAAAGGAAGCTGCAATTGAAGCTGAAAATTACGAAGAGGCCCTGCAAGCGAAACGGCAGGAAGACTCAATCACCGAGCAGCTGGCTGAATACACTCGCGCAATCAGTGCGAAGGATGGCAACAAGCGGCTTTCAATCACTGAAGAGCATATCGCCAAAGTCATCGCTGAAAGCACTGGTATTCCAGCCATGCGCCTGCTGAAAGAAGAGTCAGAAAAACTGGTTAACCTGGAAAAGATCTTACGTCGCCATATTGTCGGCCAAGAGGAAGCAATCAAAGTTGTGGCTCGATATGTTCGCCGAAGTAGAGCTGGTATTGCTAACCCAAACCGCCCACTCGGCTCCTTCATTTTCCTCGGACCTACCGGAGTCGGTAAAACCGAAACGGCCAAGGTTCTAGCCCGAGAGGTATTTGAGAATGAGGATGCGCTGGTACGCGTTGATATGTCTGAGTTTATGGAAGCGCACTCTGCTTCTCGATTAATTGGAGCTCCGGCCGGATACGTCGGATATGAAGAAGGCGGAAAACTAACAGAGAAAATTCGCCGACAGCCCTACTCTATCGTCCTCTTTGATGAGATTGAAAAAGCTCACCGGGACGTGCTGAATCTCCTGCTGCAAATCCTTGATGAAGGAGAGGTAACAGATTCGCATGGTCGGACAATAAACTTCCGGAATACCATTGTTCTGATGACCAGCAATATCGGCAGTCACCAGCTGGCCCAGCAAGCACATATGGGCTTTTCAATGCCGGAAGAGAGCGACGTACGAGATGAAGCGGAACAAAAGTACGAAGAGCTTAAAGCAGCAGTCTTAAAAGAACTTCACGACCAAATTGCACCGGAGCTGCTCGGCCGTATCGATCAGATCGTCGTCTACTCTCCCCTGCAGATTCCTCACCTAGAAAAAATTACTGACCTGCACATTCGAGAGCTGCAAACCATTCTCGATGAAAAGGATATTACGCTCGATGTTTCCCGTGGCATACGCCAAGAAATCGCCAGGAGAGCGTTTGAAGAAGGTAAGGGAGCACGCCCTATTCGAAAGGTAGTACAGGAACTGCTTGAAGACCCCATTGCCCACTCGCTGATTAACAAAGAATTCGCAGAGGGCCAGACTATTCAGGCTAAGAAAGTTGGTAACAAGATAAGCGTAAAGCCAGTGCCTGCTGCCCAGCCTACTGTTGTAGAATAACGGCGAGGGTATGTGACATACTAATACCACAGCAATTCTGCTGTGGTATTAGTTTTATATGCCCATCCTCTCCCTTTTAACTGACCTCAGGCGCGTCTTAGCTCCCCCACGCTGTATTCGATGCCTCAAGGAGGATACGTGGCACTGTACGGGGTGTCAGGAGCAGATGCGCCTATTTGAGCAACGCTGTATCGTATGCAGTGAAAAACAGCCTTCAGGCCGCACATGTTCCCCTTGCCGGGAAGACACTCCCCTGACCGGGGCTTTAAGTGCCGGCCCCTACGCCGCTCCCTATCTACGTCGCGGCATTAGCTGGCTTAAGTTTCGCAGCGTAAAAGATGTTGCTCCAGCATTGGCGTATTTGACCTTGCCGCATCTCTCAAAAATATCTCCGATTACCACCCTGCAAAAGTCAGCCGTGTTTGTCCCTATTCCCCTTCACGCACGTCGAGAACATACGCGCGGTTTCAACCAGGCGGAGGAAATCGCTCGAGCTCTTCAGGGCTACGTTCATATTTCCGTTCTTCAAGCGCTTGCACGTCCAAAAGCGACACATACTCAGGCCCGTCTTCCAAATGAGTTACGTAAACAAAATATCACCGATGCCTTTTCTGTCATTCAAGACATTCCGCCCGCAACCACTCACGTTATTCTCGTAGACGACGTTACAACTAGCGGAAATACCATTTCAGCAGCCGCAATGGTGCTACGGCCATCTCTCCCCTCGCGTACTCAAATGTGGGGGCTGACAGTTGCGCGGGGATAAAGCGCATGCTTCATTCTGTATTCTCGGGTCAAACTCTTTTTGCGGTTACGTAATGCTAAACTGCTTGGTAAGTGGTGGGTTGGAAAAATAAACAAGCACATCAATCTTTGAGTCGCGTAATTCAATCATTTCAAAGGTGTCACGATTAATAACCTTAAAATGCTCAGTGTCTCCTGCGTGTTTTTTCTTGAAAGCTTCATAGTTCTTGAGCGTGAAATCCGCATCGCCGCGTTGTGGACGCACTGGATCAGGCTTTCGGATCTTGATTAAGTATAGTGGACCAGCGACAGTCTCAAGAGGTTCTTGAAGTCGGTAGAGAGGTCCAGTGGGAGTATCATCAACGACTTCACCCAATCCAGAAGCTTCTGCCTCTAGCTCCTTATACTCCTCTTCGTTTTGGCAGAATATCGCACAGTAGTTGATTTCTACTTCCTCGCTGAGAACATATCTCCGAACTAATGCCAAAGTTTTTGGAACGATATATTCTACAATATTGTTGATAGTTTTCATGAATATCTAATGTCTACTTTACGGGGGACACATCATGGCGGACAAGGTGGGATTCGAACCCACGGTACCAGTGAAGGTACACACGCTTTCCAAGCGTGCCGTTTCGGCCACTCACGCACCTGTCCTTGGAACTTACGGTGATCTCGGCAGGGCTCGAACCTGCGGCCTTTGGCTCCGCAAGCCAACGCTCTATCCAACTGAGCTACGA
>JBBEDC010000017.1:0-5796 GCA_040881505.1 Candidatus Anderseniibacteriota bacterium
AGTCAGGCAGGTTTTACCGCCGTAAGAAGCATGGGGCTCCTTTTCAGATTCAGCCTGAGAAGGAAGACCGGCAGCCCTTCCGGCTGACTCCATAACGATACGCTCCTCTTGCGTGAGGAGCTCTTTTCTTTCCAAAGCACCCAGAACAAGCTCTCTACTTTCTGCATATTGACGAGTGATAAGGTCTCGGCTATATTCACATTTCGCAATACTGTTCATTTTAATTAGGAGACACAAATCTAGCTCGGAGCAGATGTTTTACGGATGAAACCCTACAGACCCCCTTGAAAGGATTCCCTGTGCCCACAACAGTAGCGCTTCCCTCAGCCCAGGCGACTGAGGACGATACAACAATTCGGATCATGCTGCCGGAATACCTCCTTGGTATCCCTAGCCACGAAGTTGAGCTCTCCCACTGGGTTGAGTTCACGGAAGAGTGTACCCGCGAGGGTCGCTTTTTCCTTTGCTACTTCGAGTGGCAGAGGACCAGGTGCGCCGCCGTACTTCGCATGGGGTCTGCTCACAAGCCGGCCGCGCACTGGCACGCTGTGGCTGAATGGCCCAGCGAGGAAAACAGGAACTGCAAGTGCCCTGAGCGCTACATCGGGGGATGCTCAGCGGAACGATTCTTTGAACTGCTGAGCCAGCACACCCCGCACACAGATATCGGGCACGCGGTTGGAACAGCTGCACTCTCTGCCTAGTTCACCTGCACCGCTTTTAGGAACTTCCTAACTGTCGGTGCTTTTTTTCGCCGCAGCTACGAAAGCGTTGAATAGCGGATGGCCGCCAACGGGACGAGCGGTAAACTCCGGATGAAACTGAACCCCAACAAACCATGGATGATCTTCTACCTCTACTATTTCCACTAAGCTTCCATCCGGCGTTGTTCCGGATATACGCAATCCCGCGTCAGACAACTTGTCCCGAAACTCATTGTTAAATTCATACCGATGCCGATGACGTTCGCGAATCTTTTTTGAGCCGTATGCTTTGTATGAAAATGAATCAGGAGTAAGTACGCAGTCCCACCCACCCAGGCGCATCGTGCCTCCTTTTTCATGAATCGTTTTTTGGTCTTCCATAATGTGAATGACGCAGCTGTTCATGCGCTCCTGTCCTTGATCGCCTTCGTCGATAAATTCCTGACTGGTGGCTTGCTCCATACCCGCAACGTGACGGGCAAACTCAATTACCGCCAACTGCATGCCAAGGCATAGCCCTAGATACGGAATCTTGTTTTCTCGCGCATATTGAATTGCCTTGATCTTCCCTTCTGTACCGCGCACGCCAAACCCTCCAGGAACGGTCACGCCCTGCACTCCGTCAAAGAATGACGATATATCATCGGTCTTCTCCAACTCTTCTGCGTCAATCCAGCGCAAATCAAGATCAGTTCCATTCTGCCAGCAAGCAGCCTTAAGCGCTGCAACTAAGCTGGCATAGGTATCCATCATAGTGGTGTACTTGCCTACCATGGCGATCGTTGTCTTTGGCTTGTCCTTCTTTATGTTATCAACCAGTTCTTTCCATTGTCCGTTGATTCGTGATCGCTTCTTAATCTCCAGCTTATCCATTATCACATCATCAAGATGGTGCTGCTCCATAATCAATGGCACCTCATACACCGTATCGACCGTATTAAGCGGTAAAATCGAATCCTTGCTTACATTGGTATATAGCGAAAGTTTGTTAACAATATCCTCCTCAGTTTGATAGTCAGTGCGCGCAATGAGTATGTCCGGCTGGATACCGATACTGCGCAGCTCTCTCACACTATTCTGCGCTGGTTTAGTCTTTACTTCTTCAGAAGCTTTCAGGTACGGCAGAAATACCACATGAACATACAAAACGTTTTCTTTTCCCTCGTCGAGTGCCATCTGGCGAGCTGCTTCAACGAAATGAAATCCTTCGTTATCCCCTATCGTTCCGCCTATTTCAACAATATGCACATCACAATCGCTTTTAGCAGCCGCCTCTCGTGCTCGACGCTTTACCTCTTCGGTAACATGCGGGATAACCTGAACGGTTTTGCCTAAGTACTCCCCTCTTCGTTCTTTGTTGATTACCTCCTGATAAATCTCCCCCGTCATTACGGAAGAGTCTCCAGTTAGGTTTTGATCTAAAAAACGCTCGTAGTGCCCAAGATCAAGATCGGCTTCCGCTCCATCGTCTGTTACGAACACCTCGCCATGTTCGGCTGGATTTAAGGTACCCGCATCAATATTTATATATTGATCAAACTTCTGCATGCTGACCTTAAGGCCTCGCTCTTTGAGAATATTCCCAATTGAAGCTGAGGTAATTCCTTTACCCAGGCCGGACAGCACACCCCCAGTAACAAAAATATATTTCGGTTGTTTCGTTTTTCCTAGCATGGGTTAGTTTTCTTCTTCAGGGATAATAGCGACAACCATAGGAAACTCTACCTCACTTGAAAGCTTGACCACCATAGCGTGTGTCCCTAACTGCTTAATGGCCTTTGTGATTGTTATCTGCTTGGGAGTAAGCGTAAGTCCCGCTTGCTTGTTTAACTCTTCAACGATCTGCTTGGGTGTAATACTACCAAAAATTTCCTCTCCTTCATTTACCTTAGCTGTCAGCTGAAGCTCCGTTCCATCAAGCTGTTCTGCTTTTTCTTCCATAACTGCTAGCTCCGCTTCAGCTTTCTTCGCTTTATGTTCTGCCTCTTCTTTGTGTTTTTGCTGTTCCTGGTCTGTGGCGAGGGCGGCTTTCCCCTCAACAAATAGCTTGTTCCGGGCATATCCTTCAGAGACGGTGACGATATCGCCTGCTTTTCCGAGCGAGTCAATATCTTCGAGCAGTAGGACTTTCACATCACCAGCCATCGAACATCACTGTATCACTGATTCTCTTTTCTGTTCAACCCCGTCCTGCTTGCCAATATGCGATACCAATGAAAGTATATAGGGGGTTGATACAAGATAGTTCCTTAAGACAGGAGAGCTCCATGCACGGGGATCCTTTTGACTTGGACCAGACGGAATTCGCCAAGACCATTCACAAAATCGGAAGCGAGCCGCACGATGAGCTTCCAGAGGAACCGCCCCATCCTCTCTGTGAGAGCGCGCTGGTTGCGATGCTCTCTGATCATCTTCGGCAAATGAATCGTGAACTGTACGAGACTCGAAAACCGAATGGTGACATGAGCGAGGACGCCTACTTTATGTTTGACGAAGGCCTCATGCTGCGCACAGAAGTCATTGCAGCACTGGCCATCCAGTACCTCAGAGAACATCCTGAGCTGCTGGACAAGTAGAAATTCACACTATACCGCTCCTTGAGCGGTTCTTTTTTGGACAAAAAGGCCTAGTTGAAACTAGGCGCGATCGTTCTCTGCTCCAACAGCCCTTCCCAACAGGAAACTCCAGTCCTCGCCTTCTCGTAAGGCCTTCTTGTCGATAAGGTCCTGGTTCTGCTCAAACTCTCGAAGCACGTCTTCGATAGCCGTGTTTGGAGTCGGGTTAACAAAGAACTCTTCCGGCCGCGGGAGCTTAAGTGCTTTTCTTGCCACTTGGCACCTCCTCAGGTGAGAACTAGATAGACCTTATGCGTTAGCCACTATACTAATTCTTCAACTCCTCCAAAGCCCGCTGCAGAACTTCATCCTCCTCGGTTTCCAGATCGTCTTCCACCTCTATATCCGGCGCGATTCCTTCATCCGCGATTGAACGGCCTTCCGGCGTATACCACTTTGCTATAGTAACCCGCAGGCTTGATCCGTCTTTGAACGGAATAAGTTCCTGCACTGATCCCTTACCGAATGACTGTGTGCCGACGATAGTGGCGTTCACTTGTTCCTGCAGCGCTCCAGCTAAAATTTCCGAAGCTGAGGCTGAGCCTTGGTTGATAAGGACAACAATGGGTAGATTCTGCAGTATCGGCCGGTCATCAGTGCGGTATGGCGTATCACTACGCCCCTTTTCGGATACTACAAGTGTGCCAGGGCTTAAGAAAGTACTGGAGATATCAACCGCGGTCTGCAGAAACCCACCCGGGTTGTTGCGCACGTCGATAACGATGGCTGACACATTCTGTGAGACGAGACTGCGAGCAGCTTGTTTGAATTGCTGCACTGTCTCACCTCCAAAAGATTTAATGGCGATGTATCCGACATTGCCCTCCTCTACGCGCGACACCACGCTCTCTATTTCAATCGTATCGCGAACAACCGTAATCTCGCGAGGCTCCGCTTCGCCTTCTCTCACAACTGTGAGCGTTACCCCTTTACCCCTCTCGCCTCGAATATGCTGCACCACCTCATCAATCGGAGTGTGTGGGTTTACTTCTAGATCATCGACTTTGATAATAACGTCGTTCGGAAGGATACCGGCTTTCTGGGCAGGCTGTCCTTCAAGTAATGCGTGAACGGTTACCAGCCCATTTGCTTCCGTGCCGATCTCCACCCCTACGCCGGAAAACTTGCCGTTGAGCGTTTCTTGGAACTGTTTCGAATCTTCGGGGGTGGAAAATACGGTGTATGGGTCTCCAGTTGCACGCACTAGCCCCTCTACCGCTCCGTAGAAAAGATCCTTGTCGTCGAGGTCGCCAATGTAGTTTTCATGAAGCGCATCCCAAGCATTCCAAAACGTAGGAAAAGAAAACTGCCGCTGGCCATCGTCGGTTGACAGCAATCGGTATGCGGGCGCTTCACTGGCGGTAACAGGAACGAGATATCGGCCCACGAAGACACCGAGTGCGAGCACGAGGACGATGCCGGCTACGCGGGCTGTCGACCCCGTACGCTTGGGGTGGGATGGTTGAATAGGAATATTTTCCATACAAAGTGTCTCCTATATGTACCACAACCTCGCTCAATCCGCACGGCTATTCCGTCTCAACATCGAGCTTAATATGTAGTTCACGCAGCTGCTTTTCGTCCACAGCCGACGGCGCGTTCATCATAACGTCTTGCGCCCGTCCGTTTTTTGGAAATGCGTAAATATCGCGGATACTTGGTACGTCCATAAGTACCATTAAGAGGCGATCAACTCCCGGAGCAGATCCTCCATGTGGTGGGGCGCCGAACTCAAAGGCTCGGATCATAGCTCCAAATTTTTCATCTACCTGTTCTTTCGTGTATCCGGCTATCTCAAACGCTTTGTACATAATGTCCGGCCGGTGATTTCTGATAGCGCCAGAGCTCATTTCAAATCCATTTAACACTAAGTCATACTGGTGCGCCAGGATGTGAATCGGATCTTTGGATACGAGTGCTTCCATTCCCCCCTGAGGCATTGAAAAAGGATTATGCGAGAAGTCGATCTTTCCTTCTGCCTCATTAAATTCGTACATCGGGAAATCCACAACCCAGCACCAAGCCGCCTTGTTCGAATCTTTGAGGTTGAGCTTCGTGGCAGCCAGGTCGCGCACTGCTCCCAATGCTTTACATACTGCCAGCCACGCGTCAGCACCGAAGAAGATCGCATCTCCCTTTTTCGCCCCTACTTTATCAGCGATGCTTTGAGCCGTATCTGCGCCTAGGTATTTAATGATAGGAGATTCAAGTTCGTCACGAACAAGAATATATGCCAGTCCCTTGGCGCCGTGCTCTTTGGCCTTTTCTGTTAACTCATCGATGTCCTTGCGAGAAAATGCCGCTCCGCCTGCAACGTGCAGGGCGTGAACCACTCCCCCATTTTCAACCGCTCCGGCAAACACGGAGAATTTTGAATCTTTTACCAGATCAGAAACATCTGAAATATGCAATTCATATCGTATGTCCGGCTTATCACTACCATATTTTGTCATTGCCTCTTTCCAGGGAATACGCGG
>JBBEDC010000018.1:0-5615 GCA_040881505.1 Candidatus Anderseniibacteriota bacterium
GGGCTATCAGGTTATGACTTTGTTTGGCTAAAGGAGGTTTCTGGGTTCACGGCTTGAGCTTTGGCTAGACCGCCATGTGCTCTTTGACCGCCAGCTCCTCGGCTTTTTCCTCGATATCTTTAAGGCTCACCGAGTAGATCTTTGAAACTCCGTCCTGTTGCATTGTTACGCCATATAGCACATCGGCACCCGACATTGTTTGGCGGTTATGAGTTATGACAATACATTGCGTGTGTCTACTTTTTTCTTGGAGCGCTTCAGATAGGTGTTTAGAATTAGCTTCATCAAGGGCGGCATCCACCTCATCTAAGACAATAAAGGGAGGTCGTTGAGCTTCGAGGATAGCGAGCAGGAGCGCCAGAGAGGTAAGAGCGCGTTCTCCGCCGGATAGCAGTGTAATGCTGCGGGTGTGCTTGCCGGGTGGAACGGCCTTAATCTCTATTCCCTCTTCTGTGACAGTTAAGTCAGCCTTGCCTCCTCCGAAGAGGGTCTGGAAATAGGTGCAAAACGCTCGTTGGATGACTTGGAACTGGCGAGTGAACAGCTCATCCATTTCTCGCTTAAGCTGGCTCCTTAGCGTTTCAATGTTTTGTTCCGTTGCTCGAATATCTTCTAGCTGGTGCGTAAGATAGTCATAGCGATTTTTAACCTCCTCGTATTCTTTGATAGTGAGTTCATCAATTGTTCCCAGTTGCGATATTCGGCTGGCAAGTTGTCGGATATCCGTTTCAGATGGCTTAGGAGTAGAAGGAAGTGCCTCTTGAATCGAACGGATGAATTCTGTTCCCCGCTCTCGCAGGATTTCCTGTTCTAAGCCATGAAGATCCTGGCCTGTTTGCTGGGCTGCGGCCTTAGCTGCTGCTGATTCCCTTTCAGCCTCCAGCTCTTCTTCACGAGCAGCCTCCAGCTCTTCGGGAGATACGGCAGAAGCACCAGGAGCAGGAGCTGTAGTGCGGAGTTGTTGTTCGAGCTGTGCAATTGCTTCCGAGGTCGGGGTAGGCGGAATTCGAAGGTTTTTAAGTTGGGAGGTGCGTTCTTCTTCAATCGCGGTAAGACGCGCTACTTCCTGAAGCGGCTTTTCCAGCTGATCAAGCACCGATCGGGCCATATGGACAGACATTGAGTCATCAGTGCGGTTGATGGTGGTATCGATATCGTCAACCAGTGTTTTGATCTCCTCTTCTGACGGAGGCTCTGAAGATATGATGCTGCGCAACGTGTCTTGCGTGCGGCGCAAAAGCTGGCGGGTTGCCTTAAGCCAATCAAAGTGAAGCGACTGCCCTCTTTTTTCCTCTAATGATCGCTTGGCTGTTTCTCGCTGAGTGCGGATTGCGACTAATGAGGCAGCCAGCTGCTCTTTCTGTTCAACGGCGTGCGCCTGCTCTTGCTTCAAAAGCTCGTACTCTTTGCGGGCTTGGCGTAGCTTCTCTTCGAGGATCTCTGCATTTGAAGATGAATGAGGAGTAGATAGCAATCGCTGTTCTAGGGCCTGGCGCATTGTTCGTGCTGTTGCGATGCGGCTTTGAAGTTCCTCATATCGAGCCTTTGCTGCTTGGTGGGCGTGAGAAAATTCGTGCCATGCGTGCTGAAACCAGGCAGTTTGTTTTTCGGTAAACACACTTTCCAGCTGTTGACGTTCATTGTGACGCTGGATCTGTCGACCCAGTACAGCCAGGCGCGGCTCCAGCTCGTGGGTCACAACTTCGATATCGTGGGCATTGTGTTGGGCAGATCGTAATTTCTTATCCGCTTCATGCAGTTTGATTTGCATTGCGCGAATGCCTGTTGCCTCGTCAAAAAGTTCACGCCGCACAGTCGGGGTGGCTGAGAGGTATCGGTCGACCATGCCTTGAGAGATAACGGTATAGGTTTTAGCTCCAATGCCAGCCTCAGCAAGCAAGTGCTGGAGATCTACTAGCCGTACGGGGTCACCGTTAACTGAGTATTCGCTTTCTCCAGCGCGAGACAGGCTGCGGGCAACGGACACCTCAGCCGCATCTACAGGGAATCTTCCCGTCTCGTTATCAAACGTTAGACGTACTACTGCACGACTAGCTTGTTGCTTGCTATCGGACCCGGCGAAAATAATGTCGGTACTAGACTTGCTGCGCAGCTGTTTGGTGGATTGCTCTCCCAGTACCCATCGGATAGCTTCAGCCAGGTTAGATTTACCGCTACCGTTCGGACCAATCACTGCCGTCATTCCCGTATCAAAATCCAGCCGGGTTTTACCGGCAAATGACTTAAACCCCTGGATTTCAATGCTTTTAAGCTGCATGCCCCTTATCGTACAACAAAATAGAACACTTCACACTGGCCGGGACCAGGTTGAGCAAAAATATTAGAATACGATCACTAAAAAGGCGATGATCATGGCTAGGGCTAAGATAAACTGGATTACAGTCGCTCCCAGCGTGCCGAGTACGGAATAGAAGGCAACTTTCGCGGCTTGGTGAGAGTTCTTACCCTCCAGTAAGACGCCGGTAAGGCTGCCAAGAAAAGCTCCGATAAAGATGCCTAAGGGACCTGCGAATGCCCCAACAATCGCCCCAATAACTGTGCCGGCCAGGGCTTTTTTGTTGCCACCGCCGAGCTTTGACCCCACAGCTGATCCAGCATAGTCTGCCAGCCAGGCCAATACTGCCACGATTCCAAAGAGTATAACGGTTGGTACTGACAGAATCGTAAAATCTGTGACAACACCGTAGACAAGAACGCCGGCAAATACTAAGCCCACACCTGGAACGCCGGGAATAATCGTACCGGCTAAGCCAATCACAAATAACAGCGAGATACCAGCCCACACGGCCGCGGAAATCATACTGATTTAATCGACCCGATATTGTTTAGAGCTTCACGAGCAGCGGCTTGCTGGGCTTCTTGCTTGCTGCTGCCTGATCCTTCTCCGATAAGTTTGTCGTTCAAGAACGCTCCGATAATAAATTGCTTTTCGTGGTCGAGTCCGGATTCTTGAATCACTTTATATACTGGTGTGACACGAAAGCGTTCTTGGGCGATTTCTTGAAACCTGCTCTTTGCGTCAACGTGAAGGCCCTTTGAAACCACCTCTTCAAGCTTTGAAACAATATAGGTATCGATGAGCTTCTTAGCTTGCTCGTACCCCTGATCAAGATATATCGCGCCGATTACTGCTTCTACGGCGTTAGCCAAGATGTACTGGCGGGCCTTGCCGGTATCTTTGCGCTCGCCTCGGGAGAGGAGCAAGTAATCTTCTAGCTCTAGCTCCCCGGCAATTTTTGAGAGCATTTCTCCCCGCACAATCGCAGAGCGCAGGTTGGTCAGCTCTCCTTCAGGTAGCTGGTAGGTGCTATACAGGTGGTCAGTCACCACGAGCTCCAAAACAGCATCGCCTAAAAATTCTAAACGTTCGTTGTGATCAAGAGAAAAACCCGGGTTTTCATTGAGGTAGGATCGGTGCGTTAATGATTGGCGCAGCGTATCCGGGTTAGTAAAAGTAACACCAAGGCGCTTCTCGAGTGGCTTTAGGTCCTTTGTCGGGCTCATAATGGCTGGCAAAGACCCAGTTTAAAGCTGCCAATAAGTATTTGTAGGCAGATTAAAACGAAGTCCTTGAATTGATAAATGATTAACTATTCCTCTTTGCGAGGCTCTCCCATCTCTTTGTATATCGTACCAAGAATACCGTTAACAAATTTACCAGAGCTAGCGCCTCCGAACGTCTTTGCGAGTTCAATTGCTTCATTGATCGCAACTTTTGGAGGTACATCTTCCGCCTTTGCGAACTGTAATTCATAGATACCAATGCGCAGTACATTCCGGTCCACGGTTGTGATCTGTTCAAGGGGCCAATCCGGGGCAGATGCGGTGATGAGCTTATCAATATCTTTCTGGTGCTTTTGAACGCCAAAGATAAGGTCATAGATAAAATCAGTATCATCCATTCCTGGAGCAAACTCCTCGATATTGTGGGTTGTAATACCTTTCAGCGTGTCTTTAGGCTGTTCACGAATATCCCATTCAAATAGGCTTTGAAGGGCTATAGATCGACTCAGGTGCCGGTTGGCCATAGGGTGCAAATGTTCTGTGAAGGTATGTACGTATCACCAGTTATACCTCCACTTGTACGCGATGTCAAAACCGCCTGACAGGCAGGCGGTTTTTGTATCTAAAATCAAAGCGCAGGTTATGCGTGAGTATGCGTTTTACCGACCTTTTTCATTACATCGATCACGTCTCGCCCTTTGTATGTGCCACAGGTAGGACAGGCAGTGTGTGACGGAACGGGTGAATTGCACTTCGGGCAGCTGCGCAACACGCGCGCAGTAACAAAGTGATGGCTGCGGCGTCGGCCCTTCTTAGACTTTGAGGTTTTTCGTTTTGGAACTGCCATAGAGTAGGAGTCCAGAATAGACGGTTAGGCTGATACTGTCAACACCGCCGCCACTGGGGCGTAGGTCCTGCGGTGATGAGGACAAGCGCCATGTGCCTGCAGGGCATCCATATGGATTTTTGCCCCATATCCTTTATGTCCCGCAAAACCATATTGAGGGAATTCCTTATCAATCTCCTGCATTAATAGGTCTCGATGCACTTTCGCTAAAATACTGGCGGCGGCAATAGAAATTGACAGTGCATCCCCATCAATGATGTTTACTGCCGGAATGAGGGGGTGTGGTGTGGCGGGGGTGCCGTCGATTAAGAGTATATCGGGTGTTTGAGATAAAGTATCGATAGCCCGTCGCATTGCCAGGTGAGAGGCAACGCGGATATTTAAGGTATCAATTTCTTCTACACTCGCCTCTCCTACTGCCCAGGCAAGTGCGCCGTGGTGAATGAGGCTCACCAGATATTCTCGTCGTTTGGCTGAGAGTGTCTTGCTATCACGAACCAATGAGGTGATATTTTTTGAAAAAGCAGTGGGCTTCAATATTACTGCCGCAGCTACTACAGGGCCTGCTAGCGCCCCCATTCCAGCTTCATCTACTCCAGCAACGGCTATGATATCTTGCTTCCAATATTGTTCTTCGTATTGAAAGGTGGGGCTAATTGGCATATCACTACTATACATAACATACGCCCTTGTAGCTCAATGGACAGAGCTCCGCACTCCTAAGGCGGAGATGAAGGTTCGATTCCTTCCGAGGGCACATTTGCAAGAAAAAACCGGCGCAACGCATTGCAACCGGTTGCTGATTAGAGGTTGACCAGTGGGGTTTCCGTTGGTCCGCAGATGAACCACTGGCATTCATCTGGTCCCTCAGTCCCACGTTTTTCCAGGTGCACTCCATCAATGGTGATGGTGTCTCCTGGTGCGAAGGAGCGTTCCTCCAGCTCCATCACAGCAAGCTGGTGTCGGACGGACAGCAGCTTTTTGCCGGGAACTCCTGTCATCGGCTGCCTCCCCCGATTGAATGAGTGAAAGTCCAGTGCTTACCACCAGGACGCTTCTCCGCATCCCAGTGAGAATCTCGTCCCACCAGAATGGCATCAAGTCCTCCTTCCTCTTGAGTAACGATACCAAAGTACAAAACGATCACTGTTAAAATGCACCACACAACGAAAAAGTCAATTACTACCCACCGTGAACCCAGAAACCTCCCATAGCTCTTAGATATAACAAAAGAGAGCAGTAT
>JBBEDC010000019.1:0-34327 GCA_040881505.1 Candidatus Anderseniibacteriota bacterium
TAGCGAGCGGGGCGATTTTTACAATAGAGAAAAAGAGCGGCAATATATACACCCATACAGATAAGCCCTGGTATGACATAGAGAGGAGTCGCGGCTTCGGTTTTGAGAAATCCGCGAAGAGGTGTCTCGAGTGTGTTGACTGCGCCTAAAGCTGGACCCCAGATGTGACTTTCAGCTGTCCAGGCTGCGTAGCTCAAAATATTCTTTGTTATCACGACTGGCGATAGCGATATATCGTACGATGTATCCTGGTGACTAGTTGGCGGGAGCGTAGGGTCTCCGAGAGCTATGGTTCGTATCACAAGATAAGCGCCTATGATTAGAAGAACCGCACCAATAGTTAGAGCATGGCTTTTTAACTGCGATATATGCACTCTGTTTTGTGACAGAGCGAATAATTCTAAGAACACTACGATAACGGGAAATACAATCGCGGACTCTTTTGAGAGCAAGGCTAATGCGAATAGAGCGCTCCAGACGATAAATCGATTCCAAGAGGGGTTAGAGCGGAATCGAGCATACGTTAGAATAGCGAGGAGAATAAAGATAACGGCGATAACGTCTTGAGCTGAGCTAATCCAGTAGGCGATGTCTGCCTTCGATGAAAGAGAAAGCCATATGAGAGCACCGCTGAAGGCAAGCAATCGTGAAATTCCAAAAAGGCGTGTTACAGCATATATGAGCGAAGCTGCAATGCTGAAAAGAATCAACTGAGTGAGATGGTGAGCTATTGCTGACAGTCCAAAGAATGTATAGGTGAGCAATGGAAACAGTGAGTAACTTATCGGCCGGTAGAATCCAATCGGATGAGCAGGTTCGTCTCCTGAAAGAATGTACGTGTGGTTCGTGAATATGAGCTTGAGCGGATCCTGAGCTAACGTCTTTACGCGAAGTAGGATAGAGATGTCATCCTGAAAGAAGAATAGATGCAGGGCAGGGTAGTAGAATACAAAAATTATTCCAGTTAAGATCACGCTTGCTATGAATATCTCCTTTAGCGTGATTTGGGCTAACTGACGTTGCCACCATTCAGATTGTGGTAACGTAGCAAATACATTCGGTTGTTTATATCGAATAATTCCAATCATTCCAATGGCTAATAACGCGATGGCAGGCCAGATGGCTACGTTTTCAGAGTCAGTTATCCAGCGTCCGACAAGATTAAGTGTTGAAGGATTTTCGTACGTTACAAACCCAAGATCTCCCGGCCTATAATCTCCATTCAATGTTAGTTCATGATCAGGGTATTTTGTGCCGTCAATCTCACGACGGAGTAAGAGCGCTGTGTCTTTAGGCAGCTCCGGAGCCTCGATTGCCACCTTCACCATTTTTCCTTGAGTGTCTAAGATCGCTTCAAAAGGAAAGTGAAGGAAGTGCTCCCCGAGTACGCTTTCCTTTTCAGGAGTTGGAGTCATAGCTATGTCTTGTGTATATGTTTGTCCGAGAGTAGTAATGACTGTTCGGATATCCTTATCTTCTGATGGGTATCGAATATGAAGTATGAGCGTAGTAGAGTCAGGCGCTTCGAGAGGATCGGCGAGGAACAAGGTAATCCCAGAGAGCGAGTTATCCGGAGTCGTAATTTGCTGCGATATGGTTACGTTTTGGTATAGGGGTAGAGTGCGACTATCGTCAGGTAGATTTACTGTGTGAACAAGAGGACTAGGTCGGTGCGCAGCAGCAAGTAATATACCGGCTAGACTGATAGTCAGAGCAGTGATAATTTTCTGTCGGAGTGTCATTGGTTGTGTTGTGGCTTGCTTATACGAGCTGTTGTACCATATTTTTGTGGATTCCCTAACAGCACTCTCCCACAAGAAGACTTTGAGTTTAATTATCCTAATTGTCCTCTGTTTTTTTTGCTGCAAAGTGGCTGTTACAAGGTGCGTGGTTTCCTGATGAGTTGCAGGATTTTATTTCAATTACTGTTCCGATAGAGAATATATTCTCGCAAGTCCAAAGATCGGGAGACTCTCCTCTCTGGGCACCAGAATTAGCAGGAGGATACCCGCTGCTTTCCATTGGGCAGTTGAGCTACTGGTATCCGCCTCACATGGCTTTACGTCAATTTCTGCCAGGTGTTTGGGTCCTCAACATATCACTTCTCCTGCACAGCATACTGGCAGCAGTTGGAACGTTTTATCTCCTGAGGCTAAATAAGGTTGGGGTGTTAGCTTCAGCGCTGGGTTCGCTACTGCTGCCACTAAGCGGAGCGTTTGTAGGCAAGTTCATATTAATCAGCATTATATTGCCATTCATGTGGGTACCGCTGCTGTTTTATCTGCTGCAGCAATTCCTCGAACGAGGCCGTCTGATACATTTGTTGTATTGGCTGCTATCAAGTGTGCTAGTGGTGCTGGTAGGTCATCCGCAGATAATGGTTCAGATATTTCTGTTCGAATCCCTTTTTATTCTTTGTCTATTGTACTTCGACTGGAGGCGCCTTCGAAGAGCTGCTCTCATTCTTTTGGGCAGTATACTGGTGTTTGGGTTGACCTCCTTCCAGCTCCTCCCTATTTTAGATGTCGTTCCATTTACGGATCGAGCAGGGGGAGTTAATACTGACGAAGAGTTGTTTGATTTCAATTTTCCTATTGAGGCTCTAAAGGGAGTGGTATTAGCTCACCCGTTCGGTCGTGGGGAGTCGTATGTCGGGCCGAAAAATGAAGCAGAACTGTCCAGCTATATCGGTTTTGGCGCAGTTGTATTAGCTTGTGTTGGTTTTGTGGCTGGCAGGCGTAAATACCCAGCTATCTGGATCTTTTCTGTTGTTAGTGTAGTGGTTGGAATGCTGTTAGCTCTTGGGGGAGATACTCCCGTGTATAGGTGGCTTGTTAGTGTTGGCTGGAAGTATTTTAACGTTCCGGCCCGCTTCTTTTTATTTACTCACTTCGGACTGGTGTTTCTAGCAGCTCTTGGATTCCAGTACCTGGCAAGTAGGGTTCCAAGGAAAGGTTTAGCGTTACCGTACAAAGGGATGCTTATTGTTTTGGCTCTTGTCCCTACCCTTTGGGTAAGTTGGTCTTGGTATGAAGGTGTGCCATGGGAACATACAGATGAACCAGCTTTAGCCACAGTCCTAAAGGGAAAAGGCGGTTTTGTCCGAACATTTTCGAAGGGACGAATAATGGATACGGCACCCAATAGCAACTTTGGAATTACGGTATGGGACCCTGCTTGCTCAGAGTGCACATATCGCCAAAGCTTTGTGGCTCAATTCGATACCTTAAACGGCATACGCTTGCGTCTTGCTCCCGGTACGATGAGCGGGCTTATAACTGTGACGCTATATACCGATAGTGGAGAACAGTTGCGTGCAGCCGCACTGCGGACGGAAGAAATAATTGACGCCGAATGGAGTGAGTTTATCTTCGACCCGCTGCAAGGGGTATTGGGAAGTGGGCTGTACTTCGAAGTTACGTCCGACATAGCAGAAAGAAAGAACGCTCCTCGCCTTTACATCCACACGAATCCGGATAACGAGCAGTATGATCCTACTGGTGAGGTCGCAATTTGTGATGATGTATGTACGGAGGTTGTCGCGGATTCCAATACAGTGGATCTTGATTTTCAAGTAACAACACCAAGAAGTGGTTCGACGAGTCGACAGGAAGCGTTATCGCTTAATGTGCCAGCAGGGTATGGGCTCGGCACTGCGCAGTGGGCGGGATCCCTCGGCATAGTTGATGTTGTTGATTACATCGAAGTGTTTGGTGGACAAGAGTCAAACATTTCATGGGAAGAACATCGCTCACTAATAAATCGCTTTCCGGTTACTCATTTCGTTTCGCTGTTTCCTCCTCATCGATACGTGACAGATGTACCTAATTTGGTAGAAGAAGCATCTGTTCCTTTTGAAGATGAATTTATACGTGTATATCGAAACGATGAGGCCTTTCCAAGGGTGCAGTTTGCAGAGAATGTAAGGGCTATGTCTGGCCCCTTAGAGCAGCGCAAGGTTATGGCAGAGCTATCTTCCACCGATCAGGGCGTTGTGGTAGCAGATATACCCGAAAATGCTGAATTTGAATCCGGAGGCAGGGCGGAAATCCTAACAGACAAACGCAATCGTGTTGTTATACAAACGACACAGGCGTCGGAAGGGTTTTTGGTTGTGCGGGATGTATTGCTGCCTGGATGGACAGCAAGTGTGGATGGCGTTGAGACTCCAATACATCGTACTGATAGTCTGTTTCGAGGGGTTATTGTGCCTGCCGGGGAGCACGAGGTGATATTTGAGTATAATCCAGGTTGGATACAACCAGCGATACGCATATCAACTGCAGCATTTATCATTACTCTGATACTTGGGTATTTCGGTTTCAAGACTATGATATTCTCAAATAAATGAACTGGTTACAGATCAGCAAAATACTGGCCGCTGTAGCAATTACAGGATTGTTTTTGTTTGCGGGCTACAGCTGGCTTGCACAAGAAATCCAGCGTCCTACGGTTACCATTGATGCGTCTTACAACGTCGTTGACCTCGGACTACCTGTGTATGCTCAGTTTATTACGACTCAACGACTTCAGTTATCGCCAACCCGAGTTTCCCACCTCGTTATTCCTATACACAATCCCACCGAACAAGAGCATGAGTTTATGGTTCGACTGATTAAGGATGACGACGTAATAGAGGAATGGCAGGCGCCTAGTGGCCAGGGGCTGCACGAGGCTCGGTTTTCTCTGATGGAGCCGACACTTTTAGAAGGAGAGCTTGATGTTCAGTTTGATGGAGGCGCCTTTACTCACGAGCAAAAAGAAACAGCACCTCGTATTTTTGTCGAGAAGTCCGCAAAAAGCTACCCTGATGGAAACTACAGAATTGCCAGTAATGAAAAAGAAGGGAGCATAGGACTTACGGTGTATGAGGTGGTGCCTCAAACGACTGTTTTCCTCGAGCAACTGGAAAGCGAACCATCGGATACAGTTATATTTCTAGCCGCGCTTATCCTACTATCTTTTCTCCTCATTACCGCTCCGTTTGTACTGTTTTGACCAGAATAGTATTGCTACTAACAAGAGTAATGACCAGGTAGCTAAGGCAAGAGCGAAATGAATTAGGGGCGGTAGAGGCGATAGGAATGATAGCGGGAAGGTAAGTGCGGCTGCTGTGATGAGCGCAAATATTCCGAGTAGTGTCAGGTATCGTCTCGGCATTTGAAATGCAAACAGGATAAGTGCTACGGCAAATAGTCCGAGACTAATAGCTTTTGGAACAGGGAGCAGGAAGAGGGGGAGGGATATGAGGGCGATATAGCTTGGTATCTTCTGGTTCATATATCTATTTGGGCAGAGTTAAGATCACGGCTCCGTCATTTTCGTACGCGACATCGAGGTCAAATGGAAAGACGTTGTCACTCTCGCGATTCCTAAATAGGACCAAGTGCGTGTATTCAACTTCGCGCAACTCATCTTCACTGGACTTCCAGAAAGAATCAGAAGGTTTAATGCCTTCCCATTTGAGATCGCTGAATATAGGAATCCACTCACTGTGTCTATTTACATCTGACGATACAATGTAGCTTGTAGGTGATAAATTACTTTTCATCCAATCAATGGCAGCTCGCTCGTCTCGATGCAGGCGAGCGTACTTGCCGGGAGATTCATAAAAATTGAAAGTGCTCGCTGCAATCCGTAGCTGGTCAGGCAGTACCGTAAAAATTAAAAGAAGGATTACAGCTCCTTGAAGGGCTGGCTGTTTAAGTATGTTTGAAACGAGGAATAGCAGTCCTGTGCCGGCAAAAATAGATACTGTAAGGATGTAGTAAGATAAAAAGCGATCAGGGAAAATTCCTACACCAAGCCTGTCGTTAAATGTTGTTAACAAGGCTAGAGACGCAAGAATAAAGAGAGTAATCTTGAAATGAGTTTTTTGTTTTGAACGGGCAAGCGCTATAACCCCAAAAGTACTCAGAAGAACAAATACGCCAAAAGGTCGGTAGATACTTTCGGTTAGTGGGTAGCTGTTTTCCTCGAAACTGCGGAACAGAACATTAGCGCTCTGGAAATGTGAAAAGACTAATATGGCTACTGCGACACCAGCCCCTGCAATCCCAAGGGATAGCAGGATTTTCTGAAATGGAAGCGTGCGAAGGGCTCGCGACAGAAAGCTGAGTATAATGGCAATCGTTGCAAGTAGCCCACTAATAGGATGAAGAAAATACGCCACCACAGTTAACACAATTGACCATTTCCACTTAGTTGAAGCGGCTCGCTCAACTGCCACTATGAATGCTGGAAGACTGAGAAGCTGCGCGAGCGTCGCATCTTCCGTGTGACGCGTAATATCGATCGTCGCCAAGGCCCACACAAGCGCACTGATGGCTGCGGCACGAAGACCTCCGATACGGTACGCTACGAATCCTACAGCCGCCGCAGTGGCTATGTGCCCAAGGGTTACCCACCAAATAAACTGCATTTCAAGGCCGACGGGAATCCAGGAGGTTGTCCAGAGAAGGAAAATAGATGCTGGATACCAGGAATTAGTCAGGATTGCTGGAAAGCTTTCAAGTACCCGTAGTAGGTACCGTGTTGTGTCGCCCCCGACAGGAAAGGATGCGTGCAGCGGATACTGCAGAATCATAAATAAAACAATGCCTACAACTATCGCTATCTCAATTTTCGAAATTCGGGACATACCAGGAGACATACCAGTCGACGAATTCCTTCACCCCTTCTTCTATCGGCGTTGTTGGGCTATATCCGATTACCTCGCGCGCTCGAGATATATCAGCCCAAGTAGCAGGAATATCCCCTTTCGGGAGTGGAACTTCTTCAATGATCGCTGCTCTACCCAGTGCAGATTCAAGCGCTTTGATCAGTCGAGGTAATGGAACTGCATCGTTCTCTCCGAGGTTAAAGACCTGGTATCCGTTCGGGTTATCGAGCGAGGCAATAATTCCTTGGACCGTATCATCGATGTATGTAAAATCTCTTTTCGTGCTGCTGCCGCGCATTGGTAGAAGAGTCCCTGTCCGGATGGCTCGTGCAAATGTAAACAATGCCATCTCGGGTCTGCCCCATGGTCCGTATACTGTGAAGAAGCGAAGAGCGGTTATTGGTGTCTCATACATGTTATTCCAAGTTGCACACATCAGCTCTGTGGCAGCTTTCGTAGCAGCGTAGGGAGACATGGGACTTGTAACATCCATATCTTCGCGAAATGGAAGTTCGGTAATGCCGCCATACACAGAAGAACTTGAAGCAACTACGACATGCTCTATATTATGTTTTCGAGCTGCTTCTAAAACAGAAATAGTTCCTTCCACGTTAGCCTGGGCGTACACGAATGGATTATCCATACTCTGCTGAACTGAGGCCCAGGCAGCTAGATGAATGATTTTTGTAATCTTCTGCTCACGAATTGTTTGCTCTAAAAGGGCGTGATCCAAAATATCGCCCCGAGTCACGACAGGCTTTGCGTTTGTGAACATATTCTCAATTCGTGCCTCTTTGAGCCGTGGGTCGTATCGATCGTTAAAATCGTCGATAATGACAACCGTATCTCCTCGCTCAAGAAGCGCTTTAGCTACGTGAGACCCGATAAAGCCAGCCCCTCCGGTTATAAGAATACTATTATGCATACTTTGCATAGTAGCAATCTATCTGGTTGGAAGCTATACATGAACAATTTTAGGCTTTTTAGCCTCGTCGTCTCTTGGCAATATAGTATTGCTGGATGCGCCAGGTAGTTCCAAGTGCAAGTGTCCAAAGTCCGAGACTGAGTGCGAGTCGTCGTAGTGCAAGCTGATCGGCTGGCCAAGGCTCAGGAAGAATGAAGGCAAAAGCTACAACAATAGCTGGAGGAAGAAGGAAAAAAAGCGTTTCTTTTGATGAATGAAGCAGGGCCCAGGCTATACCCAGAATAAACCCCACGATTGTGAGCGGAAAGGTTTCCAGATCGGTCAGCGCAATTCCGTAGGCAACTAAAATTAGAGAGCTTACCATAATCAATTCAAGCAAGTTCTTCATAGCTATTGAAGCTGAATGATCATAGCTTCTTCATTTTCAAATACAACAGGATACTGGTCTAAAGAGCCTCGAAATACCTCTTCAAGAGATTCGCGTTCTTTTAAAATAATAAGGTGGGTATAACCCTTTTCTCTAATAATGGTATCCAACTCTGCTCCGGAGGCATTCTCAAATTCTCCTGGCGGATAGAGTCCGAGCCAACGAATTTCCGTCAGTGGTATTATCCATTCGGTATGACGGTTTACGAGCGTAGACGTAACCAGGCTTTCTGGGGGCAAATTGCTACCAATCCACTCGATCGCTACTAGCGCGTCCGGATGAACTCGAGCGCCATTGGGCAACTCATGGTGTGTATATACTTTTACATCTTGTTGCCAGGCAACGACTGTTTGTGTGGCAAGTAAACCGACCAGCAGAAAGCCTACAAAATATTTGTAGGATTGCACTTTTAAAGACTGAATAATGAAAGGAACTGCAAGCGATGCAAGAATAATCAATGTAAGTAGATAATATGATTCAAAGCGTCGCACCTGAAGGGAGACGCCCAATAAGTTGTTAAATGTTAGCAGTATACTCGTAGCCGCAAAGAAAAGCATGGCTACAGCTCCTAAAGTGCGGCGGTGTAAACTCCAGGCTAAAGCGCCTGCGCCAATCGGCACAAGCGGAAAGAAGGGTGCCAAGGCAGTGCTGGTAAATAGCATCCATGGGACCGTGTGTTTATCAATTGGAAACTCGTGATTGAAAACATTGGAGCGAACGAGAAAAGAAAGACCAAAAAATCCAGCAATACCAAACGCAATCGACAACATGCGCAGTAATTTTCGTTGCTTGTCAGATATCAACGGACTTGTAAATGGCGCATAGGCAATCATAAGCATCAGGAGAATGATTAAAAGAAACAGGCCAGACATAAAATGCAAACCAGCCGTGGCGATGACGGCCAGGATCATTCCTATGCTACTTTTTCGTAATAGCTCGTGAAAAAACAACAGCAGAGGCGTTAAGCTTAGGAGGTGGGCCAAAATTCCGTTTTCGAAATGATGATTAAGCGTAGCTGTCATTCCCCATAATAAAACACCTACGGATGCTGCTTGCCACCCGCTGAAACGATACAGGAATAATAACAGTGCCCCTCCAGCCGCTGTATGAGCAATCACCATCCACCAGGTAAATAGGCTAGGCCAGGAAAACCACGGCAGCTTTGTTGCTGCTAGTAAGGCGATGACCGGTGGGTATGCCGAATTACGAGCTATCCTTGTAAATCCTTCGCGCAAAGAGATAGAAAAGCCTTCTTGAGCCAGTTCAGCTCGTGTGACATATCGAACAGGGTCCCCACCCATTGGAAAGGACGTCTGACGAATATACTGAAAGCTAACCGTTGCGCATATGAGAAAAGAGGCGATCAGTAGTACCCATTGCCAGGTAGCAGTAGCGGGGGCTGTTTTAGCGAAGGATAGCATTGAGAGCTTTTTGAAAAGTATTGGTGAAACTCTTTTGAGTGTACTGATTAGAAATATCATAGCCCGTTTTGGCCCGACGTAGAAGCTCTGCTTCTTTTTCTGCTAGTGCCTGTTCGATCGTTTTGGTTAGCTGCACTGGTGTTGGGTGTGAAGGTAATAAATAAGCATACGAAGAAGAGCGCTCAAGGCCCACCGCCTCTGTCATAATTGGAATAATTCCCCGGCGAAGACAGGTAGCACCAGCTGTTGCTGTTGCCTCGGTTGAAGAGGGAAGAAGGCTGAATCTTGACACCCTACTAATGTCCCGAAACGTGCGCCCTCGAAGAGGAAGGAAGCCATGGAGACGGATATGGGGATTAGAAGCAAGGAGAGAGCGGTAAAAACGTGCTATATCATCTTCTATTACAGTACAGACGTGAAGAGTTGTCTTGGGTATGGAGGCGAAGGCCTCAAGGACAATATCAAGACCTTTGAGAATATTTCCGTTGCCAGCGAGGAATAAAAAATGGTGTGAGTCCTTCTGCTTTATTTCTGATTGAGTCGCATATAGAAATGGAGCGGTTGATACGTTGATGGGATATATCGGCTTACTGTATTGAGCGTAAGAAGCGTTTGTCCAAGGGCTCCCAACAGAGAATATTACATCAGTTGCATCCATGATAAGTGGCATATCGATATGCTCCATAAGACGCCTAGGGGGAAGAGATGTTCCAGTGCGAGCCGTAAAGCGAGCGTGACGTTCAAGCAGTTGAGCATTATGCAGCTTTGGGGCAGCTGCGGTCGCATAAAATACCTTAATGGCGTGCGACGTTTGCTTTGCTATCAGTGGGTAGTCAGCTGTAGAGTCAGTCGGACCATTCGCAATACAAACATCATACTTATCGTGAATTGTAGTACGCTTTACATCAACGCTACGGTCAATAATGTCTACCCAGAAACCTGCCTCATTGAGAATCCGCGCTATCTCAGCAATCTCCCAGTGATTAGTATGTGAGTAATCATGAATATACCCCGGCGTAAAAACGTCAGTTTTGTAGTATAAGAGCGCATGCCCCTTCTTTCTCAGACAATACCGGCGATAGTTTCGTATGATTGGTTGCTTGGCCAATTGCAAAAGAAGATGATTGTATCCTCGTGCCCAGGCCCGTAGGTTCATAGAGCGGCAACAAGGTCAGTTACGAGCCGTATTCGGTGTTCCCACGTGTGGTTATCGCGGGCGTGAATATAAGCCCGTTCAATGATTTCCTTTCGTTCATCTGCGTGAGACGTGTAGTAAAACAACTTATCAACAAAATCTGATAGGTCCTCTTTAAAAGTCACGCAGTGCTCACCGGGAGTGAACAATCCATCGTAGAACTCAGATTCAGAACAAAGGACAAGCGAACGCATCACCATTGCTTCAAAGTAGCGGGTTCCAATTAAATTCAGCGGCGACGGGGAATTCAGGCATAGCTTCGACCGGTTTAGGGTTTGTATGTATTGAGTATCCGGCATCTTCTCAGGTCCGCGAATGATGCGGTTGACTACACGCTCTGAAAAGTGGGAGGCCTGAGTTTGCCATCGAACATTCAGTCGACGGAAGGGAGGCCGCTTAATTAGATAGATCTGGCCGATTGAATGGAATAGCAAGCGTTGAACTTTTTTTCTGATGTCATTATGAACTTTGTAGGCCTGTGGATTTTGCAAAATCCCGCTAAAGAAGAAGTCGATATCCTTAGGAGTTGTAGGATTGTATATAAAGGTCTGCATGTTTACGGCAAATGGAAGGAAGTGAGTGGGGATGCCAGTTGTCTCTTGGTATTTTACGGTGTCGTGGTGGTGGCTGAATATGAGGTTAAACTTTTGCTCCCGAGCATATCGCAGCTTTTGTCTAAGGTTGACGTATTCTTTGTTCAGAAACAGAATCTTTGGAATATTTGTTCTTGCGAGCTGGATTAAGGGGTGCGTATTGACGTTCTTTTGGTGAGGTGTGTCACTAAGCCACGCATGTCCCACAGCAATGAGGTCAGGAGTTTCTTCAAGTGTATTAAGTACGTCGGATAAGCTGTATTCTTCGTGGTATCCAGAAAACCCCGGACCGTAAAACGTCACAGTGTGTTGTCTAGATAGCTCATCCATTATGTCCTTCTGGTAGAAAGCTCCCGCATATCCAGACATGTTCTTGGATAGGTATAAGATATTCATACAGGGCTTTATGATAACAAGGATTTAAAGCGGGAGAGAAACACATCTGGGGAATGATTTTTTCGAACCAATGTCAAACTGTGCTTTCCCAATGATCGGATTCGGTCCCAGTCAATTGTAGTTGGAGATGAAATAAGTGACGCTACTGCGTTAACTATTTCCTCCTCTGAGCGCGGAGCGAAAACATAGCCGTTGCGGTTATGTTCAACGTATGACGTGGCCCCGGTGTCACTACTAACGAGTACCGGAAGGCCACTTGCCATTGCTTCGAGTACAGAGTATCCAAGTTGCTCTTGGCTGGCAGGAAGAATAAACACATCAGCTCGCGTAAGATATTGTGGAATTTCTCGGGCTGCAACGTTCCTTGTGAGCGTTATCTGTTTCTCCAGCTTGAAACTCTCGACTAATGTCTTTGTGTGATCATATTCAGCTTGTTCTACCACTCCGCCGACAATAGTTAAATGAAAGGTAAGACCGGGATAGTGTTGTACAAGCGCATTAAAAGCATTGATAAGGTAAAAAAGATTTTTCCGTTGTTGATATTTGGCAATACAGATCAGTCTCAGTGTCTGTGATGATCCTGATTTCTGAGAGGCTGTAAATCGACTTGCGTCAATACACGCGGGGATATATTGAGCTTCGGGAAAGTAGTGTCCGATACTCTTCCAACCTTCCTCGGTAACAGAAAATACACGGGCGCGGGTAACGCGCAGAAAGGTGGCGAACAGTCGCATGATAGCTGCGTGGAGCAAGCGAGGCAGCGTCGGTGTTCTTTGGACCATTATAATAATGCGGGCGCCACGAATTAACCCCACGAGATACGGAGTAATGTTTCGGGGGCGGTGTAGGTGCTTAATGAGGACGTAATCTGTAGTAGGTGAGACATGGCGCAAGAGTCCACGAAATCCTTCAATGCCCGATATTATGTCAATTCCGCCCAGCAAGTAGATTTGGTGGGCAATTGGGCGGGGTGATACAACTCGCACTTGAGCGTAGGTCATGAGCGCCCGAATGCTGTCAAACAGGTTATTATGGTATGACATTGCAATAATAATTTTAGGCTTTTTCTCGCTTGTTTTTCGCCTAATCATATGAGTAGAAGATATAGTATTTGGTTGCACGTGCCTAATTTGTGTACAAGAATACAAAGTAGAGGTAATTATCCATAAAATGCAATAAAGGACTATGAACACAATTAAGACCACAGAGCCGATAGCTAAACAAATTGATATTACTTCCTTTATCGCGACAATCACTGCTCATGATCCGCTCGAAGGCTATGCAAGGGATATACCAAATGGCATTGAAATCCAGAATTTCAAACAGGTTAAAACTGTCATAAAGCCTTGGGGGTTTGAACTGTGGCTTTCTGATGGCACAGGTGCGCCGTACGCATTTAAGCTCTTGTATATAAAGAAGGGAACAAAGACTAGCCTGCAATATCATAACGAGAAGATAGAACATAACTGCCTTCTAGCGGGAGAGATGCGCTTTCACTACGAAAATAGCAAAACAAAAAAGATAGCCTCGGTTCGCCTTACTGCCGGACATGTCATTACGGTAAAGCCACCTGAGGTTCACAGAGTGGAGGCCCTAACTGATATTATCCTCATGGAGGCTTCAACCGCTCAACTTGATGACGTTATCCGACTGTCAGACGATTATGATCGACCGGATGGACGGATTACCGCTGAACATGAGTAAGGTACAGCCAGTCAAAAACAGCCAGGGGAAAGAGGAGAGCTTCGACTTTTCTAAACCAGGCGAATCCATCCACTTTATTGGTGATTACGTAGTCAAGTATTTTGCCAACAAACAGGACGTTGCTCTGCGCATCGAGCGGGCTCAGACGACGCTGCGTGGGTTCGTACCTGAGATAGCCTTTTCGGTAGATACTCTTTTTGGATACAGGCTCATTGAAGGCAAGACGATGTATGCAACAATCGAGGAAGCGCCTTCTACTGCAGATACATTTTTTGATTGGTGTCGAGATGAGTTTTGGAATGCCGATGAATGTGATTTAACGCGCGATGAGAAGCACGTGTTTCAAAAAGCATGTCATCAGTTCTATTACGACAAAACCATAAAACGCGTAGATGCTTACTGGGAGAAGGTGACACATGAAGACGTTCCTACTGTTGTAAATAGCACGCCCACACCGGCGCTTAAGGATATTTTGGAGCAATTTGATTGGGAGAACCTAACCAACGGGATCCCATCTCGCATTCATGGAGATTTACAGTTTGATAATGTTATTGTTACACCCAATACAGAACAGCCCTTTGTTCTTATTGATTGGCGGGGAGACTTTGGGGGCCTCACTGCATATGGTGATATATACTATGACCTTGCCAAGCTCTATGGCGGCCTAATCATTGCCTATTCTCACGTTAAGAAGGGACGATTCGAATATGCGGAGAGTGGATCAACGATATCAATCGAGCTTCCATTGAGCGATCTTCTAAAACCTATCAGAGGTCGTTTCGAGCAATGGATTATTGCAAACGGATTTGATCTTCATCGAATACAACTGCTGACTGGCCTTATATTCCTTAACATGTCTCCTCTCCATCATTCTCCGTTTGATTCTCTTTTGCACCACTTGGGCAAGGCTACTCTTATTCAAGTTTTATCTCATGAAAGAGCATAAAATTTCCAAAGATACCCAGCTGTGTATTTCTATATCCGCAAAACCAAGCAATTTTGGCACCGCGGTTTTTAATGCGGCATTTCGAGCTCAGGAACTCGATTTTGTATACAAGGCATCTAGGGTGGAGGATGAAAAAGGAAACTTGAAACGTGCAATTGAGGGAGTGCGAGTACTCGGTATTCGCGGTTGTGGCATTTCGATGCCATTCAAGCAGGAAGCTATGCGTTATGTAGACACTGTTGATGAGTTTGCCCGAAAAATTGGTGCGATCAACACTATTGTTAATACGAACGGCGCTCTGAAAGGGTATAATACGGACATGTTTGGAGCGCTGGCGGTACTGCGGACCGTACGGGGAATTCAGAAGAAACAGGTGACGCTACTAGGGGCCGGTGGCGTAGCCAGAGCCATATGTGCGGCATTGGCAAAATTATCAGTAGAAAACGTGACAATCGTGAATCGTCAAAGAAAGGCAGGGCAAGCACTCGCTGACACTTGGGACTTTGAATATGCCACTTGGAAAAACCTTGAAACCATATCGGGAAACATTTTGATTAATGCGACACCAGTGGGAATGCCGCCCAAGTCGAATGAAACTCCAGTGTCTAAAAAGTTGCTTGAACGGTATGAAGCTCTTGTAGATGTTGTTATAAGCCCTCATCCAACGAAACTGGTTCGCCAGGCCAGGACATTAGACATGCGGGTTATTGCCGGACATCAAATGAGCCTATACCAAGCGGCCAAGCAGTTCGAGCTGTATACTCGAAAAAAAGCACCACTTGCCATTATGGAAAGGGCGATGAACACTATGTACTAGCTATGGCACAGTTAAAGGGAACAATTAAGAACTTTATCTTGGATGCTGATGGAGTATTCAACGATGGTCGTTTTTATTATACGAGCGAGGGCAAGGTCATGAAATCTTATGGAGCGGACGACAGCGATGCACTTTCTCTTGTTCGGAAGCATTTCACGGTTCAGGTTGTAAGTGGAGATAAGCGAGGATTTTCAATAACGCACAAGCGAATTGCTGAAGATATGAATCTTCCCTTGGATCAAGTAAGCACATTTGATCGATTGGCCTGGATAACCGAAAGATTTAATCCCGAAGAAACCATATACATGGGTGATGGAATATTCGATTCATTGGTTTTTGCTGGAGTGGCGTATGGTATCGCTCCTGCAAACGCGTTTTACAAGACACGCGAAGCAGCTGACTTTGTGACACAAACTAGAGGAGGAGACGGAGCGGTCGCTGAGGCATGCTTTCATATTATGGAGACATTTAGGCGACCCTTAGATGTTACCAGCGAGACATTTACGGAAGGAGTGGGCGTATGGAAGCGATAAGTCGACTGGGTATAGGTCCAATGAGTCGGGAAATTATTGAGGCGGTGTATTCGTATTCGCATACCCGAAATACGCCTCTTATGCTTATCGCCTCTAAAAATCAGATTGATTACGATCGTGGCTATGTATTTAAAACTTCTGATTATCGCCAGTACTTAGATCAGATGAAAAGACAGTATAGTGGAGCCAATGTATATATTTGTCGTGATCACTGCGGGCCTGGGCATAACAGCGTGTTTGAGCTGGAGGATACGTATAAGACAATCGAAGCTGATATCGCAAACGGATTTGATTTAATCCACGTAGATTTTTGTTTTCACTCCGGCCCGCATAAGGAGATTCTGGATCAGTCAAAAAAGGCCATCCAGTTCATTCATAGCCAGGCTCCTCGCACGATGATCGAGGTCGGCACCGATGAGAACACAGCTACTAATATTGAAGATACCCTGCGAGCAGAAGCATCGATGAAATATTTTACTTCTTTTTGCGAACCACACTTCTTTGTACTGCAAACAGGCACAATCATCAAAGAGGATCGTCAGGAAGGTATTTTTCACGAGGATTACGTCAAAAAACTGCATGGCCTTGCTAGTAAATATGGCGTATTGCTTAAAGAACATAATGCTGATTATTTACCAGCATCAGAGATACAGCGAAGGAAAAACTTAGTTGGTGCAGTAAACGTGGCTCCTCAATTCGGAGTGCTACAAACACAGCTCACGTTATTCAAAGCAAAGCAGTATGGTATTGACCCAAGCGAATTTATAGATGTATCGTATCGGAGCAGAAAATGGGAGAAGTGGCTTAATCGCAACGATGAACATAACCGTCTTTTGTGCACTACCATTGCCGGCCATTACAATTTTAACTCTGACGCATACAAGCGTTTATTTGATGAAATTATGCAGCATGAAAACTTTAATGCTGTGATCCAGCAGGAAATGCATCGAATATTTGATCACTACGTCTTAAATTTAGAAGGACTATCTCCTGCGCTGGAGGAATTTACAATCAAACGAGAGACTCGTGCAGTATAAGGTTCTTATTCCAACATCCGGTACCGGATCGCGATTAGGTGAGCTGACTGCTGCCCAGAACAAGGCCCTTGTCCCAATTAATGGCAAACCAGCGTTGGCATACATCATTGAAGCGTATCCTCGTTCAGTGCCGCTGGTGGTAACGCTTGGATACCGAGCTCAAGAAGTAAAGCCGTGGCTGATGGAAGCATACCCGAGTCGTGAGATTGAATTTGTGCTCGTTGATAAATATGAAGGGCCAGGAACAAGTTTGGGATATTCAATGCTTCAAGCCCGCTCTCAATTGCAATGCCCCTTTATTTTTCAGGCCTGTGACACTCTTTTAACTGAGTCAATTCCAGAACCGGATATGAATTGGGTGGGCGGATATACGATGCCTCCAGAACTTAAGACTGTAGCGGCTCAGCATTATCGCACCCAATCATGTAATGACGAGGGTAGGCTTTTGAGCATTAATCCGATTGGGACTGCTGATTTTAACTATATCCATATCGGGATAACGGGTGTTCATGACTTTGAGGCTTGGTGGGATGCATTGTCCATGTTATATAGTAAAAATCCTACTGACTCCACACTTACAGACACTCATGTGATTACTGCTATGCTTGAGCAACAACACACATTTGCGGTTGTTCCGTATGCGAAATGGTACGACACGGGCAACCCTGAGGCATTGGCAGAAACTAGGGCTTATTTTGAGCGAGTATGAGGCTGGTCTTTCCTAACCCTCACTTAGAACGGTTTGGGGTTAACGTCGCTGCTTGGCTTATTCGGCGGAAAACAGTAAACAAGTACACCTATATTCTCGATGAGATTATAAGCAATCCAGACCGACCGACTGCTTTCGTTGTAGACGGTATGCGATCATCTTTTAGTGTTTTAGGATTGCCTAAAGTTCTTATCAGCAGGCCCCTTGCCTTGGTGGAGTTTTATATATGGGCTGCGATTCATGGCATTAATCCATTTCGGCATAAGGTTTATAGAAGTGTTTCAGAGCTCAACCCTAAGGAGGATGTTGTTTTTACTTTCGCTCGTGTGAGCACAGAACGCGAGGTTGAGGCAAGTAGACTGGAGGAATATCAAGGAGTAGTTATGGTGCATTTTACTCATTATTTTCTTGACACCAAGAAAATTGCTCGCCGCATCCAATCTCTCCAGCATCCGGTTATCTGTGCCGAGAGCGACCTGACAAAGAATGAATATTTTCAACATCACTTTCCATTCGTGAACTCTGTATACATCTTACCGTTTGTATATGCTGATCGCTTTAAGAGTCGTGTACCTTTCGAGCAGCGACATAATAAGTGTTTTGCTATTGGTACATATTTTAAATCCGACTCAAAGGATTTTCTTGAATTTTATGGGGAGACGCCCTTTCATCCTATGAGGCACGCAATTTACCACTCTGGAGCAGTTTATCAGGATTATATTGACTCATATATTACTGAACATTCTGACAATAAATCTGAATTGCGCCTCATACAGTCTGGCGATCCGCTCTGGCTAAAAATAGGTAAGCGGGTTGCACCCTTTTTCCTTTTAGAAAAGTTGAGTCCGGGCCATCATCAGAAGAAATACTTCAGTTTCGATATTGTTAAAAAATATAATGCATACCGAATGTTTGTTAGTCCCGAGGAGGTTGTTGGGCTTCCCTCTGTGAATATGGTGGAAGGTATGGCATGCGGGAGTACCTATATCGGTATTGACCATCCTACGTATACCGACATTGGAATGAAACCAGGAGTGCACTACATCGCATACAAAGAAGGGTCTATCGATGATCTGGCTCGTGTAATCGCATACTATCAGCAGCGGCCTCAGGAACTTGCTCAAATTGCAGAACGAGGGTACAAACTGACACGCAGTCGCTTCAATCCACAAGTAGTAGCGACTCAGTTTTGGAATGACGCGGAGCAGTTGCTTTCTAGGCGTCTTTCAGAAACAACGGTGTCCCTATAACAACGTTTCACGTGAACGAAAAATGGCAATATGATTCATCGGCAGGCTGAGGTATGTGTAGTGATAAAATTTCTTCAGGGAAGGTATTGGTAGCCTTTGCAAGCTCGCGAAAAACGAATCAAAGCCGAGAGCTAGTATGTTGTTTATTACATAGATTGGGCTAAATACCCACTTCAAGCCAAGTGAGGCAAAAAAGAGAGAAGACAGCTGAAAGAGTGAGCCGATGTAGCCGGTGGTTGGAGTAATGGATACAGTCTCAAAGCCTCTAAATAGATATATTAGACCGAACTTGGTGAATCTGTAGTAATCAACGCGCCAATAGGGGTGGTCATTTACGTTGAAGGTATGAACTGGGGCTTTTGCGGCTGGTATAACGTCGCTATGATCTCGCACGGTATGCGGTACAGTAAGAATAAGTAATCCCCCTGGCTTTAAAATACGTTTAATTTCCTGAACGGTATTTTCTGTTTCTGCGATGTGTTCCAGCGATTGATTAAGGATTATGCCATCAACGCTCGCGTTAGGAAGAGGGATGTCCCAAGCAGGTGCAACAACATCTGGATTTACTGATGCGACTGGGTCGACTCCAACATAGCTGCAGTTGAAGAAGTGTTTATACGGCATTCGTCCACACCCTATATCAAGCACCTTTTGACCTGACTGAAAGTTTTTGGCGAACTGCTCCATCGCCTTGTCTATATGTCGCCCTGACAGAAACCCAGGAGTGAAGATGCTGACCATAGAATGTTCGAGCCGTTGCTTACTTTTGATCTTTTCTAACGACTGCGTATAGCTCACCGAAGTTTACGTGTAGGTGTTCGATTTTAAGACCAGCTTCTTTCATCTCGCGACGGAATACTTCCGTTGTGTATTCAATAAAATGTGTATCATCAAGGCGATAAGGCAAGCCCTGCTCTTTTTTGTAGACAGTAATCCAGTCGCGGGTAAGCATCGGTACACGAATAAGAATTTTCGGGGCCACGTGTTGGAGTTTCTGCAAGAATTCAATCCGGTGCTCGATATGCTCCAATACATTTGAAAGGACGATCACGTCGAATGGTTCTTGAAAAGAATATGTTGTCGCATCACCTACGAGGAACTCAAGATTGTCACGTTGGTATGTTTTCTTGGCGTGAGCAACATTCGCTGGACGGATGTCTATTCCTGCGACTACTTTAGCCTTCTCGGCTAATTTGTATGCCACTGCCCCGTTTCCTGAGCCAACATCAAGGACTCGGTCGGTTGGATCAATGTGCTCAAGGAAAAAGCGATAGTAATTCTGGATAGCATGCTTTGGATGGATTCCGGTATGCGATGCAAAAAATGAAATCTGGTGATAGCTCGTGTTATGTAGCCAAACCAGCAGTCGCAACACTGGCTTTCGAGCCGATGTCCCCCGCAGGGCCGTAAGGCCGTCAAGGATTAATTTTCTATGGAATCGTGGCATGGAGTATCCCAACTGTAATCGACCGTGCCGATTATTTCCAGTTAAAATCGATATTTGAAAATCCCTCCGCAGATACCCTCGATTTTATAGTAGCTGCTCTCTCCTTTAGTTGTGGTAGTTGTTCTTCGTGGGTTTCGACAAGAACATGCTGAATGCGAGAAAGGGCTCCAGTATTAAGAAGATGTTCGATAATGTCGTACTCTACTCCTTCAATATCAATCTTCATCAGAGCGATGTCCTGGTTCAGATCAATAACAAACTGGGCAATATCGATCGTTTCTACTGTGTCGAAAGCATTACGATCAACATTAGATTTTTCAGGCACAAGTGAAGAAGCAACTGACCAACGAACCGGATCTGTTTGAGCTTGTTGATGGTGGTATAAGCGAAGCCGATCCTTCTTATTCCATACCGCCTTTTGGTATATATGAACGTTTGGAAAGTTTCTAAAACGTTTTTGCAGTACTTGGTAAGGCGAAGGGTCAGGCTCAAAGGCATACACTGTTGCTCCTGAAGTAGCCATTAAGGCCGTAACGTTTCCTACATTTGCTCCGCAATCGATAGCAATACTTTGCGACGTTAACGCTTTAAATTCAGTCGCATATCGACTATTAACATACCTTTTGTATTGTCGTCGTACATTAAATTTTCTAATCAGGTCCCGTATATACATATATTACGTATTGTTCCGTAAGAACCGTGGCGTGGGGTCCTGTCCAAAGATAAAAACTGTTATTTTTGCAAAAAATGATCGATGCCGAGCAATGTGTTGGTAGGTTTTTTCGCATAACCATCTGACACCAGGTATGTGAGCATAACTCCAATACCACCAGCGGTATCTTCCTGCCAACTTGAGCACATACAGTACAGCCTCTGCTCCTAGCAAATAGCTTCCATCGGGAAGCATGAGATGAACGGCTCGCTCAAACTGTGCTGTTGGAATACTTGGATACTGGCTTTGTACTTCTTGAAAGGGAGTGTATTCGACTTGGCGGCCTGTATGACAATGCCATCGATACACCCACCAGCGACAAAAAAGGCAATCAGCGTCAAATACCAGTAATGGCTTTTGCAATGATGCATTATGATGGTATCGTTTTATCATAGGTAAAGTATACTATGAACGGCTACTTCCTTGAATACAACGCATATGTCCGCTGGTGCGCTTCATGCAGCCTCAGTTATTGTCTTTAGTGGCTTTTTCCTGGCCAGTTTTTACGTCATTGCCGTAAATCAAGCCTGGGCACGGACTTTGTTTATCTGGGGATTTGTAGGGGTGCTTACGGTTGCTGGAGTCACTGGATATGCATTCTGGCCGTTGTTTGATTGGCACCTGTACCCGCATACAGCCGAATCTTCCTTCGTCTTTTATGAAATTCGCCTAAGTGATAAGCAGGGGCATGAAATTCCGTATGACGCTTGGGCCGCTTCTCCTACATTAACTACACCTGTCCGCCGATATGCTGCTCGACTCATTGCGTACAATGATACTCGGGCAGAGGAATTAGCACGTTTTTTCCTCGTCCAAGCGAATATGTATCGTGAGCATATTCAGGGCGGGGGACAAAGTAAATATGCGTGGTATGTTTTCCCTCCCCATCAGTATGGATACTCCTGGGACGCCGAAGAACTGAGCGGTATTCAGACTTTTTCAGAACTGCATGTATTCAAGCGTGAAGTTCAGATGTCAGAAGATGGCAAGCACATTTTGGTTGACCGGGAAAACCTTGTTCGTACCTTCTCACTATGAGGCTCTTTATAAACTACTTTGCTGAGCCTGAACGCTTTTCGCCTTTCAATCTGCTCGTTGCTCGCGTTGTCTTAGCTGCGTACGCCATATGGAAACTGCTCTCATATCGCTTAGGGGAGCTACAGCACTGGCCGGACTTTTTGTTCGAACAGAGTCTGCACAGTCCGTTTCTTCCATTTGTATCATATCGAGAATATCTTCCATATGTTCAGTGGACCATTGCTTTTCTCATCATCCTGGTCGCCATAGGTGTTTGGAGGAAGTGGGCAGCATTTCTTGCGGCATTACTTTTGGCTCATACAATTGCAATTCACTATGTAGTCACTAATTCCGGAGCAACCTTTTTGCCGGTTGTATACGCGCTCATTCTTTACGCAGTGTTTGAGTTTCAAGATCCCTATCATCGGACTACTCTTGCGGATATTGGGCGTAGGGGTTGGACTAGGTCCAAGAGCTTCTTACAACCAGGAAAAGCATCTAGGTATCGTCTGGATTGGTTAAAATGGATGCTTGTTGTAATAGGCATGACCTATGCCTTTACTGGCTTGTCCAAGATGGCGTCTGCTCAGGTGAATTGGTTTAGTCCATACAACCTATCTCGCACTATTCTGCGAGAAAACATCATGTCTTTTGGTGAACTGCTTCCAGCTGCTGCACTTATGATTCAGAGCGAAGTCGTGCTTACTATGTCTACAATCGCCACTATTATATTCGAAGTTGGTCTGATTCTTGTGATTATCTTGCGCCGGAGAATCGATATTTTCGTATTAGGCTTGCTTGGAATGCACGTGATGATAGCGCTTACGATGGGAATATTTTTCTTTGATCAATTTATACTCTTTGCTCTGTTTGTTCCTTGGGATGCATTAGTACATCGCTTCACACGTGGTGTCTGGCCCACTGATTAAAGGTGTATAGCTGCCACACCTTGCCGCTATTTGTCTCATTTTCCAAGAAATGATCCAAAGCTTCCTGCTTTATTAGCCCTTTCTCAGCCAATACGCTTGTTTTCAATGAGCGGTAGACGTGATCATTGGCCCACTGCATGATCGGGGCGCTAAATCCCTTTTTGGGTCGTTTTATAACTGAGGGAGGCAGCGAGTGGGTGGCTATGGATTTCAGTAGGTGTTTGCGACGACCCAGGGGGTGGATAATCGAGCCTGGTAAGGAATGGACATACTCAACCAATGTGTGGTCAAGAAAGGGAACGCGGACCTCCACGCCATGAGCCATGTTCGCAATATCAACTTTGTATAAAATGTCATCTACTAGAAATGTTTTAAAATCAATCCAGTTAATAGTGTCGGCGGAAATTCTCGAACCCTTGTGACGGTGATAGAGGTGAGAGCTTGAAGGAGGGGTTGGTAGGTTAAACAGAGCTGCGACTTCCGTATTTGTGAAGCGGTTGAACATGTGTTTGCGGTATCGCTCGAGCGGATCCTCCTCATAGTATCCAAGCGCTTTCTGCAAAAAGGATGGTAACAGCGAACTATACTGGAAGGTGGTGTACCATCTGTATCCATAGAACAATTCATCTGCGCCATCTCCAGAGAGGACGCTCTTGATTCCTAACTTACGGGTTGCTTTAGCTAATAGGTATGTTGGTACGATGGAGCTGTCTGCAAATGGTTCATCATATGCGGCAAATATTGCGTCAAGCTCGGTCATAAATTCATTCCTACCCACCTTCTCCGCATGTAGGGTGATGCCAATATGTTCAGCGGCCTGCCTGGCATAGTCAACTTCGCTGTATTTTGGGGGTTGTATGTCAATTGTTAAGGCCCGGATGTCATGCTTGCGTTCGCGTGCTTCTGCGCTGATAAGTGATGAATCAATCCCACCGCTTAAAAACGTACCTACCTCAACATCCGCAACTAGATGGTAACGCACGCTTTCATCCATCAGCTTGGCAACGTGCTGGAGGGCCTCCTTGCGTGATACCTCGTTTGTCCCCGAAACGGCTGGAAGTTGCCAATATGTGCGGTTTGTGAGCGTGAAGGTAGTAAGATCTAGCTCTAAGTAATGGCCGGGTTCCAATTTATATACATCTTCATAGATCGTATCGGGGTTGGGAATGTATCGATATACTAAGAAGTCACTAATCGATTGGGGGCGGATCGTTTTTGATACAACAGGGGAATGGGTTAATGCCTTAAGCTCCGATGCAAAAATTAGATTGTTGCCGTCCCAGTAGTATACTAACGGCTTGATGCCAACTCGATCCCGCACTAGATATACTTTTTTCGCCTTTTGGTCATATATCACAAAGGCAAACATGCCACGCAGCTGTTCTAGCGTCCGTGCTAGTCCCCAGCTACGGTATGCCTCAAGAATAACCTCGGTGTCCGTATGGGATACAAAATGTGAGTTATGAAGGCGCTGTCGTATATCCAAAAAGTTATAAATCTCCCCATTGAACGATATTGCTATAGACTTGTCTTTACTCCACATCGGTTGGGTTCCGGCAGTGGAGGTATCAATGATGCTCAACCGGGTATGTCCTAAAAACACGTTACCCTGACAATAGGTCCCGGATCCATCGGGGCCACGATGGTGCAGGGAAGCAACCATCTTCTCCGCAACTGTGCGGTTGATAGGTGCGTTGTGTGAAATGTGGCCGACAATACCGCACATACGATGACTACAGGGCTTGCTTGGTACCCTTTACATTAAGCGCCCAGGGTTTGCGAAAGAAAGCGGAGCGACGAGGCTTTCGGGAGTCGATATGGTTAAATCCTGTTTTTCGAAACCAGCCTTCCACTTCGGGGTATGTATGATGGGTGGCAATTGGGGCTGAATACCAATCAAACATATGATGGGTGGTCGGCTGAAGACGCAAAAAGCCGTTTATGATCGTCAACAGGGCAGGGTGAATATGATGAAGATAGGAAGCTAAGCTGGCCAAGCGCCGGGAGAGAACAATGGCTCTCTCAATCGAAAGGCGCGTAGTATACCTTCTGAGTATGTAGTCGTTCAGTTCCCAAAGTGGGTTTAACTTATGGTAGAGATGGGCGACAAACACTCCTCCAAAGTGAACCGTACGGGCAATCTCGATGAACGCTTTCTGGGCATTACCCGTGTGCATTAGTACACCATTACTAAAAACCGCATCAATGCTCCCATTCTTGAAAGGGAGGGCGAACAAGCTGGCTTGAATGACGATAACGTTATCAAGGTTTTTAGTGTTCTTGGCCGCTGAGGCGACAGATCCGTAGCCGATATCAACCCCGATCACAGTATTATCCGTGCGGGATGCCGCTTCGTACGTATATCGCCCGTTGCCACAACCAGCATCGAGGATAACATTGCTATTTTCTAACTCAGATGCCGTGAGACGACATTTACTGTCGAAGGCTAGCCTGCGAGCCTCAGAGGTACCTCCATGCCACATATGTCGCTCGGAGGGCTTTAGAGTTTTGTCATCAACAAATCCCCAATTTTCGAACACTTCCCACTCATAACCGAAATAATTTTTAGTTTTTTCTTCAAGCGTGGAATGTGTTTTACTGAGTTTGTAGTATTCCTTTTCAACAAACCGGATAACTCCGTCAATAATAGGAAATTCAGCCTCACAGGATTTACAGCTCAACGAATCTGGGTGTTGACTAAGTTGTCCCTCGCACTTGGTGCACTGTAAAAGAGGAAGAATGATTGGAAGACGATTCATAGGACAAAGAAGTTAAGGATTTTTTGGCACCGTTGCTGGTATGTAAATTGATAAATTTTTTGCTTAGCGCATGTCGCTCGTTGCTTAGCAGCTGCTGTATTATCTAATGTGGAGTTTGTGAGCGCAACAAGTTCTTCGACCATGTTAGAGTTGGCGATAAGGCTGTCTTTGTTATGTTCGAGTATCCGGCTGGTGGCAGGTGAAGACGTGGCCACTATAGGCGTACCACTGGCCATGTATTCGAATAGCTTCAGAGGAGAGGTGGTGTCGTAGTCCATTACACTTCGTTTTAGATCTTCCGGACAAAGGAGTAAAACATCTGCCGCCTGCCGATACTTAACAGCCTGTTTGGGGGGGACTGGACCAATAATTTTAACATTTGAAAGGTTACGTGAAGAGCACATACGTCGATAGGAGTTTGCAGTTCGGGTAGGCCCGCCTACTACAACGTATGTAACATCCCGTCGCGAACGCATGCGCTCAGCCATATCTAAAATTGTTGGAATGCCTTTTCCGTGATGCAAGCTACCAACATACATGACTAATCTCTTACTTGGCAGACTCAATTCATTTCGCAAGGCGGTTAGATTAAACGTTTCTGGAGCAATATCCTCCTCATCAACTGCATCTTCAGCCACAAGAATCTTTGAAGCAGGTATTCCAGCGTCCATATATCTATCCCGAATGCTTTCATGGATCGTGGTGATGCCCAAAAATGCTGCTTTCTGGGACAGGCTAAGTGTTCGAAGAAGGTGGGGATGGTCTAGGGCTGCACGGTGGGTTTCCATAATTGTGGGGATACCATTTTTTACCAGCGTATACACTGCCCGGTAGGTGCGCGCATACACCAGGTCCGGCTTGAGCTTAATCACCTGTTGAGCAAGCTCAACTTCCGGGTCATGAAAATACCGCGCTTTGAGGCCTGAAACTTTATCGAGAGCAGTTAACGCCCACGAAAGCGGAAACATGTCGCGGTAATAGTATAGTGAGTGGTCACGAACCAGGTGAATAGGGATAGATTCAGGAATGCCATAAAATTGGTGCATGCTTGAGAGGGCTCTGAACATACTGTATTCACTGCGGTGAAGAACGCTAAATATTGTCGGCTTCAGCCCGATATCTCCAAATCCCTTGGCATGCTTAGCGGTATTGATACTATGAGCCCAGTAGCTTGGGATATGCCCGGACGTGACTATCGCAATGGACTTAGCAGTATTAGTTTCCATATGGTCTAGTCTTTCTACCATAGGCAACATTGCTTGCCCATGTACAGCGGATCTCCCATGGCTATCTATACAAGAATATCGTATTCTCACCTCATATCGAATGAATACTTTGAAAAAAACCAATACTGGTCCTCAAGTGAGACGAGATAGGACTGAAATCATAAAGCAGTTCATGCACATTCTTGGCATGCGCTGGTATCACATTGCAATTCCTCTGTGCTTATCACTAGTGGTTTCAGCTGCTGATGCCATTGGTTTAGGACTCTTAGCTCCTTTAGCTCGTGGTGTTACAACGGGTAATTTTAGCATTGGGACAGGTCAACCGATTCTTGACAATACATTCGACTGGTTTATCAGTCTCGTGCAGGAAGGCCAAGGCAGTATTGCTCAAACCTTTTTTGTTCTGGCGGCTGCAATCTTAGGACTGAACGCTTTTTCAACTCTCGTAAGTTATGGCAACCGGGTATTCGGACGGTACTTGCAAGGCGTTTACAAATATCGTTTGCATACAGCTGTGTATGATCGATACTTCCGTTTTGGGAAACTTTACTTTGACCGCGTGAGTCAGGGATATAGCAAGAAGCTTCTTGACTACACTACTCGTGTTACAGAGTTGGTAAAAATGCTACAGGATTCTCTTACGAACACTGCTCGGCTGTTTGCCTACGTGCTTGTAATGGCTTGGCTCTCATGGAAGCTCCTTATTTTTGTTGCCTTAGTTTTTCCTGTGCTGTATTTCGTCTCGCGGACAATTATGAGACGGGTTAATCGATGGTGGGAGCAGTCAAAAGAAGTTTCGATGGAGCTTGGGCGTGAGTCATTCAGTATTCTTTCGGCTATGCCTCTGGTGTGGAGCTATACCCAAGAGAAGCCAACCCAGCAAAAGTATGCCCGGATGAACGAAAGACTCCGTCAAGTGGAGCTCAAAGCTAATGCATTTGGAGATCTAACCGGTATTGTTCCTCGGTTATTCGCGCTGCTTATCCTGATCGCCGTCGTAGCTTTTATTTCGATTAGCCTCACTGAAAATCCAAACCAGGATATCACCAACTATATTGTGTTTTTGTATGTCGCTGCTCAGACTATGCCGCTCTTTAAGGTTTTTACTCAGATGTGGGCATCTGTTTCAGAAATGGCTCCTCCAACCCGGGAGATTATGCGGCTATTTACTGATAAGCGGAAGTTCTCTGTTCCGTCAGGAGACAAACAATTCACTAGGCTCTCAGAAGCAATTGAGTTTTCAAATCTGTCTTTTCAATATGACGACCGGCCCCTCCTCACTAATGTGAACTTCACTGTTAAACGAGGACAGTTCGTGGCGCTGGTCGGTCCTTCTGGGGCAGGGAAGTCGACTATCATTAGTTTGTTAATGCGCTTTTATGATTGCCCATCTCAGTCCATTCTTATTGATGGAGAAGATATTCGATCCTTCACTACTCACTCTTTGCGTCAGAATATGGCGTATGTTGATCAAGATGCAGTGCTCCTTAATGATACATTGCGGGCCAATATTAGCTATGGTCGACCCGAAACAACTGAGGATGATCTGCGACGCGCAATTAAAGCAGCAAACCTTGAGGAAACTATTGAGAGGCTTTCAGAAGGCTTGAATACGAACGTTGGAGACCGCGGTGTCCAGTTGTCTGGCGGTGAAAGGCAACGCGTCGCTCTTGCACGCGCACTCATTAAAGGCAGCGATATTATATTACTCGACGAGGCTACTAGTGCTCTGGATACCATCACTGAGCAGCGTGTTCAGGCGGCTATTCGACAGGCGCTTCGGAATAAGACGGCTATTGTTATCGCTCACCGACTGTCTACCATCAAAGAAGCAGACTATATTGTCTATATGGAAAATGGGAGAGTTAAGGAGAGTGGGACACTTGAACAACTCTTAGCCCTCAAAGGCGCTTTTTACGCTCAATGGAACTTGCAGTCCTTTGCGCAGGGGACGAAGTAGTTCGGAATCTTGTTAACTCTTGTTCAGTTGGTATATACTTTCAGACATGAGTAAAACAGCTGTTGTATGTGGCGGAGGCGGGTTTATTGGCTCCCATTTAGTAAAGCGGCTTAAGGGTGAAGGATACTGGGTTCGAGCTGTTGATATTAAAGAGCAAGCTTTTTCTCCTACGGTAGCCGATGAATATATTCTTGGTGACTTGCGAGATGCCGAGATTGCCAAGCGAGCAGTCACTGGGGTTGAAGAGGTGTATCAACTTGCTGCCGATATGGGTGGTATGGGCTTTATTTCTGGTGAGAACGATTCTGAAATTATGCATAACTCAACCATGATAAACCTGAATATTGCCGATGCTGCTCGTGAAACTGGTACAAAAAAACTGTTTTATTCTTCCTCGGCTTGCATATATCCGCAGCGTAACCAACAAGATCCAGATAACCCCATGTGCCGTGAGGACTCCGCTTACCCTGCTGAACCCGATAGTGAGTATGGTTGGGAAAAGCTATTTGGCGAGCGATTGTTTAAAACGTATGGACGCCATCATAACCTGGATGTCAAAATTGCTCGGTTTCACAATGTATTTGGCCCAGAAGGGACATGGCAGGGTGGCAGGGAAAAAGCGCCTGCTGCACTATGTCGTAAAGTTGCCCAGGCCCCAGAAGGATCTACGATAGAGGTTTGGGGGAAAGGAGATCAAACGCGTTCTTTTTTATACATCGATGAATGTTTAGAGGGTGTACGTCACCTTATGGAGTCAGGCTTCGGAGGGCCAGTTAATATTGGCTCAGAGGAGATGATTAGTATTAACGATTTAGCCCGTATGGTGATAGGTATTTCGGGGAAAAATCTAAACCTGGTGAATGTTGAAGGACCTGAGGGTGTCCGCGGGCGGAATTCTGACAATACGCTGATTCGAGCAAAGCTTAATTGGGCCCCAAGCCAACCTCTTCGTTTGGGGATGGAGCGTACATATGAGTGGGTTGCTGCGCAAGTAAAAGCCCAAATTAAACAAACAGCTGCAGCGGTATGACAACAGATGTTCCGCAGAGCGTTTCAGTAGTAGGTCTGGGAAAGCTTGGTTTAGCGTTCGCTGCTTGTTTAGCGCATAGAGGTTTCCAGGTAACTGGTATAGATATTTCTCCAGAACGCGTGGCGGCTATTAATGCCGGTACTGTTTCTGACGTTGAGCCAGGCCTTCAGGAGCTTTTGCGCGAAAGCAGCGATATGCTGACGGCCACAACAAATCTCAGCGAGGCTGTTGGGGAAAATGAGGTTATATATCTTTTTGTTAACACGCCTGGAGAACCGTCGGGGAAGTTTACGACAAAGGATTTACTTTCTGCTATAGAAAATATCGGGCCCGACCTTGCGGTTTGCAAGACTCAGCCTTTAGTCGTTCTGGTAAGTTCGGTAACGCCGGGAACGATTGAAGAGGAAATAATTCCGGCATTAGAGCGGGTGTCGGGCCGTAAGAATGGGGAAGGGTTTTACTTTTGCTACAATCCTGTTTTATTGCTCTGGGAACAATGCTTCGTGACTACATGAATCCAGATATGGCCTTAATAGGAGCGGCTTCACCTGAAGTAGGGGAGCGTCTGGAGCACGTGCTTCACAAACTGTATGAACGGAAGGACGTAAAATTTGTACACACGAATTATATCAACGCTGAGCTTATTAAGCTGTGCCTAAGCACATTCGTGACGACAAAAATTACGTATGCCAATATGCTGGCGGCGGTATGTGACGGTTTGCCGGGTGCGGACAGTGATACGGTAGCTCACGCTTTGGGTTTGGATTCTCGTATTAGTCCCAAAGTGCTCAAGGGAGGAATGCCATACGGTGGTCCGTGTTTTCCACGAGATAATCGCGCCTTGCTCTACGTCTTACGACAAGCTGGAGTGTCAGAACAGCTTGTTGCAGCAACCGATAGATTTAACGAGGATTTGTTAACGTCATTTACAGATACCCTTATCCATCTGGCTGGAGAAAATGGAATCATTGGGGTACTTGGTCTGTCATTTAAACCAGGTACGCACGTTGTTGAAGAGTCAGCATCGTTGGAGCTTGCGAATATGCTGGCAAGCAGAGGCCAAACAGTAGTGGTATATGATCCGAAAGCGATAGAGGCAGCTAAGCCTCTTTTGCATCCAAGTATTCAATTTGCGTCATCTGATATCGAATGTGTTACGAAAAGCGCCGTTACGATATTAGCTACCCCGTGGTCGGAGTTTGACAATTTGCCGCTACGACTAAAAGAGAGTGGAGTGGATAACGGAGTGATCTTTGACCCTTGGCGGACGTATGAACATCAGGACTTTGTATCGGGAGTGAAGTATGTGCCTTGGGGACGCGGCAGCATGCAGCAGGTAGGAGAAATACAGGTATCACAAGGAGTGGTTTATGGATAGGGTTAATACTCAAACTCAGGTTGCAGTACGGCAGCCAGCGTGGCTGAGCGCATGTGCTCGCGATGAGAGTATTCCAAATTATACAGCGCAACGTGGAGAAGACAGAATCTTACGCACGGTTTTTGACATTATTGGAGAGGATAGTAAATGGTGCGTTGAGTTTGGAGCAGCTGATGGGAAAAGAGGAAGTAATACTTGGCAATTCATTGAGCATCACGGGTGGTCAGCGGTTCAGATTGAGCCTACCCATGACAGTACGCTGACTCTTCGACAGTACCGTGATAGTTTTGAAGCGCTGGAAAAACGGTATGCTTCCAATGAAAAGGTTTTCTGTTTAAACGAGGCAGTTGAGATTGCTGGAGACAAGAGCCTTGATTCTTTATTGGCTCGGACTCCTATTCCATCGCGGTTTGACTTGCTTTCAATTGATATCGATAGTGAAGACTATCGAATTTGGGAGTCGTTAGAGAAGTATCAACCGCGTGTGGTTATCATTGAGCATAACAAGACAATTCCCATCCACATCGACTTTGCTTCAGACCGAGGATCAAGTTTACTTGCTCTTACTAAGCTTGGAAAAAAGAAAGGATACGAGCTTGTTGCGGCAACTGAGACAAATGGGATTTTCGTCAGCAAAGAATATTTTGCAGCTTTTGGTATATCTAATAATGAGCCGGCAAGTATTTGGCCAAACTATGCTGACTATCAGAGCTTCCTGTGGCAGCTATATGACGGAACAATTGTTTTTGAGGGTTCGAACCGGTTGAAATGGGTTCGCGGAGCAGATGGAACAATTATAGGGCAAATCCAGGCCGGAAAAGTGATTCAAAGCCCTCCAAAGCGTTTCTTTAAAGGCGCCTATTCTTATATAAAGCCACTCGTTTCGGGTCGTATTAGGGCGCTTACATACTCGCTTATTGACCGCCTGTAGCGTATGGCCAGAGCCGTTTTGGTGCAATCTCCGGCAGTGCTGTATGAGGTTATTCCCCACTTCTATCACGAGTTGAAGAAGCATAAGTATTTTGATGTTGTCTATCTAGTTACTGATCAACCCGCACCATATGGACTTGATGAGAAGGTTGTAGTGATTCAGTTGGAGAAAGACTTAGGACGCGCAAATAATTTTCTTCATGCCTTGCAGTATGTCAAGGAAGATATCTTTGTGATGATGTGCGACGACCACGTTGTCCGACAAGATTCACTTAACCTTGATCCGTATTATGAGATTATGCAGGCGGAGCCTAACCTTGGTCGCCTTCAGCTATCACCACCCTCGAGTAACTATTACCGCTTTCTGCAGCGAACTCAAAATGCCTTCTTTATTCCGGATGACACAAAACCTTGGTATTCGTACGATCGCAGATACCGTTGGTATATGAACTTCCAGCCATCGTTGTGGCGAAAGGAGTTTTTCCGATACTGCATTCAAGGTGGGGAAAATCGAAACAAGCTGGAAATACGCGCTGGCAAGCGAGCTCGACAGAATACCGAATATGTCTCTGGCTTTATTCCTCATCATGCAGTGAGGTATGACAATTTCTTTGCCAGCTGCAAAGTTCACCATGCCGATCCGAGATTTGATAAGCAAAAAAGCATGGCTCATTACCGTGAGGAGTTCCTGCGGTATGCTATGGAGAGGGGCATTTCGCTTGATGAAAATAAGCGTGTATTTGTTAAGCGGCGATCATTCAGTGCATCTGTACCGTATCAGTACTATCGAGACCACTACGGCGATGACGAAGCATTGCAGAAGTATGCACATCAGCCAACATTCAAAAGCTCTGCATATGCTTTTGCCCGCAGTGCTAAGCGCCAGCTCTGGGGATAGAAAAGTTACAGGTTAGAAAATCGTGCTCTCGATAGCGTCACAGTAGGCATCAACCATAGCTTCGAGAGAAAAGCGAGCATACGCCGTGTCTCGTGCGGCTGACGAGTAGACATGTTGATTAGCCAGTATCTTTGCCATATTGTCTGCAAACTCAGTATCAGAAAAAGTGCGCGGTTCAGTAAAGGGATCTCCCGAACTTTGTACGAGCTCTCCCTCTTTTCCTGGTAGAATAAGTTCGGACATACTACCATCTGCCACCCCGCATATAGGAAGGCCGCACGCCATCGCTTCGATCACATTGTTGGGACAAGGGGGGTTGCGGTGGGTAAAGAGAAATGCGTCGCCAGAGCGTAGGTACTGCGGAAGTTTTGAATGAGGTATGGTTCCTATAAAGGTTACGCCTGGTTCTCCCGCTTTAATTTGAGGTATGTCAGCCACCTCTCCTTCGAAGTTGCCAATAATAAGGAGCTTACAGTTTGTTGTATACTCCTGTCGGTATTGGGCAAATGCCACAAGCAAAGGGATGATTTGATCTTTCCGTCGAAACCGTGAAGCTGTGATAAGGATTTGCTGGTTCGGGTTGTCGCGAAGATCTACCGTACTACCTGTTGGACTAAAGATATCAGTATCGACCCCATTGTATATAATCTGCGATGGTAGCTGAGATGCGCCAAGATATCGATCACATGACTTAGCTGAAAAACGACTCTGGTATATCAGAGTGGTAGCAAAATACTTTCTGATATACCACAGTGAAGCATTATGAAATGAGTAGGACCGTCCAGCAATTGCGGGGTAATAGACCCCATCAAGACGTTGTACGATTGGGCGCCTGCGCATTCTAGCCTCTAACAAAAGACGTATCGGGGCTCGTGGGGAAGCAAGTAGAATGTCATAGGAAACTGAAGGCGCAAAGATGACATTGTATCCTCTGCTTTGCATACTAGCTTGGAACTTGCGTGCAAATGAAGAGGTTCCTCCAGTGGCGCGTAGTTTAATCGGAAGAAGGATTGTCATATCACCTTTCTTATAACGTGCCGGAGCCACAGGGGAGAACAGTAAGCAAGGGCAGGTTCAAGAAGGAAAAAATAATTTAGAGCCGAGGCTTTATACAAGCGAATGTATTTAGCAGCAAGGCGCATACTTGTTATAGTTTGCTCTCGCTTGTTCGTCTTTGAGATACGTGTATCTATTAATCTCGTTACAAGGAATTCCGGAATATTCGCAAATGTTGTCTGCGGCATAAGACGAAACCATAGGTCTCTGTCTTGGGCATAACGAAGGTTATTATCATAACCACCGGCATTTATGAAAATAGACTTTCTGATCACAACGCAGCTGTGTCCGAAAGGATTTTTTCGAAACAGGATAGCCTTAATATCGGAGTCATTAACTGGCAATTGAATTTGTCGCTTTCTGGTTCCAAT
>JBBEDC010000020.1:0-5562 GCA_040881505.1 Candidatus Anderseniibacteriota bacterium
GCCCAGTGTTGGGGCGGACTCCGACGGCCAGGTTGATCTGTTTCCCCAGCTGCCAGCCGGAAAAGATCAAACAGACGAGGAGCTTCTCTCTCAAGCTCGACGATTGCTTACAGAGCCCGACTTTTACCAGACGGTAGTTACAACTGCCCAGGAGAAGATGCAAACGTACGGCTATGAGCAATCGGCCTTGCGCTTGAATCAATTAGTTGCTGATATACAGAGCAAGAAGGTATGAAGAAGTTTTTAGTCAGACATATTGGCAACATGGGAGATATGGTGTTCTTTATACCTCCAGTACTGGAAACACTGAAGAAAAAACACCCGGATTGCCACGTTACCCTTGTTACTGCGTGGGGATACAAGGTAAACAAACGCAAATTTCCTTCCTTTACTAAACAAGCCTACTGGGGAGAGCGGAACCAAAGCGGATTCTCCATCGCCCTTATGATGCACGACCCGCATATTGATCAGCTAATACATTGGCACGATACGTCCCTATCGATTGAGGGAACGATCTGTGTGGAAGAAGGAAAGAGTTTCCCGACCTGGAGTCGGAAATATTACGAGGAACAAAAAGAATCAGGGGAATATGACGGGGTGTATGAGCTGGATATCGGTATTGGTCATCATGATAACCCAATGGATCGCATGTATGAGGTAGTGGATATGTCTGGCGAGACATATTCCAACTACAAGCTATACCTGACCGATGAAGACAAGGCGGTAGCCGAGGCCGTTATTGAGCAATATGAAAGGCCTCGAGTTGTACTGCTTGAGGGTTTGGAAGGAACTACGACGCGTGGATGGGATCCCGGAAAGATTCAGGCGCTTGAGGCAGCGATCGAAAAGAAATATGGGGCGCCGCCTATCTGGTTCGGTGGTAAGTATACGCCGGTATATAACGGACGGGCGCTTACGCTGCGAGAAAATATCGCTACGCTTATGTTTTGTGACGTAGCCATTGGCGTACTATCGGGGCCGCTTCATTTTGCGGCAGCCGTTGGTTGCCCAACCATTACACTGTACGGTGATATGTATTTGCATCGAACGGCGCCGGCATACTTTTTGAATGAATATATTTCTGATTCAAAGAAATATCATCGTACGATTGTCGGGCCGACGAATTGGAACAAACTAAAGATGCTCAAGGACGATACAACGTTTATCAATTTGACTCCTGCGGAGCAAAAAGTGCAGGGATACAAAGGATGGCAAAATCCGGGGAAGCAGTCTACGAAGAGCTGTCTTTCGGTGATTACGGCTGATGAGGTGATGGCGGTGTTGAATGAGGCAATGTGATAAATAAAAGCCACCGACGATCGGTGGAGTGCGTCAGGATTCCAGTTGTCTCTCCAAGAAAGGAAGGCAGTAGCGCCCGTAAAACTCGCTGAAAATGCTGGTTTCGAAGAGGCACGTATGAGCGCATTGGAGACATCTTACCACTGGCCCTTCGTCATTGACCGCGACAAGCTCCAACTGACCACTACAGCCTTGCTGATGGCAACAGCCGTCCTTCAGGCTAATATTCATGCTATCTCTCCGGAAGACAAGAAAAGTACCACCCCTAGTGTACCTGACGCTCTGAACTTATGCACATCAGCATGCAGCTGGACTAATACATTCCCCTCTCGTATTCTAACGGCATATGCAAAACCCCTGGGTCGTTATCCCAACCTACAACGAAAAAACTAATATTGAGCAGATGATCCCCCAGCTATTCGGGCTCAATATTGAAAATCTTCATGTTTTGATTGTTGATGATAACTCCCCTGACGGTACGGCGGATGTGGTTCGGGATTTTCAAAAGCAACATCCTACGCTTCATCTTGAAGTGCGTGAGAAAAAATCAGGCTTAGGCCGGGCGTATGTACATGGGTTTCAGTACGCGCTCGATCACGGAGCTGATGCTATTGTACAAATGGATGCTGATTTTTCCCATGATCCCCAGGACGTACCTCGCCTCATACACGCACTCCATAAACACGATCTTGTTATAGGCTCCCGCTATTCACACGGTATTAGCGTTATAAACTGGCCGCTCAAACGATTGCTGGTCAGCATTGCTGGCAATGTATACGCTAGCAAGATTACGGGGTTGCCGATCAAGGATGCGACCGGCGGCTTTAAGGCTTGGCGAGCTCAGACGTTGCGAGATATTGATTTGCCGACCGTAGCAGCTGACGGATACGGGTTTCAAGTTGTAATGAATTACCGAGCATGGAAGCGCAATAAGCATATTACGGAAATTCCCATAATCTTCACTGAACGTCGAGAAGGACAATCAAAGATGAGTAACGGCATTATTTGGGAAGCGTTGTGGTTAGTTTGGAAGCTGCGCTTTTTTGGGAAATAAAAAAAGTGAGGGGTAGGCCTCACTTACGATCGAACTCCTTGATCCCTGTACGATTTCGGGATCCGATAAAGGGGTCACGGCGGTCCAGCGTGCTGCAAAGGGCAAGGATGAACAGCATGATGAGCATGATCAAGCTCCACCAGCTCCAGTCCACGGTCGATTGGAGTATGGGCCGGTACCCCAAAACACCGCTCCAGCTGAGGCTGGCCATCGCAAGATGCGTTCCGACCCCCAAACAGGTTCCTAGTATCCAGCCGACCGTTTGTACGCTCCAGTGCTTGCGCCTAAGCGTGAGGTATCCATAGGCTGCTCCAACCAGGCTCCACATGATCAAAGGCTCAAGATCGTAAGACGTTTCCAGCATGTGCTCCCTTTTTTGAGTGCTACAATGATCAGATGCCGCGTATTCTGTTTACTTCGCTATTCAATCAACGTCAATGGCTGTTTTGGCTGCTCTTAATAGTTCTACTAATTCCTTTCTGGCCGATTTTATTAGGCAAGTTTTACGCTATAGGGGATATGCGGGATGTATATATTCCGCTTGAGCTGTTTTATCAACAGGAATCCAGAGCGGGTCATATTCCGGCCTGGAACCCTGATGTCGCCTGGGGGTACCCGGTTTTGGCCGGCGGTCAGATCGGTTTTTACTACCCGCCTTTACTCCTAGGGCGATTGCTGCTGCCGATATCTATCTACCTGCCGGTTATTGTTATTGCTCACGTTATAGCGTTGGGGGCAGGAATGTTCTTTTTACTACGTAAGGTATTTGCGCTGCCTCCGCTAGCTGCCGCGTTTGGTACCATAGCCTTTGCCTTAAGCGCTTCGGTATGGCAGCACACAACCCACCTCAATATATTCCTGGCTGTTACCTGGCTGCCTTGGCAAATCGTGGTAATGCACATGTTGGCTACAAAAAAGAAGCTTGTATCCCGTGATCTTATTTTGCCGATCATCGTTTTAGCGCTTCCTGTCCTCATCGGTCAGTTTCAAATTCCAATCCTCATCGCTGCTCTATCAAGCATATATTTTATATATCAGAAGTTTACCGCTAGCACTGGCATTTCCGGCATACGAACAGTGGCGCTCATTGGCGTTGGGGCTGTGTTGCTCACCGCCGCACAACTACTTCCAACCGCTGAGCTATTCCAGTTTTCATCCCGTAATTCCTCGCAAGGATTTAACATTGAACGAGCTAATCAATATAGCTACCCGATATATCACCTCCCCGCCGTTGTATTCCCCCGCTTTTACGGGAATGACGATTCGTACTGGGGCAGACGACTGGAAATTGAGCAGGGGTTTTACATTGGTGTTATCCCACTCCTCATTGCAATATGGGCGCTATGGAAAACGAGGCGTGATGCTACATATCGTTTCTGGCGTTATGTAGTTATCATCTCTTTCCTGTTAGCCCTAGGCTCACTATCGCCATTTCGATTAATTGGAATTGAGCCCTCGCTGTGGGTATTCTCCGCGCCAAGCCGCTGGCTGATCTTCACCTCCTTAGCCCTAAGCATCTTTGCTGCGGTTGGGTTTTCAAAGAACCTTAAAGAGCTACGCACCTTTTTGGTTTGGGCTGCTGCAAGTATTGGCATTGTTGTGGTGATATACAACATCGCGCTGTATGTACTCAGTATTAAACCAGAAGGAATATTTACCGTACTGCAACAACTCCTTCCTTCCTCCATTTTTGCGGAGCAAAGCTCGTACTACGTTGAGAAAATAGCGGGGCTGGTATCAAGCGCGCAAGCCTCAAGTGCAAGCTTTGCGTCGCCCTACACCTGGCTTGCGCTAATTCCTCTCGTTGCAGCGCCTTTTTTGGTGAGGCATAAGCAAGCTCTGCTTGTTATATCCGTCATAGAGCTCACTATCATCGCCGCCACAACTACGCCAACCCAGGCTTGGAACACAATTCTAGAACCACCGGCAACCGTACAGGCTCTTCCAGCTTCAATTCAAACTCAGCAAGCACGTATCTACTCCATCCGGGAAGGTGGAGATACAGGGGCAATCTTTACCGATTCGGATTCCCGAGCGGATAGACAAGCGCGGGAGCTGCAGCGGCAGCTTCTGGTACCAATGGCACACACGCAATTTGGAATATCCGGAATTGAATGGCCGGCCTCGCTTGATATCCAGGCTCACGAAGTGGCTTTGGCGCAGTTGCGTGGTGAAGCGGGGTATTCAATTGCAGATACCACCCTAGCTGAAGAGCTCAACATCGGTGCCGTGCTTGTACCGATAGCTATTGATGAGATGACAACGGATCCGCAGCACACAGTAAACGGCGTGGCGATACACGAACTTCAAAGCAGGCCCCGTGCGATAGCGGAAGATGGCAGCGCAGTTAAGTACATTCCGGTTGCGCCAGACCACGTTCGCCTCCAAGGTGATTCTCAAAATGGTACGGCGGTAATAGTTAAAGATACGTGGTATCCCGGATGGGTCGCTCGTGTGAACCAAGAAACCATCCCTATTCTGCCAGGAGAGCGGTTTTTTCGGTCAATACAGCTTCCGGCTGGACAAACGACAGTAGAAATGACATATCGTCCGCTTTCAGTGTACGCTGGACTTGTTGCCTCTCTGGCTACGCTTACCCTTTTGGTATTTCTCCTAATCCCTAAGCGAAAAACATGATGAAATTTCTCTTTTCTGTTCCTACTGGATACCACCTGCGTGAATTGGTTATGCCCCTTAAAGAATTGCTCGAGGCGGATACTGACATTAGTCAGATTGTCGTAATGAGCCCAGGCGCAAAACATCGAGTTAAGATATTCGGATCTTACAGTGACAAATTCCTCTTTGTCGAAAACCCACCAATTGATGATATTGCCCAACACGTTGAAGTATTGCGCCAGCATAGCCCTGACGTTGTGATAACAGACACAGTTGGAATTGACCCGCTCGATTACCCCATCCTAAAAGCGGCTCAGGAATTAGAAATAAAACCCCTCACCTTTATCGCAAGCTGGGATAACGTATGGAAGATTAACCGGCACATGCAAGCTAATAAGGGTGTTGCCTTCGCTGACTCCTTTATTGTCTGGAACGAGATGATGAAGGATCACCTATTACAAGTAGCGCCACAGGTGTCTGAAGATAAGATTGCCGTTATTGGTGCTCCTCGCCTTGACTACTTTTGGCACGATGACCGCATTCCAACTAAACAGTCCCTATATGAATACCTTGGCTTAGAGGATACAAGCCGG
>JBBEDC010000021.1:0-5560 GCA_040881505.1 Candidatus Anderseniibacteriota bacterium
CTCAACACCGTCACCCGAGAGCTTTGATAGCTCACGAACATCCTCCCTTAACAAATCCTGAAGACGATGGCGTATGGGAGCCATATCAATATTCTCCCCATCTTCATGCGGCCGTCCCAAATGCGTCAACAGCAGCACTTTACAACGACGCTGCTGCAGCTCATAGATAGTGGGTAGGGTGGCCTTAATCCGATAATCCTCGTGGTCATCCACCACCCCGTCATCTCCCACCGTTATATTAAAATCCACGCGCACGATAACCCGCTTTCCGTCCAGCGGCAGGTCGTCCATTGTTCGCAATGTACGTCCCTTGGCCGGCTGAACATCGGGAGACATACGATTTACTCTTCTTTCCCTATCTCCACCACTTGCTCGACGAGGCGATTAGAGTATCCCCATTCATTATCATACCAAGCCAAAACCTTCACCAGGTTTCCGCCTACAACGCGCGTCATTTGCAAATCAACAATTGCCGAGTGCGGATCGCCGATAAAGTCACTGGATACGTTGTTCTCTTCGGTAACTGCTATCACCCCTTTATAAATCGGATTGGTAACCGCTTCAATAAATGCAGCATTAATATCTTCAACCGTGACATCTTTTTTGAGCACCGCTACGAAATCAGCATTCGATACAACCGGCACCGGAACTCGGATTGATACGCCATCAAACTTTCCTTCTAGCTCAGGCAAGGCTTTGGTCGCCGCAATCGCCGCGCCCGTTGAAGCTGGTACCATGTTCTGAGCTCCAGCTCGACCGCGCCTAAAATCTCCCTTAGCCGGTCCGTCAACAATACTTTGCGTCGCCGTGTAGGCGTGAACCGTTGTCAGCAAAGCTTTTTCAACTCCGAACACATTGTTCAACACGGCCATCACAGGAGCGGCACAGTTCGTCGTACAAGAAGCGTTTGAAATAATATCCTTTCCTTGTAGTTCATCGTCATTAACGCCCAGCACTACGGTTGATAGCCCTTCACTTTTAGTTGGAGCAGAGATAATTACTTTCCGCGCCCCACCGGTAAGATGCCCCCTGGCACCTTCTTCCTCGGTAAACACTCCAGTTGATTCAATTACGACATCCACATCCATATCTCCCCATGGCAAGCTGGCTGGATCTTTTTCTTGCAATACCGCCACCTCGCGCGCTCCTATAACCATCTTACCGTCCGACAGCTCAATATCCTGGGCATATCGGCCATACACCGTATCGTATCGAAGCAGATAGGCCAGGTTTTCCAAATCACCAAGGTCGTTAATGGCAACAACTTCTATCTCATCGTTAGCTAAGGCAATCTTAAATGCGGCTCGCCCAATGCGACCGAATCCGTTAATAGCAAGACGTACTTTCTCAGACATAAATACAATACTGTTAGGTGTAAAGAGATGCTGTAACGGTTGAGTTTTCAGCAATTAGTTTTTGAGCAGATTCTTGAGTTAATAACCCCTCGCGCGCTCCGATATACTGCACAACCGATGTGGAGTTAGCATTCCCCCAGGCCATTGCCTCAGGAATGTCTTTTCCTTGTATAATCGCACTCAAAAACCCAGAGCCGTACCCATCTCCGGCCCCAGTTCGTTCAATCACCGGGCCTTCGAAAATACCCGCATACCAAATCTGTTTACCATCAGACACGTAGGCCCCATCGGGTCCATCAGTAATTACCATTGTCTTCACCCCAATATCGTGGAAGCCTTGGGCAAGTTCTTTGATATCGGTTGTCTTGACTCCAAGCACTTCTGCGCTTTCTTCGCGATTCAAGAATAGGATATCGGTATGTTTGAGCAGCGGTAATAACTCCTCATGTCCAAGATGGATCTGATGGGTGCCGGGGTTAAAGGCTACTTTCACATTCGGGTTAGCTTCTATATATGCGAGCACCTGCTCATGGAGCGCATGCACTCCATCTCCAGAAGAAGACGTTAGATATATCCACTTCGTCTCAGCAAGCTCAGGCAGCTTGTAATCGCGAGGTTCGTGATACACCAATATTGTGCGCTCGGACTTGTAGTTGATCACGATCGAGAGGTTGGTCCCACGCTTTTCGTCTAGAACAATATACGCTGGATCAACTCCGTTCGTTTCAATTACTTCCTTTGACTTGTGTCCCTGATCATCGTCACCAACTACGGTATACAGCGCGCTTTTAAGACCCATGCGGCTGATACCAATAGCGTGATTAGCCGCATTTCCTACAGCCGGGATGTCGGTTTTCTGCTCAACCGCGATTTTGTCCGCAAAGTCAAAGCAGATCTTACAGTTCTCCCCATCAAGATCGCACTGCAAACTCGCGTCGTGCATTTTAAGGAAAATATCCTGTGTCGTATCTCCGATTGCGATTACATCATACATATGAAGGAGTTGTTAGGTGTTAACTAGTATACCTTGGCCATGTCACCTGACCCAAATAACTCAATTTTAGCTTCAACGACTTTTTGCGTAGCGTCCCGGGCAGGTCCTACAATCTTCCTCGGGTCGACACTGTCATGCTCCTGCGTAAAGTAGGCCTTGACCGCGCCTTCAAACGCAATACGAAGTTCTGTATCAACATTCACCTTACATACATGGGTAGCCACTGCTTGCCGGAGGTGATCATCTGAGATACCCGAGGCTCCGTGCAGCACTAGCGGAATATTCGGGATTGCATCCTGGACCTGTTGTAACAACTCGAAGCGAATGTATTCCTGGCCGGTAAAGGCTCCATGGATTGTTCCCACCGATACCGCCAGGGCATCAACATTCGTTCGCTCCACGAATTCTCGCGCTTGATCGGGACGCGTCAAGAATGAATCTGGCGTTCCTTTTCCTTGCAGCTCTTTAATTCCTTCTTTGCCCACGATTGCTCCCAACTCAGCCTCTACCCACACGCCTCGCTCGTGTGCATATTCTGCTGCTTCTTTCGTAAGCTGGATATTGGCTTCAAAATCATCCGTCGAAGCATCAATCATTACCGATGTGTAGCCTGCTTCAATACACGCCTTAACCGTATCCAGGCTTTTGCCATGGTCTAGATGCATGATAACTGGCACTTTGGAGTTCTGAGCTGCGGTTGTAATAATGGCGCTGATCATTTTCAGGCCAGCGTATTCGATTGCTCCTTCTGAGGTTTGGATGATAACAGGAGAGTTCTTCGCTTCAGCTCCGGCTAAGATGGCTTGAGCGAGCTCCATGTTAGATGCGTTAAAGGCGCCAATGGCGTAGTCGGCCTTGAGCGCTTCGTAGAATATTTGATGGGGTTTAACGAGCATAAGAGAGAATGAAATTAAGATTTTTCGACAGCTTCAATAATTGAAAGAAAGTCACGAGGGTGTATAGAGGCACCTCCCACTAACACACCATCAACACCTGGTTCGGCCATATATGATCCAATATTATCAGCCGTAACGCTGCCGCCGTAGAGAATACGAACTCGGTTAGCCGCCGCTTCATCAAATCTTCCTGCGATCAGCTTACGCATGAGCAGCAGCACCTCAGCTACTTGAATAGGTTCAGGGGTAACGCCGGTACCGATCGCCCAGATGGGCTCATATGCAATTACAAGTTTCGTAAATGAGGTTCGAGGGATACTGGCTAATAATGTCTGAATTTGCCTCGTCACTTTCTCAACCGTCTGCTCTGCGTCGCGCTCTTGCGCTGTTTCTCCTATACAAACGATAGGTGTAATCCCGTTATTGAATAGCATCTGTGCTTTATGAACTACCATCTCATCATCATCACCAATATACGTACGCACTTCAGAGTGTCCGACGATGGACCAGGTAATAAAGTCACGAATCTGCGCGATTGATACTTGTCCGGTAAACGCTCCGCGATCTTCATAATGAATATTCTGCGCTCCGACCTCCAATGAACTGGCTTTGAGTATAGCTGCTGCCTGCGGCAGTTGTGGGTAAGAGGGACAGACAACGACCTGCGTTTCAAATTTCGACCCATTCATCATCTTTTTCATTGAATTCAGAATGTCCGTAGCTGCCTTATGAGATAGCTCCATCTTCCAGTTCCCGACTACCAGTTTCTGTTTAGTCATACCGCTTAGTATATATGCTGTGTGTTCAGGCACAAAATGCGCTTGCGTACCAGTATCAAAGAGGTCTACCGTTATTAGTAGCACACTGTCCAATTCACATCTCTCGGCCTCTCTGGCCATTGTACCTCCTTCCTCTCTCTCACTTCTCGGAGGTTCCCATGTGGGTCGTTCGCAAAATGTTTCGACTGCTGGTTTCGCAACTCGACGTGCTCTGGGAGCGACAGCCAAACGGAGCAGAGAAGCCGCGCTACGGCTGGGCCATCGCCCTGCTCGTCCTCACGGGTGTCGGCTGGTTTCTCGGCAGTCAGAAGTCCCTGATCTGGGGCGTGCACGAGGCTGACGTCATCGTCTCTTCGCGCCCACCCACTCCCCTCATGGCGGAAGCTGAAGTGACTGTGGATGAGACCGAGTCAGCTGCGACACAGGAGATCCCAGACGCCGCACCTGCCCGAAGTAACTACGCGCTGCTCGACAGCATCGTGGCAATTTGCTACGACAGCAGGCCACAGGAGTACTTGTCAGCCCAAGCCGCTCGCGATCCCAAGCATGCTCATCACGCCACCTTCAGCGCCATTCTCAATGCCATCGAAGCATACGAGGCTAAGGAGGCGGCCAAGGAGGAAGAGCCAAGTCGGATCGTCGGGCTGTACTACCTGGCAGACAAAAAGACTTTGCAGATTGCATACCGAAGCCGGGTTGCCTCTGTCGGGACTACCCTCCTGAGCGTCACGCGTGACTCTAAGAAGGTCAACGTGTACACAGCCTCTCGGCAGAACCTCCACGCGTACACATATGACTTTCTGGGAGGAGGGAAGTCAAAGATCAGCCGACTCCAGGAGCTGCTGGCTTGTCTCCTACAAGAGAACGCCTCCGGCTCCCCGTTGGACAAGCTCCTGGTGAGCTGTCACGAAATCAGTGACACCGAACACACGTTCACCATTGAGGTGGCGGAGCGTTAGGACACATCAATCGCCGTCTAGGGACTCCCCTACGACGGTTTTTCTTTAAACGCGCATTCAGAACACAAACATTGCCGTGACTGAATCTATCACGGCATTATCTTATTGTAGTCAACAAAAAACTACGATGATTTTGTAAGAAAAGTATTTGCTGGCACAATCAGAGCACAGAACATATTAAGGATGTCCTTTGTCCAAGGAGAAGTCCTATGAATGCGCGATGCGTTTGCACCATGGAGCGAGTTGCTTCTGGTCAGTGGGTGAAGCCAGCTAGCGGGTACAAGGACCCTGATCCAGAGTGTCCCGCCTGTGAGGGAAGCGGAAAGTCCTCAGGACAGGTGCACTTTCCAGACCCCGCAACTACCGTGCTCTGGCTCGGGCGATGCCCTGACTGCGGAGCTGGGAACGGCGCCTACTTCCAGCGGCAAGGAACGCCCGCCCCACAAGCAGACAAGCACTGGCATTGCGTGAGCGATGACTGTGCGAGACCGCAGGTGGAGCTTGTGCTGGCGAGCGCGGTGACAGCATGGAGCGCCACCTGCCCTGTGTGCAGCTTGCTGGGCATGAGTTTTCTGCA
>JBBEDC010000022.1:0-1642 GCA_040881505.1 Candidatus Anderseniibacteriota bacterium
GGTTTCTGACCCCCATCCATCTCCTCCTGCGCTTTATTGGCGTAAGTCCGTTTAACGTCCTCCAGGTTTCCGTTGTGTCATACTTTCTGCTGGGCCTGCTTGGAATGTACACGTTCTTCAGAATGCGCGCCTTCTCGCAGGCACCAGCTGCGTTAGGAGCTGCTCTCTTTACTTTCAGCGGTTTTGCTATTGGACATCTCAACCACGTCAATTTCTACACCTCCACGATGCTACTTCCCTGGTTGCTCATAGCCGCCTACGCCTTACTACGAAAGCCAACGCTCCTTAATAGCGCCCTCCTTGCCCTCGTTGCTGCCGCAACCGTAGTGAGCGGCCAGCCGCAAATAGTTATGTTCGTGTTTGTGGCCGTAGCCGTTATTGCAGGTGCGTTAGCTATCGAACACTACTCCGTCGACTTTAAGAAAAAACAAAAGCAGTTATTTCAAACAATAGGACTGACGATACTAGCCGGTGTCATCAGCTTTATGCTATCAACCTTCGCTATTTTACCGCTGTATGAATTTCTACCGCTAACCGAGCGATCAGATGAGCTACCACTGATGGAACGCCTGGAGTTCAGCTACCCACCGTTTCACGCCATTACCCTGATCCTTCCATACTTCTTCGGCGATCATGAGACGTATTGGGGTCCTAAAGGCTTCCAGGAGCTAGCCGCCTTCACCGGCCTTATACCACTCTTTCTCGCCGGAGCTGCTCTCGTGCGTTGGAAGAAATACAGACCGGAGCGTATTGTCGGTATCTCCTTTGTCGCGCTCGCCATTGCCATGGCCCTCGGAAGGCACTCGGTAATCTACGGATATTTTTCTAACCAACCGTTCCTTACCTCGTTAGGCGTTATTGGCCGCTTCGTATTCTTCTTCAACCTCGGCATGATGCTTTTGGCGGCATGTGCCCTCGAAGACCTCCCCCACATACGAAAACACAAGTGGACCCTACTTCTTTCCATTGGAGCAGGTGTGGCCCTCCTTGTCGGAATACTCTTCCCTTTCTTTATCCAACTCCAGGCTGACGTTGATATCTACAAACGGTTTACAAGCATCGTAACTTCCGCTGACCCTATCTGGATTGCAGCCATAGCCGGCCTACTTGTTATCCCCGCCTATGCTGTAGCCGCAAAACGACCAACATTCCAAAAACATATTCAGCTCGGAATTGCGGCTGTGAGTATCGCTACATTAGTGTTGTATTCTTGGGGGTATAACCCACTATCGTATCGATCAGCGGCTACGGAAGAGGTCGCCTTCGCGCAGGAGCTTCGTGCATATTCCGCCTCACATCCGACACCCGCTCGCCTCTACTCTCGGCCCGATCTAATCCAAAACGCTTCTGCCTTCAAACACACCGACAGTATCTCTCCGCTGTTCGCGGTATATCAACCGATGGTCATTGAGCTCAATAACGCGAGTTGTTTTCGTTTGCCACTGCGATCAAACCCCAATGCGGTTGGAACAATCCAGATTGGCCTTCATACCGACCCGCTTCAGGACCCAATCCGATCGCTGAAGCTTAGCAGCGTCGAAGCCGGCCTCTCCCCAGAACAGAAAGTCTGCTTTCCACCCGTTCCAGATAGCGCCAGTAACGAATACTGGTTATCAGTTACCAGCGAATTTGAAAGCGGAGT
>JBBEDC010000022.1:1652-5493 GCA_040881505.1 Candidatus Anderseniibacteriota bacterium
CGCATTACTCTACCAGGATAACGACCAGCCCTCCCATCCCGCATACTTTGTCCGCACTCCGGATCCAACTCCGCGCCAGTGGGAGCTATCTCGTAAAGAAGCTGTGGTGATCGTCGAACCGTTATTCCCCAAGCAAGTCGATGAGGAAATCGCGTTATTAGCACGCCACTTAAATGTCGTAGCAGATAGCTCAAGTGCTCGCTGGATCGGGGCGCTCTCTCTACGGGAGTACCGGGCATTTATTGAGTTCTTCTTAGCCAACGATCAAGACCCAATTGATGGAGACGGCCTCCACGCGATTCAAAGGCATCGACAAATCGTTGACATGCTGGGTATCACGCACTTAGCCCAAATCATTCCCCTAACACATGAGGACGGAATGCTGGATGAGGGCTTTGAGCTGGTTGAAAATGTAAGTATTACTAACAAGCGCGGGCGATTGTATGAAAACCCGCAAGCCTACCCGAAAGCATTTATGGTAAAGCATGGAGTTTGGAAACCAGCTGCTGATGAAATACGAGATCGTATGCGGCTACCGCAGTTTGATCCTCGCAAGATTGTATACCTCGGCGGACCAAAGCCTCCGAAAAGCCTAGAAGGAGTTGATTGGGAAGCGGTGGAATCTCAGGCCGTAGCTGATACGTCTTCTCTGAAATACTCAGCAACCATTGATAGATACTCGGCCACCGAAATAGAGTTAACCGTTGAAACGAACGAAGATGCCTGGCTTGTTCTAACCGACTCAACCACCCCCCAGTGGCACACAACCATTGACGAACAGCCAGCTCCCTATTATATCGCGTACTCCACCTTTAAAGCCGCCTACATTCCAGCTGGTACTCACCAAGTGTCCTTTACCTACCACTCGCCGGCTATAGAGCAATCGAAGAAAATATCTTTGGGCGGTCTCGGATTAGTCCTTGTACTCGGCGGCGTAGGAGAAATAATCCGCCGAAGCAGGAAGATAGCATGATTGTGCGTATACTCTAACTATGAAGAAATCATCTGCCAAAACTGCAAAAAAGCTTGCTATTACCCCTACGGCTCGACAAGCCTTAGCTCGATGGAAAAAAATACGAGGCATCTTTGCTAATGGACCAAGTGATCCAGTTGCGTGGCAGCGCAAAATGAGAAAAGATCGAAAAATCCTGTAGAACGTGTACGTTCTTGATACGAATTGCGTCATCTATTACTCACGCAGCGAACACGCGGTTGTAAGCGAATTAATCACTGGCTAGCATCAGAGGAGCTGTTATTCACCTCAACTATCGTTGAGGCCGGGCTCTTTTCTTGGTCAGATCTCAACACAAATGATGCGCAAATAGAAGAATTACACACGGTAAAGATTTAATACATCTCAAATTACAACAAACGAGATTCTTCTTCGGTCACAACCTGATCCTCTACTAGATATCGTAGCCGAAGAGCCAGATCACCTTCGCCCGCATCTTCCGCAGTTAATCGACCGCTCTCGGAAAATACCAAGGAGCTATCGCGATAGTCATGTTCGATAGTGTATCGAATGGTAGGAGCGTTCCCTTCTCTCGTACCTGTCGCGTATACTTCGACAAATATCGTATCGCGATCTAAAGCTTCGGGTAAGAGAAGCGTCATCCATTCGTCATTGCCGATTTGAGCAACCGGTGTCTCCCACCGATGCAATACCGCACCCCGTACATCCCCCTTCACCTCAACAACGAGCGTTCCTGTGGTCGCTTTACCACTGAACGTCGGGATCAACACATCAACTCCCGCAATTGGACTGTCGGCAACCAATTTCTGACCAACGCGCACGCCTGGTGTTAACTCGCCGATGTGCCGATCGTATGAACGCTGTGCATACACCCACGCATATTCCCTACCGGCTACGCGTGCGACAAACACCGGATCCCGTTTACTGTAGTACTGCTCAACTAAGCCACTAGCCGGATGGTCTTTCGCTCGTCCGAACATGTTGTTGTATATAACGACAAACTCCGTTTTCGGATGCTCATGAGCTGAATAGTCCAAGACCTCTACCGTAGTGTATGCTTGCAGCTCTTGTGAATACCACGATGCCACCGTTGCGTTCGGATGCTCCTGCGAGAGCCAAGCACCTACTTGCTCTAACCCTTCTCCCCAGCCAGTCTCCTGGCTTACGTTATCCGGAAACAGTGGATTGCTGTAGGCAATCTCATACGGGTGATACCGCCATACGACCCCGGCCAGATACACGACCACTATGACAGCTAGCACAATTGGCAACTGCCGCCACCGCTTTGCAAACATACGCCCAATACCAAGCAGGCCTGAGGCGGCTAGGATATCAAGTACGGGGTAAACTGGTAGAATATATCGATCACCCTTTTTTGCTCCCAGCGTCATCATAATAATGAAAAAGAAGACGAACATTATAAGGAGGAAAACGGGGCGATTACCGCGCGCTGCCAGGCCTTCTTTTTTGATGCGCCAGAATATATATGCCATTGCTAGCACGGAAAATACCAACGTTATCGGCGTCGTACGCGTAAGCAAAGCGGCCGGATAATGCCAGGCGTTCAGCGTATACTCCTCGGCCATATGATGAGGCGTAGCCGCCGCAATACTAATGTCGCGTTTAACAAGCAAAGCGTTTCCTTTGGGATTGGGAACAAAGACGAGAGCCGGCCAGGTAACAACAATCAGGAGTGCGATAACACCAAGCCAGATGCCAAGATCTTTTCCGCGAGCTACTAGCATGGACCTGCTCAATACATTCTTTCCTTCATATACCAACACAACCAGGACCCAGAACGGAATAATGAAGATGGCTGGTATTTTCGTGAGAATAGCAGCCGCGGCCAGAGCTGCGGATATCACCAGCCACGTGCGGGAATACTGTTCTCGAGCGTAGATAATGACGGCAAGAGCGGCCAGCACCAGGAAACTAGCCAACAAGGCATCCACGTGAGCCACACGCGAGTAGCCGATCAAGAACGGATTTAAAGCGATAAATATCCCAGCTAGCCCAGCGACAACCTGCGGTACCAACAAACGCCGAAGCAGGATGTATATAGCAGGAACTGCCAATGTGTTCACAAGCGCAATTGGAAACTGAGCTGCTTTGACGAAGTGAATAATGTGCTCCTGAGAAAAAGATATGCCACTTAACGCGGCTTTAACGGTAATGGCAATCCCGGACATCCAAAGCGTCGTAACGCCCGGGTGGGTGGTCTGCAGCATATCGTTGTACCGACCATCTTGAAACGCCCGGATAAACTCATACGACCGCGTCATCCAGTTCTTCTCATCAGCCGTTAAAAATGCTCCCAGATCCAAAAGCCGCGGAATAGCGGCGATAAGGAGCAATCCGAGCACGATCCAAATATTTACCTTGTGGGCCCGGTACAGCCTGTATATACGGTCTACAGATATCATGGCGCTAGTGTATCACTTAAGCGTGGAGGAGATAAATCGACGCAGGCCAAGATACCACGCTCCTGCAAGTAGTATCCCAGCTCCTGTAATCGACACCGCCCACCACAAAATGCGTGGATAATACTCGAGCGTTACCCCGCTATTCATTCTCAACGATACGGAAGTGCGGCAATTCAGGACATAGATCGCCCGGGGCCGTACCACCCGGACTGTCTTCTCGACGATAATGCACGAGCCACTGGGCCTGCTTTCCTTCCTCTTCAGGCAGCACAGTAATATCGCTGTACTGATGACTAACGTACTGCAAACGATTCCAGATATGTACGTTCTCAGTAAACACCGGTCCCGCTCCACGCAGGCAGGCAATTAGGGAGCGCGTATCGGCTAGGTCTGCGGCAATGTTTGTACGATTACCGAGCGAGAATTCATTGACGCTGCCACCAGT
>JBBEDC010000023.1:0-33771 GCA_040881505.1 Candidatus Anderseniibacteriota bacterium
CTGTTGTGACGAAGGTGTTCTGTCCTACTCCATCTCCGACGCCTACACCAACTCCGACACCGACACCATCTCCTACGCCGACACCATCTCCTACGCCTACACCGACTCCTACACCGACCCCAACACCTACGCCGGCTGTAACTCCGACACCTACACCATCTCCGACTCCTACACCAACTCCGAGCGTAACACCGACTCCTACACCGACCCCAACACCTACGCCGGCTGTAACTCCGACACCTCAACCAGTCGTCATCAACAACATAATTAACAACAAAAACAATAATGAAAATAACAGTAATAATAGCAACGCGGTAAACACCGGGGATGTGAATGTTAAGACTGGTGATACTGAAGTGAAGACTGGTGACACGAACGTAAACGTTAAAACTGGCGATCAGAAGGTTAACGTGAACGCCACCGGAGGCAGCTCCATTGTTCACGCTGGTTCTAAAACAGCTAGAGCAGGCGAGATTGCTGGAACTTCCACGACCGTCACACATCAAGGAACTCCTGTTCATGTTCCTATTACTGCTAAAACCGGCCCAGCCGGGGTCTTAGCTAGCATCTCTACAATTGTAGGTGGAATAGGGGTAGTAGTAACTCGCCGATTCCTGTAACAATCTCCCTCTTTACAACTAAATAGGTATATGGTATAGTGCACGGTTTTGGATTATACATTCATCTCCATGCATCAGAAACCATCAAATACAGCCCCTGGCCGCTTTCCGATAGGTATTATCGGAGGCGGTTTTGGTGCGTTAATGGCATATGCTGTATTGCGGTTTCGCGGCGTATCAAGCCAGGATATCCGGATCTTTTCTCCAGACTCTTCACCTGAAGCTTCCTGGCATGCGTTTGTAAAGAATATCAACCAAAAGACCCTTCGATCCGAAAGCGTGGCCCACTTCTTTCCGACAGACTCCCCCGGCCTAGCTACCTATGAATCGCTGAAAAACTGGTCAATCAAACCTCTCATATATTCCTGGTTCGATCAGTACCACCCCACCGTAGAGTTTTTCGTACAGCACGTACGATCTGTAGCACGGGCCACGGGTTTTTTGCGTGCTTCAACCCCCTGCCGCGTTGCGCGTATAGAAAAGCAGGGCGACTCATTCCATCTATTTGAGGAAGGATCAAAACAACCCTGTACGATCGTGCGCCACCTTATCCTTGCTATCGGGCATGGGCCAATAACAACCCCCGATCCGATCGCGCAGTACCAGGCTCAGTATCCGTATGACACGCACGTTGCCTCTGCGTTTTCTCAAAAAAATATCCGCCCGGGAGCAACCGTTATCGTCATCGGAGATGGGCTAACGGCCGCCACTGAATGGATGAATATTCTGGAAAACGGCGGAAAGGTTATCGCAGTCTCAATGCGCGGCTTTACCTTTAACCAGCCACTTAATACCCCTCGACGGTATTTTTCTACCCGCGGTTTTATACCCTATCGCACGCTGCCCGACGCACAGCGTCTGCAGACATTGCGAGATGCGACAAAAGGAACCATCCCTGGATACCGTTACTGGAATAAGATGTTTGCTGCTGCTGTAAAAAACGAAACCCTGCAGCTTATACAGGGCTCTCTTCAAGAAATATCCCAAACAGAAGGTCGCGTTCGCTGCATGGTTCAGTTACCAAAAAATGCGAGCCTTTTGCCCCTAGAAGCGGATTACCTCATCAGCGCAACAGGCTTTGCCCCAGTCACAACCCATCCGCTGCTCTCTCAGCTGATCAAACAGTACAACCTGGAAACAATTGATACCGTCCTAAAAGTAGATGAGTCGTTCGCCATTTCCAAACTCAGCTCAGATCACTCCTTGGCCTTCGTTATCGGTCCAGCTGCGGGTTGGTCGCTGCCATGCGCGGATTCAGTGGGCGGAATGAAAATAACGGCTCGTACTATTGCAGACCGCCTACTCGGGTCCGAAACCTTCCAATGGCGCGAAGTGGCTTTTAAGGGTCGACAGTGGCTCCGCCTCATGACCCGAAAGGAGCTCATATGACACTAGCCACTCTCCACGGACGGATCCAGACCAAGCTTGTCAGCTATATCATCCTAGCCCTTATATCCATTCCTTTCAGTTTGTTGTTTGGTGGCGCAATCTGGAATCTTTTCGCTATCGCCATTGGGATAGGCCTTATCTTAGAAACCATCTGGGGATTTGTCATCGAGCACCAGCCCGGCTGGCTCACACTCCTCTTAGCTGCCCTAGAATTCTCACTTATCACTCTCGGGGCGCTCCTGCTCAATCTACCGATGCCCATCTCCCATGCAGCCGTGTACTACTTTGTATCCTGGGCCATTATACAGCTCTTTTTCCTATACGTATTTCCAGTTTTTCGGCTTAACTGGGCTGATAACGGGTCAGAAATCTGGTCCTAATACTTCAAGCTATTGACAAATATGCTGGTTGTGATATAAAGCACGGTTCCTTATAAACATCGCATTCACAAATAATTTTTAATTCATTTATTAACTCTTCATATACATATGACATTAGCAATCAACAGCAAAATGCTCAGTATGACGCTCGGTGTAGCACTGGCTGCTATCGGATTCTTTGCGGTATCGGCCGCCGCCCAGGCCTGCGGACCCCATGATCTCACAATCACTAAAAAGGGTCCTGCCGTAGTAAAGGCTGGCGACACACTTATCTACACAGTCCAGGTCACGGCTCAACCTGCTACCAAGTCAGTAGCCGCTGCTGTGACAGTGGAAGATACATTCCCAGCGGGCCTTGTGTTTCGTCCTCAGGACACAAAGTTTACATGGGCAGGTCTACAGCTAGCCATTCCATCTTGTGCTGAAAAGAATGGCAAGATTTCATGTAACTTACGGTACTTCAGTGGAGACGCTAAGCTTGCAGTACGTCTCATGGATGTACAGCTGGCGTTTGACGTACCGGAAAATCTGTCTTGTACCACACTCAACAACAAAGCAACTGTTTCTGCCCGTCTGGACAAGAGCCGGGGAGAAAAGGACCTTAGCCCGAATAACAACACCAGCAATACTGTTGTGACGAAGGTGTTCTGTCCTACTCCATCTCCGACGCCTACACCAACTCCAACGCCTACTCCGACACCGACACCATCTCCGACGCCTACACCGACTCCTACACCAGAACCAAAAACTCCTGGTATCAATGTAGAGAAGACTGATAACCGAGAAGTTACTCGTCCAGGTCACACCCTCTCATACAGCATTGAAGTAGAAAATACAGGTGAAAAGGACCTGCATGACGTAAAGGTAACCGACTTGGTTCCTGGTCAGCTAATTGTTACGGCGGTTTCTGATAGCGGTTCAATTGACGGACAGACTGTTACCTGGAGCAATGTGACCCTGGAAACGAATCAAAAGAAAAGCTTCACTATTACCGTTAAGGTTCGTGACAACACGAAGAACGGCCATATTCTGCACAACATCGTTACTGCTAAGAGCGATGACCATAACGTAGAAGACGAGGCCACTGACGATACTCGTGTTGAAAGAACAGAGGTCAAAGGTACAACTGTTGTTATTCCAACTCCTGTAGCAGTACCTATTACAGCTAAAACCGGTGCTGGAGCTGTAGCTCTGGTATCGATCATTGGTGGAGCAGCTGGATTAACTGCAACGCTTCGAAAGAAGTTCTAATCAAAACCCATACAAACAAGTAAAACACCCCGCATTTCGCGGGGTGTTTTGTTATTTCTTCACTCCGATATGAAGGATCGCGCCCATAATTTTCACCTCTTCCATCTCGTCAGTATCCCCTTCCGATATCACTGTATCGGCCTGGAGAGCCTGAGTAATGACGCTTTCCTGGCTGGTAATAACATACTGCAGCTCTACGTTGTCAGTTTTTAGCACTACCGTTATTCGATCATCGAGCGCGTATCCCGCCTTTCGACGCAGCATCTGGCCGTGACGGATGATGTCGCGGGCAATACCCTCTGCTTTAAGCTCCTCAGTTATTTCAACATTCAAAACCACCCTTCCAGACTCCGAACGAGCGTATCCATCACCTTCAGGAAGGTCTTCCACAAACCCGTGCTCTTTGACGTTCACTTCCTCGCGGATAATGGTGTTGAATTCATCTGCTAGAGCATTAAGAGCCCGGTCGGTTACAACTGGTTTGCTCACCATGCGCTGCAGCGGTTGCCGGATCTTTATACCAGCCTGCGCTCTCAAGGCCAGTCCCTCAGACACCCGGTCCCGTACATTATCCATCACTTCCAGCACCTGCTTCGCATCATCGGTAAGCTCTTCTGTTTTCGATAGGTGTTCCAAGTGTACCGATGATCCGCTCGTGAGATTACGATACATCTCTTCAGTAACGAATGGCATAAACGGTGCCAGTAATTTTGAGAGTTCTACTAATACATAATATAGCGTGCCAAACGCCTCGTTCATTTCTACCTCACCGGCCGGCTTTTGAAACCGTCCACGTGAACGACGGACATACCAGTTACTTAAATCGTCTATATATGTTACGAACTGCCGAGCCGCGGTATCGATATGATAGGCATCTCCATATTCTGTAACGGCTACTGCGAGTTGCTGCGTTCGGGCTACAATCCAGCGATCAAGAATATTCTCTGACGCTTTGTATTCACCAGGCTGCCACCCATGTGTATTGGCGTATCGCACGAAGAAGCTATACACATTCCACAACGTGACATATACGTTCTGACGAAGAGAACGCATATCTTTTTCCGAGAATCGGTACGGTTCACCTAAGCTCGTGCTTGAGAGCAGGTAGAAGCGCAATGTGTCAGCTCCGTACTGCTCGAGAACAGGTTCTGGTTCCGGATAGTTCTTGAGCTTCTTCGATAACTTCTGTCCGTCTTCAGCAAAAATAATGCCGGAACCGATAACGTTTTTGTATGCCGGTTTGTGCTTGCCTAGTCCAATATCCTCTTGGGTTAATGCCGCGGCTAAAACGTGCAGCACATAAAACCAGGCTCGGGTCATCTCGATGCTTTCGACAATAAAGTCCGCCGGGTAGCTGCCTTCCACAAACTCCTTATTCTCAAACGGATAATGCCACTGACTGTACGGCATACTGCCGGAATCAAACCAGACATCGAGGACTTCCGAAATACGCCGCATCGTGCCGTCTCCTTTTAGACACGCCCACGTAATATCATCTACATACGGCCGGTGAATATCTTCCACCTGTTTATCGCTAGCGCCGGAAAACTCCTGCAGTTCAGCCACACTGCCGACACACACCCGTTCATCACACTCCTCATTATCGCATTCCCATACCGGAATCGGCACACTCCAGAAGCGATTTCGAGAGATGGCCCAGTCGGGGGCAGATTCAATTCCTTTAGCAAAGCGCCCCTGCTTTACGTGCTCGGGTATCCAGTTGATCTGCTCGTTATTCTTGAGCATCTGGTCTTTAATGGCGGACACCCGCAAAAACCAGGTATCGAGAGCGTAGTAGATAAGCGGCGTATCGCAGCGCCAACAGAAGGGATAGCTGTGTTTGAAATGCTCCTGCTTTAGTAACAATTCTCGCTCTTTCAAATTATTCGCAATCTCCTTATTCACATCAAACACATTCCGTCCGGCCCAATTCGGCACGTTATCCGTCAGGTTTCCCAATGTGTCCACGGTCCGCAATACGGGCAGGTTCTCCTTCTTTCCCACTTCAAAGTCTTCCACGCCAAAGGCCGGCGCCATGTGCACCAACCCCGTACCATCTTCAGCCGTTACGTGCTCGCCTACCACTAAACGGAATGGTTGAGTTCTCCCTTCTTGTTCTACCGGTATGTCAAACAGCTGCGTGTATTGATATTGCGCTAGCTGTTCTGGTGAAATTGGTTTAATAATTTTTGCTTCACCACCAAGCACGGCTTCCACTCGCTCTTTAGCGAGAATGAGTCGCTGACCTTCATACTCAACTACAACATATTCAACCTCCGGGCTGTACGCTACCGCTACGTTCCCTGGTAGCGTCCAGGGGGTAGTTGTCCAGATGAGCAGGAACAGGTTGTCTTCTCCGACTACCGGGAGTTTTACGTACACCGCTAAATCGTGCTTATCCTTGTACGCCATACTAACTTCGAAGTTCGAGAGCGGTGTAGCACAGCGGATACAATATGGCGTTGAACGAAAGTCTTTGTAGATTAAGTCCTGAGCCCACACCTGTTTAAACGTCCACCACTCGGATTCCATGTAGTCTCGATCCAGCGTCGAGTACGCATTATCATAATCCGCCCAGCGGCCGATGCGCTTGATCGTGCTGGTAAATTCATCCACGTAACGAAATACTGTTTCCCGGCATTTCCGGTTAAAGGTCGCGATGTCATCTTCAATTTCTTTTTTCGTGGTATACCCCAGTTCCTTTTCCACTAGGTTTTCTATAGGCAAACCATGCGTATCCCAACCGACTCTGCGGGGAGCGTAATACCCCTGCATAGTTTTGTAGCGTAGAACGGTGTCTTTAATAGCGGATTGCAGGATATGGCCGTAGTGAGGCTTGCCCGTTGCGTATGGCGGGCCGTCATAAAAGGTGAAAACCTCCCCCTCTTTATTCTGCTCCAGTGATTTCTCGAAAATCTTCTCGCTGTCCCAGTACGCTAATACCTCCTGCTCGAGCGCATTGCTGTCGACCCGGGAATCAACGTCTTTAAATTGGGGAGTATTCTTTGACATAGGTAACAGCATAGCATAGCTAGAAAGCTACGCTTAAGCAATATGTATGTGCTATAATGAATTTGATGACACAGCTTCCGGAACAATTCGCACGACGAGCAATATTGATAAGTGGTGCAATCCTGTTACTAATTGCAATTGTGATTAATTCCTATCACCGGCTGGGCTATAGCCTGCCTGATCTTGCCGTAAGTCAGTTGCTGCACCCAGTAGGATTTCTATTTTATGAACTTCCGCTGCCAATTTCTGCAATAATGTTTTTTGTTTTCGGAGTTTGGCATATTTTCTTCTTCTCAGGAAGTCGTCGAGCAACGATTATAGCCGTAGCGATCCCCTGGGTCGCAGACATACTAAGTTGGTTTCTCGCACTACAGGTACCAGCTTTTTTTGTCCTTTCGCTTATTACAACCGGCATCCCCATACTGTTATTGAACATTTTCGCTGTATATTTGCGAAAAGCGTTTATAGCAGGTGGAACAAGGCGATTTATTTTTCTTCTATCCACTTTTGTGCTTACCTTAACAGCTTTCTCCTGGATAGGTCTGGGGCGCTGAAAGAAGACTCAAGGGGGCCAAAGCAAATTATTTCTTTTTCGCGGTAGCCTTCTTAGCTAGCTTCTTCGCTTTTTTCTCAGTCACGTCTTTGTATACCTTCATCAGCTGCTTGGTTCGTTTCGGCCAATCTACCTGCTCTAGGTCATCCTCCTCCATTACTACCACTCGGTCAGACGGGTATCCGTGCTTATCTACTAATATCGCTTTGTCACTGCGTTTGTTGACGATAATACGCTTGGCGCGTTTACATAGCTGAGCGAACGCAGCTCTTGCCCCCAGCATAAAGGTTCGGACAAAGAGTCCGCTTTCCCGCTCTCCGCGTGGGACATAATGAAACGTCGTGACGATCTTACCAGGATACATGAAGGGAATAAGGCCTTCGGGAGAATGGAAGATATCGAGTCCTGCTTTCGTTAAAAAGCCGGAAATCAACATGTGCGAATATACCACGGGCAGATACTGACGATAATGCACGAACGGGAAATGGTGAATCTCCACATTTTCCTGTTCGAACTTTTTCGTATTCTTCATACGACTGTCAAAGAATAACACCCAAGTATGCTCCTTCTTTGTATCCTGCTCTATTAAGTGCTGAATAAGGTTTTCGGTATAGCGGGCAATGCGCTTGTCATAGCGCTTGTGCTTGGGGAGGATAATATGGGCGTCAATTCCTATTCGCATGGGTATGTGCTTTAAGAATGGTCTTCTATTCTATATCAATCTACTATCTTAACAATAGCAGACTTTTTGTTGCAGGTGTGGGAGTTCTGTCAATCGCTATGACAAGGCCCTACATCACCTCTGGCTTAGATATTCCAAGAAGATCTAGTGTTTGTCTTAGGACATTACGAGCGGCAAATACCAGCTGGAGGCGGTTTTTAATAACAGTAGGGTCTTGTGCAGCCATAACGGGTACCTCTCCGTAAAAAGCATGAACTGCTCGAGCGAGATCGTGGGAGTAGTACGCCAGCGGCTGTACTTCAAAACTAGCCGTTATATCAACCACCACTTCCGGCAAACGGTACATTATACGTAACAGGGCAAACTCAGCCGGCTCGGTCAACACTACCTGCTGTGCAAGGGGAACTGTCCCATCTATGTCATTAATAAGTCCCTGCTCTTTAGCTTTACGCAGAATTGATTGCAATCGAACATAAGCGTATTGCACGTAATATACCGGATTGCGCTCACTGCGCTCTTTGGCTAAATCTAGATCCAGCTCCATGTGAGAACTTAAACTGTGCTGCACCATAAAGTACCGCGCGGCGTCGTACCCTATTTCTTTGATTAAATCCTGCGGTCCATATACGTGCCCCTTTCGTTTTGAGGGTTTGAACTCCTTGCCGTCTTTCTTGAGCGCCATCCATTGCGCTACAACAAAATGCAGTTTCGAGACATCGTTTCCGAGTGCTTCCATCGCAGCCTTTACTTTTGGCATCTGGGCTTGATGATCAGCCCCGATGAAGGTGAAGATATGGTCGTATTTTCGGTTAAATTTATCCTGATGATAGCCAATGTCCGGCATGATGTAGGCGTACTCTCCGTCCTTCTTCACCAGCACCTTATCCTTTTCCTCCCCATAGTCGGTCGTTTTAAACCACAGTGCTCCATCCTTCTCGTACGTTTTTCCAGCTCCGTCGAGTTTTTCTAGCGCCTCATCAATTGCCCCAGAGTCTCGAATTTGCTGCTCTGATGTCCAAATATCGAATTGAATATGTAGGTCGTCGGTGATCGTTCTCTTGATGCGCTCAAGCATTTTTGTCATTGCACGGTGACTAACATGACCCAATACAGCATCATCTTCTAAGTCCTGAACGCTAAATGTCTTGCCTTCGTTTTCCTTCCATTCTTCAGTAATGGTATCCCCTAGGTCTTTGATATATTCGCCTTGGTATAGCTCCTCCGGAAACTCTATAGTCTCTCCTTGCTCTTGCAGAATTCTTCGCAGTACAGATTCTCCGAGTCGCCTAATCTGCCCACCGGCATCATTAAAATAATATTCGCGAATGACGTTAAAGCCCGCACATTGCATAACATTGCCCAGCGTATCAACGCTGAAGGCTGTTCGAGCATTGCCCAGCGTTAAGGGTCCGGTAGGGTTAGCAGAGATAAACTCAAGGTTTACCATGCGACCAGCGCCGACCTCAATATCATCGCAGAGGTGTTCAGTGGCGATATTATCAACTCGCGCCGAGAGCCACGCCTCGCTAATCCAAACATTCAAAAACCCGGGTGCTGCTGCTTCGATAGCTCCTATATATTCCTTCTTGGGCATGTGTTTTGCTATCGCCTCCACTATTTCCAATGGTGGTTTTTTAGCTAGCTTGGTTAAAGATAAGGCGATAGGAGAAGCATAGTCGCCCTGCCCTGCCCGATCGGAGTGGCTGACGACTACGGTCGGCATCTCATCGACCTCTGGCAAATCTCCAGCAGCCATAGCAGCCTGCAGCCCTTCGGTGACATCTTGTGCTAATGTGGTCTTAAGGTTGATCATAACAATTTAATTTCTTGTGAGAGTTTTCTCTAAAACGATGCGCATCTCATCTAACCCGATGCGTGTGGGCATGATACCGTCTGGCGCCGCCCCACCATTTTGAAGGGTATTTGCTGCCGTATCATAAAACCACTCCTCAATCCCCTCAAGTCTTCCTGGTTTCTCTAGCTCTTCTTCAGTAAATTTTGTTACATCAATCCCTTTACGCCTACCCTCAACCCCCCGTAGAGCTCTCGCTACCACCTGTAAATTAAGACGAATACCTTTGTTCTGGTTGGTGATAATATTGGTGTGACCAGAAGAAGATCTTTGGACTACAATATCAGCCTGTACTTCCTTTACAGCTCGAAGAAAACCAACGAGCGTTTTTGAATCAGACTCCACAAATACAACATGAAGTTGCCGATCTCCATACGGAATATTGACGCGTATAGCCTTTCCGTCTTTTTGCAACCTCTTCCATTCCTCTGGCATCACCACCTTGCGGCGATACTCCTCGTGATAGTAGGCGAGAAAAATACGGTACACAATATCAACTACTACTTCCGGGTGATCAGGGTATTCTCTGTTTAGATTCATGATGATAGCTGATAATCCGAAAGCTCGATCAATCGCGTCTTTGGAAACGATGCCGCGCCCTTCAAGGTCGTCGCGCTTTACGTAAGCAATGAGCCGCTTAAGCGCCGGCTTATCAGCTACACCAAGTTCGCTTGCGACCAACGTTGCAGCTGTCTCTGTTTTCTCTCCGTGATTGTCAATATGATGATCAAACTTGCTACCCCCAAGATCGATTAGTAAATACCCAGCCTCTTCCAATTGCGGCACTGACTTATCAGCCGGGATCTGATTCCAAAACTCAAGCTTTGCCTCCCGAACTCCAGGAAACTGCTCTTCTCCGAATTCTCGTAATAGGAAATACGCGCATACCGTATCCGGTTGCGGACGGGGATACATAACAATTGTGTGTACGTTTGCCATTATTCATATAATAGACGTCATTAATAAAAGAGAAAGCCCGCAAGAAAGTAAGTTACCTTCTTGCGGGCTTTGTTGGTGGAAAAAAGAACGTTATGGCAGGCGGGAGGATTTACTTACCCTCGCGCTTGCCCCGATAGCCCTTGCCGTCACCGCGGCGCTGCTTTTGCCCCTGGTGTTTGTGGTGTTGCTGAATCAGCTCCACCACCTGGCACACGGTCAGCGTCGTCGGTTCGGCCGACCGGCTCGTAGAGCCGTTGAGGAGCTGTGGGCTTTGCGGCCGCGTGTCGAGGAACCAGCGGTTCGAGGCGTCGGCGGCCACCAACGCCTGGTGCAGCGGACTAAAGTCCTGCTGTCCCCGACAGAAGATGGCCATGTGGCCCGACCACCGAACCATGACAAGAACGACCATTCCGGTCGTATCCTTGCGGCGGAAGTACTCTGCCGGAATCCGAGTGTTGTCGCTGCGGATCACGTGACCCTGCAGCGGCTGCCCTCCCTGGCCCTGGACCGTAAAGGTCTTGTCTGGCTTCAGATTGGCGACCAACTCGGCGGTGCGATCGCTCGCGCGTTCTTGCACCTCGAACTGGCTCTCCAGCTCGGCAAGCAGGTTCTGCTTGAACTGCTCATTGATGTCCGGGCACAGCTCGAGCAGCTTCCGCAATGAGGGAAGCGTGAAGGGGTTATGCAGTTCCTTCACTGCAGCCTCGTTGTGCGTGGCTGCCTGAAAATAGACAGCCAGTACCGGCAAGAAGAGGCTGATCACCGCGATACGCTTGTCGCGGCTGGGGTTTTCACTCCCCACCTTGTAGCACTCACGAATGAGCGCCACGAACGAATGCTCGTCTTCTTTGAGACAGCCGGTCTTGTTGTTGAGTCCGATGAGACTCAACGCCCGGTTGAGACCGGGAACGTCGAGTCCTTCGGCCACGATGTGCGACGCCGAAGCGCCGCGTCCGTGGTACTTCCGACGGACGTCGATGTCGACGACGTCGTCCGGGACATCCCTGTCACCCTCGAAGAACAGCTCCACGAAGCCCTCGCGGAGCAACGCCGAAAACTTCCAGGGCATCCTGCCTGTCAGCTGCCACACTGCCAAGAACAGTGCGGCAAGCTTGTCCCAAGTGAGCGTACGCGGGACAAGAAAGCGAGCCTTGATGACCTTCATCGTGGGGACCTCCCAGCCTGATAGAGCAGGCCACTCTTAACGGAGACGCACGCCTGCGCAACATGCGCAGACTAAAACAAAAAATTGTAGTGAACTTGCAGTCTTTACCTCAGAACAGGGCTTAAAAACCTTAAGCGCTGCGTCTGAAATAAGACTAAACATTATATATCATTCCTATACACTTGTCAATACCCGCAAAATAGGCCATACTACGCCCATGAAAGGCAAAACCTTATCAGTTAATAAGCGAGCGAAATTCGACTATGAGCTTCTCGAAACCTTCGAGGCTGGTTTGCAGCTGCTTGGAACTGAGGTGAAGTCTATAAAAGCGGGGCATATGAGCATTAAAGGCTCATTTGTCACTATTTATAATTCCGAAGCCCTGCTAACCAATGCCACCATCCCCGCCTGGCAGCCTAAGAACACGCCTGAATCATATGAGCCTACCCGTCCCCGGAAGCTGTTATTGAATAAAGGCGAGCTTAACCACCTTATTGGAAGCAAACAAACCAAGGGATTGACAATTATCCCCGTCCGTGTTTATATGAAAGGCGGCAGAGTAAAGCTTGAAATTGCTCTTGCGAAAGGCAAGAAAAAACACGATAAAAAACAAGCAAAGAAAGAAGCGGATATTCAGCGCGAAACAGATCGCATTATCCGCGGAAAAGAATACTAATGCATATCGGGATATAGACGGACTATCTCTTTCTATCTCCGGGCATGTAAAGGCCTCGATAGGGTGTTTATTTCACAATCTGCGTGTCGTGGTTGAATGTTCCCACGTTAATCCAATGTTCAACCAAGTCATGTGCAAACTTGTATAGTCGGGTGAAGACTGCATTTGCTAACGCTTTTGTAGCTCCTTCATTCGCACCAGTTGTAGCTTAATCGTTACAACCATCGCAACGTACTTGCCGTCGTGTACGTCCGCGGTGCTATATTAGACGGATTGGAAACAGTTACCGAAGGTTAATTGTTTCGACAACGCACTACCTTCACGGTACTGAAAGGCTTCGCTGGTCTTCCCGCTTTCAGTAACGTAATTAAAGACCAGCTACACACGTAGATGATTGCTGAGGTTACGTCTTACACGTGGGTTCAACTCCCACCATGTCCACCATTGATTGCTTTCGCCCTGGATGGTCCAGACGCAGTAATCATGTGTTCTTTACGGGAGCAAAAGAATGTCGGACTGGCTTGCGAAGGCCTTCGTTGCGATGCTGTTGCTGATTCCAGTGTTCATCGCAACCCCAATACTCCAGAAGAGTTTCGGGATCCGTCCGGAAGCAACACTCGTCTGGTGGTTCTTTGGGACAGCAATTGGGGTGGCATGTTGGCTTTACTCCAACGGAGGAGCAAAAGAGCTGGCTCCATCGACGCCAACGTTGATTGTTTGTCTACTTGGCTTAACAGTAGGAACAGTTGCGAACATTTGCCTCTTCCAGTCGCTTGCCACGGCGCCTAACCCCGGGCTCACCCTTGCGATTGTGAACGCAAACTCCGTGGCCGCGTACTTCGCAATGGTTCTTTTGGCCCTGCTTCTGCCGCGCTACTTCGTTGCGACCACTTGGTCGTGGCAACACTTGATTGGGGTGCTGCTTGTAACCGCAGGCATCGCGCTGATCTCAACAAAAAAGTAGCGCGATGGAAGCCTCTCGCGTGAACTCCTAATCTCCCTCGGGACTGAAGGAGTTCTTTTTTACATCATACTGCAGATAAGCGATACCACTACCCCACCGCAAAGGCAGATTGACTAAACTCGCTTAGCCAAAGATACTATGAGCGCACCGTAACACACAGACAAAAGGAGTGCTCTAATGCGCATCGCTCTTTCAAAAGAAAGTGGACAGATCAGTCGGTTCGCCGTAGTGGGCGCCTTGAGCGTGCTCACGAACTACGCACTGCTCTATGGCCTTACAGAATACGCGGGTTTATGGTACATCCTGTCTGCCTTTGTAGCATTCCTGGGATATTACACCCTTAACTTCTCGCTTCAAAAGTACTGGGCCTTCCAAAACAAAAGCAGACAGGCCATCAAACGTCAGCTTAGTCACTTCACCATCATGGCCATCGGCAACTGGATACTGAACACGTCCCTACTCTACGTGCTCGTTGAGTATGTCCACATGTGGTACATACTCGCTCAAGGCATCCTCACCGCTGCGGTGTCCATCATTTCGTACTTTGCACTGCGGTGGATATTTCGACACTCATAACCGTTCTTATCTCCTATGGGATTGAGCGGTTTTCTTTTTGAACAACTGGATTCTAACGTTTAGTTTAAATCCTGAACCGTATTCACGGCATATCATTGGAATTCATTCATCCTCATATAACTCTATCTGCACCCCATCTGGATCTTGGGTGAAAGTGAGCCTTCTACCGCTCGCCCCTTCATGCACTGGCGTAAATTCTAGATGCGAAAGTCGCTTCACCTCTTCATCAATATCTTCTACCGAAAATGCAATGTGTCTAATACCAACAATGCTGATATCCTCATTGTCATTTTGACTGCCGGATTCTTCAAACTCAAAGAGTTCAATAATGATATTATCGGCTTGTAGAAATCGAGCCTTCCAACCATTTTCTGGTCTTGCAAATTCTTTTACAACTTGTAGACCAAAGTTTTTGGTGTAAAAATCAGTGCTCTTCTCTAGGTTACTTACGGTAATTGCAACGTGGTGTAGCTTCATTCCTCTATGCTATATCATGGTTGCTTCTAAGTACTCTCATCATAAACAAAGAGATAAAGGTGTCGGGTACCTTTATCTTATAGGTAACCTTCATGCAACAAAACTCCCGCCACCGTACAGTTCATTGTCATTAGGCACCCGATCCATCCACGGTTTAGGCTCGCCCTTACGAATCGCTTCATCTCGCACCTTAAATAATGATTGCCCGCTAGCAACTATCTCAGTGTGGTCATCATTCCAGGCTACCCACATCCCCATATATTCAACAGGAGTCTCTATTACCCTTGCTTTTGGCTCCTTCTGCATTATTCCAGTATGCCTAAACCACATACCATTCTCAACCCTTGGTGTTGATAACTTCTGGTGTCTAAGGAGTAAAAGATAAAGGTGTCAGGTATGCTCAATCTCATCAAGAAACAGCTCTATGTTTTTCGGTTCCTGTCCACAACTGACTCCATATACAACACGTAGTTCGGTACCATTATTTATTACCTAGAACGTCATCTATCCCTACGAAAAGCAGTGTTTGACATAATGGCATATACATGATATAGAAATAAGCTCGTTCGTTTATAACCCAGCCTCCAAAGGAGTCACACCCCATGGCCGAACAGCTGCTCTCGTTTCTCATGGCCGGACTCATATTCGGCTTCAGTGGTGGCATTGCCCCAGGGCCGACAATGGCCATCGTGATCGCTCAAGCCGTCCAGTACGACTGGAAGGAAGGAGCAAAGGTGGCCATCGCACCCCTGCTTACCGATGGCCCAATCATCGTCGTCGGTATCTCCTTCCTTTCACTGGTTCGCGAGTTCGAAGCAGTGGTAGGCATGGTTTCACTACTCGGAGCCTGCTTCCTCTCATATCTCGCGTATGAGAGCTGGAACACGAAGGGGATGCACGTTGAGGTTCGCACGGCAAAACCGCGATCACTCCTCAAGGGCGTAGTCGCAAATCTCCTCAACCCCAGCCCTTACCTATTCTGGTTTACGGTTGGGTGCCCTGTAATTCTCAAGGCTGCAGACACAAGCCTCCTTGCTGTCAGCGCTTTCATTGCCACCTTCTTTGTCGGACTGGTTGGCACGAAAGTGGTTGTGGCCATTCTGGTTGGGCCGTTCCGGAGTTTTCTGAGAAGTCAGGGCTACGTCTACATCATGAGATTTTTGAGCTTTGCACTCTTCGTCTATGCTCTGCTCTTTTTCTTAGACGGCCTGCACGCGTTGGGTCTGCTCACAAGCGACCCGTAACCCACAATCACCTCCCGGAGGCGAGCTGTGGGTTTTTTCTTACCAAACTTCTTTATTGATACAATACACATAATGTCCTGGTACCTATACATAGCCGAGGCCCGCACTGGAAAATATTACGTCGGCATTACAACCGAACCTGCCAGACGTATTAACGACCATAACAATGGGAGAGGTTCCCGCATGGCAAAAAACGAAGGCCCGTTCACCCTGATATACACATCCAAGCCGCTAGCAGATCAATCCACTGCCAGAAAATGGGAGATGCAGGTAAAACGCTGGAAGCGCGACAAAAAAGAGAAGCTCATTAAGGGAGAAATTGCCGGGAATCCGTAGAGTCTTAACTTGCTCAAAATTTCTAACTGGAATATATAAAATCTACGTCTTGTTCTAATTCCTCTTCCTCAATGTTAAGGAGAACAGATGCCCCTTACCCAGAAGAGGCGCAATGAGATCGCCTGGCAGTTTCTGGTTTTCAAAGCCAGAGAAAAAGGCGCCCACCAAGCGGATTTCAACTCGGCAGAAATCAGACAGCGAATCCGAGTGACCGCCGAGAAACTCAACTTGTCCTTTGAGGAGGCGCTTGAGTTCGCCAAAGAAGTCCTCGACCACGCCACGATGTAAGACGTCCGAACCCCTTCACCTTCCGGTGAGTGCATAAAGGGTTCTTTTTCATGCTACGCTTCCTGCATATGAATCCCCTCCCTTGGCAGCAACCCGCACTGGTTGAGGCCCGTGCGGCTTTTTTGTACAAAATAACTTCTACACCTCCATATTGCATTTTTACATAAATGTTGTATAATGCATACCTGTTCTTTGCATTACCCCCTCCAGGACATTTACTGTGAGCGAACCAGAAAATAAAATTCAGAAGATGGTGAGGCTCCTGAAACACGTCGGCGCTACACGCCCTTTCGTGCAAAACAGTACGGACGTAGCTGTAGATGCCTTGCGTCAGCTTCAGCCTCGGCAAAGCAAAACAAGCATCGATCTGATGCTCCGCAAGATCTATCACCAGCTCGTCAATCGTCGCTATGACTATGAGGCCACCATCGTCGAAGAGGTCAGACGAGCATTGATCCGACTCGATGAACGCCCATAACCTTATCTACCGCCCGGTATAAGTCCGCGGCGGTTTTCTTTACCGCCACCTCTCCTTTATCTTCTTAGCCAGCGTATACAAAAAACTACTGCGATCTACAATCACCTCGCCCAGAAACGCAAACGGTATTGCAACCAATATAACGATACCGACAATCTTCCAGGTAAACGGTTCGTTCGTCACCAGCTTTACGGCGATAAGATCCTCGACTACGCCGACAAGGACGCCGAATATAAGGAACTCTAAAAATACTTCTAATCGTTTCCCGTTTTTCTTTTTCACTGTATTAGTATAAACCAAGTAAGAAAAAACTCGATCTTGCACGCGAGACTGAACAAAGAGCATCAACGCAAAGCCCTCAGGAAGTTTACGACTTCCTTGCACTCATTTGACAGAAATATCGCTTTGATGTATAAAGATAGGCTTTGAGCGCACGGTGCGCTTATTGCTCTTCAACCCCTAGGAATGGAGTCCTGTCGTGAAGAAGCTCATTTACATTGCTGTGATCGCGGCGCAACTTGTGGTCATCAGCGGCTGTAGCTGGGGATTCGTTCCCACCTGGCCGCATGCCGAAGTACAACCACTGCCGCTGTCAGAGATCAACGACGAGGTGGGATTGTAAAATCCCGCTTCGCTACCTGGCCCCGGGAAGACTAGCAATCTTCCCGGGGTTTCTACTTTGTAAGCTCCTGAGCTGTCTGAACAAGCTGCTCGATTTCCTGAACTCCCTGCTTCCAGAACGACTGCTGCGACCAATCTATATCAAACGCCCGCAGAAGATCATCAGGGGATTTTGATCCGCCAGCTGCCAGAAACTCCATATATTTTTTCACAAATACATCCCCTTCGTTTTTGTACATCGTGTACAACGACAAGGTTAACAGTTCTCCAAACGCATAGGCATATACATAGAACGGATAGTGCACCAAGTGCGGAATCATACTCCACCAATGCTCTTCGTTTTTGCTGATCTTCACTCCCGATCCAAACAGGTCTTTCTGTCCCTTTACCCATAACTTCTTGAATTCTTCAACTGAAACTTCCCTTTCTTTGCGAATGTCGAACACTGCTCGTTCGAATTCAAACATGGCAATCTGCCGATGCGCGGAAGCAAAAATACTTTCTAGTTTGTGCATCACGAGTGTGAGCTTCTGCTTTGGCGGCAGCTGTTCTAAAAGCTGATCAAATACGATCATCTCTCCGAAAATACTAGCCGTCTCGGCTGTTGTCAGTGGCCAGTCAAAATGCAGCAGCGATTGCTTGCGAGCCAGATATGCGTGAATACCATGGCCCAGCTCATGAGCTAAGGTCATAACATCATTTGTTGTACCCTTAAAGTTCATCAACACATACGGATGGAGATCTGGCGTTACGAAGTAACAAAACGCACCAGAGCGCTTTCCCTTCTGCGGTGGTCCGTCAATCCAGCCCTTATCAAAAAACTCCTCAGCAATTGCTCCAAATTCTTCAGAGAAGTTCCTAAAAGAAGAGACCACTAACTCGCGCGCCTGCTCCCAGGTGTATGTTTTGGCGGTAGCGTTCATCGGAGCATATTTGTCATACTCGTGCAGCGTCGGGAGATCCAATAGCTTCTTTTTAAGCTTGTAGTGCTTGTGTACTATTGGCCGACTCGCCCGCACCTCAGACAACAGAGCCTCCACCGCCTCCCGCGTCACCTCGTTTTCCAGGTGGCGCATATCCTCTGGCCGCTCGAAGTTCCGATACTTCGCATTCATAATGTAGTCATACACAACCGTGTTGTAGAGTAAGGCTGACTGCTTAATTGACTCCTCATTCCTTTTTCCTACCGCCTCAGCTGCGGCTTTTCGTCTTTCTGGTTTCGGGCTATGCAGCAGAGAAAGCACATGGGCGTCATGCATGTGCTCAGTTTTCTTTCCAACTGTCACCACATACTCCCGTTCGACATGATCAAGATCATATATACGCTGCAACGCCCACAATCCCGTTAGGGACTTATCATACAAGATTTTCTCTTCCCGCTCAGACAAACGGTGAGGCCTCCAAGCAACCTGGATATCCAGATAGTGATGAGAGTCTTGTAGTCCTTGATCATCTGCAAAGCGCGCCAGTACTTTCTTTGGCAAACGAGATATCTGCAGGTCAACAAACAACAGCTGGGTATCAACAGCTGTGCTCCACGTGCTTATGTTCTGTAAAAACGCGCCATGCTTGTCATCTCTCGTATGCGTTGAAAATTCAAGACGAGCGTATGCCACAAGCTTGCGAACACCCGCGATGATGTTTGAGTAGTCCTGCAGTAGCGCTGCCAGCGTCTTGGTTGTTACATCCTTCGTAATTGCATTGCGATAGGTGGCCAGAAACCTTTTGAGCTGTTTCTCAATGCGAGCTTGATCACGTACAACCGCAGGATCGGCAATATGCGCATAGAGGTCGGATAGATCCCAGCGAGGAGGTTGCTTTGGGCGCTTTGAAGAAGCCATATCCTTAGTACAATGAAGCCCTCCCGCTCGTCTGTCAACAAAGCTTCATACTGCTTGATTTGAGGCCTCATACAGGCTATACTATGCGCAACGCTCATATCTGAGCTCTATTTTTATCTCTACCCCATGCCTGCACGTCGTCGTCGCTACAGACACCGTCCTAAGACGGAAGTAAAGAAACCTCCCGCTAATGATGAAATATCCTCACCAGAAGTGAGACTAATTGGCAGTGACGGATCTCAACTTGGCGTAGTCCCCACCGAAGAGGCGAGGGAGCGAGCTGCAGCGGAAGAATCCGATCTCGTGCTCGTAGCCGGCAAAGCAGAACCCCCCGTTGTCCGGATTATGGACCTAGGCAAGCACGTCTACGAACAGCGCAAAAAGCAGGCCAAGCAGAAGGCTAAGAGCAAAGGAAAGGACATTAAAGGAGTCCGTATTGGCTTCAAGACTGACGAGCATGACTGGGACGTGCGCCTCAAGCAAGCAGATAAATTCCTCCAGCAGGGCCATAAAGTGAAGCTGGAAGTACGTCTCCGAGGCCGCGAAAAGTCCCGGGCTGATTTAGCCGAACGAAGGATCCAGGAATTCATCTTAGCTCTTCCCACTGCAGCCCGCCAAGAGGATAAGGTCAGCCGCTCGCATCATGGCCTCTCCGTCCTTCTCGTACGCGCCTAACGGAATATTTGACTATATCCGCATGTTTTAGTATTGTAGAGCCTTATCACACCATATGAAGCAGAAGACCAAACAAGCCGCCCGCAAACGATTTAAAGCCTCTTCCAAGGGCAAAATTAAGCATCGCGCTACCTATCAGGCCCATTTCAATGCTAAGGATTCCGGCAAGGAAACCCGCCGCAAACATGGTGATGGAAGCGTCGACCGCTCAGATATGGGTCGCATCCAGCGCCTGGTGCCGTATTTAACTAATAAGGATAGCTACTAGACTATGCCACGAGCTGCTCGCAGTGTTGCCAAACGTGCCCGTCATAATAAATGGCTGAAGCGCGCTAAAGGATTTCGCGGTCGCCGCAAAGCCTCTTTCAAGTTAGCTAAAGAAGCCGTATTGAAAGCGGGCCAACATGCATATTTTGACCGCCGCAAGAAGCGGACCGTTGCCCGGTCCCGCTGGCATATCGCGATCAACGCATCTGCTCGAAAGCACGATCTGTCATACTCCAAGCTGATGGCTGGTCTGCACAAGGAAGGTATTGAACTCGATCGCAAAGTACTGGCCCAGATCGCCAAAGACCACCCAGAAGTATTCGACCAGGTGGTTAAACAAATCAAGAAATAACCGATTCAAGTGAGTGCCACCCGCACTCATTCTGGTATATAGTGAACACCATATGAAAAAGATTCTTGTAACCGGTGGTGCTGGATTTGTCGGCAGCCACCTATGTGATCGCCTCATCGAACGGGGCGATAGCGTTGTCTGTGTTGATAACTTTTTTACCGGGCAGCGGAAAAATATCGAGCACCTTCTCGATCACGAAAACTTTACCCTAATCGAACATGATATCGTCCAGCCCCTGGAAGGCGTGGATGTTGATCAGATCTATAATCTAGCCTGTCCTGCCTCCCCTATTCATTACCAGTACAACCCCATCAAAACGGTGAAGACATCCACCATCGGTATGATCAATATGCTAGGGTTGGCTAAACGAACAAAAGCGCGCATTCTGCAAGCCTCAACCTCCGAGGTGTATGGCGATCCGGAAGTACACCCGCAACCGGAGAGTTACCGCGGTAATGTAAACACAGTCGGGATTCGCAGTTGTTACGACGAAGGCAAGCGCATATCCGAAACCCTCTGCATGGACTATCACCGAGAACATAACCTGGAAGTGCGAATCATACGTATCTTTAATACTTATGGCCCACGCATGCATCCTCAAGACGGCCGGGTTATAAGCAACTTCATCACCCAGGCCATATCAAATAATCCAATCACAATTTACGGGGACGGCACGCAGACCCGATCATTTTGTTACGTCGACGATCTCGTTGAAGGCATTATCCGCATGATGGATCAAGACATCCATAGCGGCCCGATAAATCTGGGCAATCCCACCGAGCGCACCATGAACGACATGGCAGCCCTCATTAAAGACATGACTAAATCATCCTCTGATATTGAACACAAACCGCTACCCGAAGATGATCCGCAGCAGCGTCAGCCGGATATCTCCCTAGCCAAACAGGTGCTCAACTGGGAACCAGCCGTCTCTTTGGAAGATGGTCTCACGAAAACAATTGACTACTTTCGGTCGATTGCGACAGACAAGAACTAGAGACAATCAGGACCAGCTGACAAAACTGCCATAGGCGTCCAAGCCAGCAGCTCCCCCGTACTCAAGTCGCGCATATGCAGACTTCCTCTTTGGCCTCCAGCTGAACACGGGACAACAACCGATGTTACCTCATCACTTATTTTTCCATACCCTAAAGCAGTATCAGCACTCTGTGTACGCAGTCGTAATTCAATATTCTGATTTGTAACATTCGCAGGCAGTGTCCAATGTATTGCCACCTCTACACCGGGTACGACCGGCTGGGAAACCTCTAAGGCGATCTCCTGACTATTGCGTACCCTGCGGATACCAACATTTCCTACTTGGCTGGCCAGGATACCGAGGCCGATAAGAAGGAGGAGACCGATGATGATATATACGACTATTTTCTTCATGACTTCTTCATTGCATCAAGGACTTTACGATACGAGGTGCTACGACTCAGCCACGGTGCATCTTTGTTCCAAGGAGAGTCCATAGTCTTGAGAACCTGTTGAACCGCCTGGACTTCGCGAGACTGTGGCGCCTCTTCTTGCTCAAGGAAATTACCGTTTCTACGATGAATAATAAAGAAGTCGCGGCGTTGCGTCCAATAGACTAATACCAACAGAGGCGGAACAAGAATTAATACGGCATATAACCCGAAATTTATACCCAACAACAAATCAAACAACCCATGCACAAACCACGGGATAAAGAAGGCAGCCAAAAAGTATGTACGCGAGGTGTATAAGCTAAACACTCCTCGGGCAATTAACGCCCCCATCAACCCTCCAAAGCTTATATGCGCCAATGTGGAAATCATAAACCGCAGGAAAAATACGAACACTAGAGCGTTGTAGCTGCCTTCTGTAAACAAGCTGCGGAAGTACAGGGTATTTTCCAACGTCGCAAATCCCAGACCGATCGCCACACCAATAACCAGCCCGTCAAATACCTGGTCTACCTTTTTGCTTCGCTTAAACCACACGCGCATGATCAAGTATCGAATCCCCTCTTCAACGACCGCTACAACTAAAAACGTCCCGATTGCCGGAAACAGAATGTCCCACCAGTTTTGTAATGGTAAGATCGGCCCCTCGAAATAGTGAGACGTGGCTGGAAAGAACCGTTCCCAGTTGCGGTCAGCCTGGTCTTCAAGCAAAAATGCCAGCGGCACGCTGGCCAGACCGAGCGCAAAGGCAGAGGCAACCGCCCCCGGCTTAACGGATCGGTGATGATGCCGCAAATACCACAGCCAAATAAAAAATCCGGCCGGGAGCAGGCTAAGAAGGAAAGCAATGATCCCCAGGGCTACCTGAGGCGAGAAGACAGCGATATCAGCCATAGTGTCCTTAAGGATACCATACAAGAAAAAAGAGCCGCTGGTTTTCGGCTCTTACGCATGTGTTCCCACCAGCTCGTACGCGTGCGGGTGGATTTCCATGGCGTTCTGGAACTCCTTGGCGAAATTCTCAATCGAGAGAAGGCTGCTTGTCCGCTGTTTGCGGCACAGCATCTCAACCTGCGCCTCGCTGATCTTCCTGACCTCGATGACCTCTCCCCAGAGAAGATGAGAGGTGTCCTGACGGGAAACCCAGCGCCAGGGCTGATTCAGGATGGTGGGGTGAGCACACAAGAGATCATCCTCGTCACGCAGGTAGATGTACTTGCTCAGCGTTGGCAGGATCTCATCCTTCGTCCACATGTTCGCCCAGTGCTGGGTGTAGTAGCTGGCACCAGCCTGGATGGAAAAGTTCCGATCCAGAATCCGCCTCAGTGCCTCCACGGCCTTCCTGTCCGCGCCACTACGACCGGCCACCGCGAACCTCACATTGCAGACAGTCCGACAGTCCCGGTCGAGGAACCCATGCAGCAGCTCATCTTCTTCCCGAAGATACGTGGCGTAGTCGCAGGTGCTTCCGGTGAATCCCTTCAGGAAATCAACAGCATCAAACACAAAGTACTGATGCATAGCACAACTCCTTCCCAGTTCGTGAAAAGAACGAAAAACTCCGAGTGTTCGCGCTCGGAGCTCATGAAAATGTCTTTGTATCAATTCTTAGGCATTTACATCAGATCCCAGCGCGGAAATACCGCCCCAAATAAAGAGGTAAAGACTAAACATGCGGTTTGTATGGATCCGTTGCATTGATTCAACGCTAGCATAGGGGCTCAAAGGATGTCAACGGTTTCCAACAATGCGGTGTGGACAATATTAAAAATATGGGGTAAGAAGATACGATATCTATGTCTACCCGAGAACGCATCACTATTACTGTCAGAAAAGACCTGCTCCAGCAGCTTGATCGCACGATCGACCACCAGCGTATTCGGAATCGCTCTCATGCCTTTGAAGTCCTATTATCCCGCATTCTGGGCAGCGATATTAACCAGGCAGTTATTCTCGCCAGCGGCATGGGTGTGAATATGCGCCCTTTTACGTACGAGATTCCCAAACCGCTCATTCCCGTTAGCGGCCAGCCACTCTTAGAGCACACAATTGAAATGCTCCGCAGCCACGGAATTCGCAATATCGTTATTACTGTCAGCCACCTAGCTGACAAAATTCAGCAGCATTTCGGGGACGGAAGCAAGTTCGGCGTCTCTATTCGCTACGTCCAGGAAAAGCGGCTGTCAGGGACAGCCGGTGCCCTCCAAGCTGCTCAAAAAATTCTCAAAGATGAGCCGTTCCTGGTAATGTATGGGGACGTGTTAGTGGACTTGGATGTAACCGACCTGGTTCAAACCCATCATAATAACAAAACGGCAGTGGGCACAATTGCGCTCACCTCAGTTGCTGATCCTTCCGCATACGGGGCTGTTAAGCTGCGCGGTACGCGCGTAGTTGAATTTTCGGAAAAACCCACTATCAGCAGCGACGTATCCCGCCTGGTATTTGCAGGTATAGCCGCCTTTGACCCCGCCGTATTCACCTTTATGCCCAAAGCAAGAAAGAAACTTCTTTCTTTAGAACAAGATATCTTCCCCACCCTTATCGAAGACGGACGATTATACGGATACATGTTCGAAGGGCAATGGTTTGATGTTTCGACTCCGGAAACGTACGAACAGGTTCTCAAGCATTGGAAGAAGAACCCCGCATAATACTCGACTTGTACTGCTCTGGCTTATGCGGCGGCAACCGTACTAGTCGAACGGATGACTTACCAACTTTGCTTAGTAGTGACTTGATCTCAGGATCAGACGGCCTTTGATCATATCCCACCACCAGCACATCGAACGGTAGTTGCTGCAACAACGTGTAACTATCCTGCTGTGCATCACCAAGCACAGCCTCATCAACAAATGGATCAGCCTGAACGGCTGCAAGCCGTGCGGGCTCTCCCTGATACGGCTCGTGCTGCTTTATGGTACGAATGGCTGAGTCTCGTGCTACCACAACTGTAAGGTGATCACCATGCTTTTTCGCCTGAGAGAAAAGCCACGTATGCCCAACATGCAGCGGATCAAACGAACCGAATGTCAGCACCCGGACTTGCGTCAAAGCATCAAACATCCGATGCTACCGGCGCCACAAAGAACCGATCGAACGACTCGTACGACGGAGGACTATACTGTGATCGGCCGCTGCGGTTACTTTCTATCGTTTCTAAAAGGCCGCGCTCAAGTGTTGGGTTATTAGGCGTCACTCCAGGCGGCAAAGATGTTTCCGCCTGCAATACACCGACCACGCGCGCAACAATGAGCCAGGCTACTACAACTATTCCTAATAAAATACACAACCATCGTACTTTGTTGCCTCCTAACGCAGACAGAAAGGATACCCCCATGCGCATGGCCTGGTTGCGATGTGAATGCCACCAATTTGGCTTTTTATCCGCCATACCTATATCTCTCTTAATAAATAGAAGTACACTACCAAATCTATCGCATATAACTGCTCTGAGATAGCCGTGCGAGCGCGCGGGGCGGGGGCAAGTGTCCAGCTGCGAATGTCGACTACCTCTGGAGCGTGCTCAACCAAATCAATATAAGAAATTAACTGCGAGGGCCTTCCTACTGCTTGCACGTGCAATGATAGAGGGATTATCTCTTCCTGCTTACGCAATTCTTCAATATCCTTGTTCTCAATTGCGATGATATCAAGTGCAAGCCCTACCCGCCCTGCCAGCTGTTCTAAACGCTCAACTGCTTGTGGCGCTGCCCCGGCATCAAGAAACGATAACGAGAGCTGATCAATGAGCTGGTCACTGCCGCCTAATCTACTCGTAATTTCTCCTAGACGAGCACGTAGGGCAACCGACTGCTCTTCTGATGTTCTGGTTTCCTGCAACTTCTCCGCTGAGCCTCTCACCAGATTCCACATAAACGGCTGAGCTACAGTCAATACAATAGCAATGAGAATCCAGGTTGTCAGCTGACGAAATCGCCCCCATCCTGCTTGTTGTCGGTCAGGCATACTAGGACTCCTCTCCCTTACCAAGGTTAATAGTGAAGGTATAGGTAGGGCTTAATCGATCAATCAGGTTAGTGTGCGGAGCATCAATACTTTGCGCCCAACTAAGGCCGCGCAAACGCGCCTCTAAAACAATCAGGGTGTTGCGATTAACGGCTTGTCCAGAAAACACAAGCGTCGGCGAAGGAGTGGTACGAGTCGTTACCTTATCCACCGTTAACCCCGGTGGCAAAATTGCAAATAGGTCCTTCACCTTTTCGATCCAGCTAATTCTACCTGAATCAATACCATATAACGTTTCATATAGCTTATTCTGTTTAGAAATACCCTCCCGCAACTCCTGGTAGGTAGCCACCTCGGCCTCAAGCGTGCTGGTGCTGGTGCGAGCGGCAACATAAGCCATAATTTGCAGGGTGATTATAATAGCAACTGCTCCGGCGCTAACCGTGCCGAGGCCATAGCAAATATTTTTTACCACCCGAGTGGCGCCATCAACCATTGACTGCTTCGCCAAAAGACTGCGACGCTGCGGTGGAAGAAGGTTTAATTCTCGTTTCATATATAGCCTATAAACTTTCCGGTGGGCGAAGCGCCAAGCCGAGCGCAGTCACGAAATGACTGGCATCTTGGGGTGATAACGGTGCCTTGCTCGCATCTTCGAAATAAATGTTTGTCCAAGGGTTGCCAATTTCAATCGGAATCCCAGGAAACACCTCAGCCACTACTTCCCGTAATCCCGGCATATGAGCAGATCCTCCCGACAATAATATTGCGCGCACAAAATGATCCGTCTGAAACTGAGCCGCCATTTCTCGTACCGTTTTCTCTATGCGCTGCAACAAACCAATAGTTGCCTCATGAAGGGCAGTGGCCACGGTCGCATCTTCTCCCCCCTTCTGCGGTTGAACCCCTATCAGCGCCTTCTTTTCCGTAGCTTGTTCTGGGGTCATATTAAGCGAATGGACAAGCTGCTGCGTTAGATCATCTCCCCCAACCTGGACGCTCGCGGTGAACTTCATCGTCCCTTCATCGAAAAAAACTACATTAGTGGCCGTTGCCCCAAGATCGATTATAAGAACACCGTGGACATCTACCGCATTGGCCGGCAACAGGCTTCGCACAATCGCCTGGGCTTCAAGCTCTAGGGCCACAACATGCAATCCGGCCGCATCTAGCGCCTGTAGAATCGGATCGACCACATCTTTTTGAACTGCTCCTACAAGCACTTGGCTTCGCTCTTTTGTCTGGGCTGTGCGCGGCAACGGTTGCCAGTCCAAATACACCCGCTCAAGATCAAAAGGGATATGCTGGCGTACCGCCCACTGCACTGCTTCTTCTGTTTCCCGATCGCTCATCGCCGGCAAATCAAGTACCCGAACAAACGACTGTGTTTCAGGAATAGAAGCTACGACCTCCTGATTTGAGATAGGGACAGGAGAACATTTCGTAAACGCGTCCTGCAGTGCAGCTGTGACAATAGTAAGATCTTGAATGATACCGCGTCGAATGATGTTCGGAGGCAGAGCCGACCAGCATACCGTCCGCAGTTGCGGATTTGATTTGCCAACTACCTCGGCAACCTTGATTGATTTATCTGAAATATCTACACCGATCATAGTTATTGGACATTTATTACTCGACTGGGAAAACTTGGCGTACGCTCATATGCTGTCTGCCGATCTTCCAGCCATAACTCTAGCTCATTGATGGCCGGTATCGATAATTCTGTCTTTCGTGGACCTGTAATTTCTTCTCCGGGAACTAAGAATAGGAAAGAGAAGATAATCCACAGGCTAGCTACAATAAACACCGCTAGAATACTGCCTTCTACCCAGCGGTTATGCTGCAGAAGGAGCTGTTCCGGCAATCGCTTCACTGTCCGTTTTATATACGAACCAAGCCAGACCAGCGTCTGCTTGTTCAGGCGAAACGATCTACGTTGCTTTGTTTTGTTATTGAGCTTCATTGCTGTGTACGAACATGATAACATCTGCACTCAGAACTGCAGATACGGCCGGTGCCGATGAAACTTCGTTGCCCGATGGCGCAGCCGAACTTACTCCCGTACTTCCCGGTCGCGTACTAGACGACACTGCCCATTTATCCATATATATCAGATACGGAGCATGCTCGACCTGGTGCAAAAATGAGAGCACGTTCGATGGCAAACCAGAACCTACCACCTCAAGCGAAATTTTCTGCAAAGGACCTGTTTGCGGTAGAGGGTTGCCAGCAGCATCAAGAACAGCCACCTCTTTAATGTCGCTTACTGTAACACTGACATTAAGCTTTTGCCCTTCGCCCTCTATCCAACCCACTGCCTCTGCAATCTCCTCACGCTTAAGCACGTATGTGCGAATTCGATCAATATCAAATTGGTGTTTGGATAGCTCGGCCTTAAGCGTGCTAGCGTGAATTAAGTCTTCCGGCTGCTGCAAAACCGCTTGCTTTTTAGCTTCAACTGCTTGCTGTTGAACGCGGATATACCGATTGGCATACACAATCCCGGCAATAAGGCCGGCAATCACGGCAACACGAATAACCCACGCAATCCACGTCTTCATAGCTTTTTTGCCTTAAATAAAGTAAATGAAAACGAGATAGCTTCCCCGTTCGCAAGGTTTCTTAAAGGCGCCTCCACAGTTTCAACCCATTCTAAGTTTTGTAGCGCCCGCTCGTAATCCACTACAGCCGTCCGCGAGTCAGCACTTCCTCCTAGCGCTAATGCACGTTGAACCATCTGGCGCCCCTCAGCATCAACAGTAGGTAACACAATACGCTTTAACTCAATCGAGGTCACCTTAATACCAGTCGGGGCTTTTCCGAGTGCTTCTGCTACCAACGGCAGCCATATTTCTCCGCTAGCATTTTCCTGCTGTACTGCTCGCAAAAATGTATTCTCTTGCGATACCTGGTCTATAGTTTCCGCTCCATTTTGAACCGCTTGGGGTTGCTCTAATACAACAGACATCCGCTCGAATACCCACCACAGACTGCCGTATGCCGCCACCACAAGCAACAAGCCGCTAACCACAACGGCATATACCCGCATGCCGCGTCGTTGGTAGATACGTTTAACCCGACCAGTTTTTGCTCCCGGGGGTAGTAAGTTAATTTCTGGCTTCATATAACCACCTGGCGCAATGCCAGCCCTAATGCTGTTGTGTATCGCACTGAATCCTTGAGATCCATCGGCGGTGTTGTGGCTTTATTCCCACTCAACACGTTCACCCACGGATTACCGCGCTGCACGTGAACGTTATCAAAATACTTCAGAAATGCCTTATCAAGCCCCGGCATATTCGAACCCCCTCCGGTAAGTATAATTTCCCTCACCTCATGCTGGGAATCGATACTGTTGTAAAACTCCACGATACCGCGTACTTCGATAACGAGCTCCTCTAAAGAAGGGAGCAACTTCATCGTTAGGCGATCCCGCATCTCTTGAGTAATCTCGTGTAGTTTCGTATTCACCAGCTGGCTGTCGTCCTGAGTCAGCCCACTGGTCCTGGAAATATTTAGTACACCTTTTTGCAACGTAGCGGTAAAGCGCATCGCTCCGTGGTCGTGAATAACCACGTTCGTCGCAGAGGCCCCAAGATCAATAATGAGCAACCCCTGCCTGTTTCCAAGCTCAGGTGATATCAATGCTCGAACCAATGCCTGGCTTTCCAGCTCGAAGGCAGCCAGATCAAGATCGAGTACTGACAGCGTTGAATAGAGTTGATCAACCACTTTTTTCTGAGCCGCGCCTACCTGTACTTCCCGCTTTCCGCCCACTGCTACATGTCCCTGTCCTACAAGATTTTGCCAATCGATATATACATTCTCTAGGCCGAACGGGATATGTTGAGCTACCTCCCACTGAACCGCTTCATCAATTTCGTCTTCAGCCATTTGAGGAATTTCAATCACGCGCAAAAATGACTGCGTTTCCGGAATCGACACAACTACCGCGTCACTCATGTCTCCCGGAATGCGGCACTGCGTTAACGCCTCACGCATTTTGTCCTGCACAATCTTCGGCTGCAGCACAACTCCATTCTCTATTGCCTTCTCAGGCAACGCAGTCCAGCAATGTGCCAGTAGTTTTCTGTCATCGCTGCCGCCAAGCTGCACCACCTTAAGCGACTGATCTGAAATATCAATACCAATCATATATACATTCTATTCCACTTGCTCCCAAGATATAAATTCATACTGGCCGCTGGTTGGGAAATACGGCGGCGGTCCATATATCATATTGTTGTCATATACCGTGTTGCGGTTCTGAAAACCGCTGATAACCGTACCAGAGCTGGTCCAGGCAGTAGCAGGGTTCAAATTACTGCCAATCATGCCGTATATGTTCAGGGTTGATTTAACATTGTGTGCATTCCCTCCACAACATGGATTATATCGACGGCGACCAAACCGGCCCTTCTGCGCTAAGAATGCTCCCTCAATCGTCATCACGTTAGGTGCTCCCGACCAAGGAATTAACACGTGTCGCTGCGCAACCACGCCAAGCGCTCGTGATCCGTCCCGAACTCCACCATAGGTAATGTTGCCGTTTAGTATAATATCCACATTCGTTGAAGGACTATCAGGAAATGCTCCAGCGGCTACCGTTACTCGGTCCCGAATAGCTCCATCAATCCACAACGTATCCTCAACAAAGATCACTCCATTAGATGGAACTGCTTTTGTTTCAATGTGCTGTTGCGTATTGATATCGTGCGAGACAAGCACCCAGTCGCTGCCATCCTCCTCAAACCATGAGTATACGGCCGGCTGCAGCGTTTTAACCCGATAGATCGAATACGTATTATTCGAGTTAAACGTAATATGATATCCAACACCGGAGTTCCCGGGCAGCGGTCCGTAGTATGTATCCAAATCTTCAGCAGCATCCTTGATTGCCAGCAGATCAAGGGCAATCGCACTGTAATCAACCGGAGGCTTAGGATATTCCCACAACTCCGCTATCTCACCCGAACCCCATACGCCTGGTTTTTCCTCATAATTGCATCCATGGTGAGGTTGGCATATGTACGTCTCCTTAGCGCTGGACACAACGCTGTCTGATGTACCATCCATTCTCACGCCGCCATTAGCATGCACCTCTCCGGATACCTGGCTGGCATAAAACACATCGCTATTGGTCACCAACGCATACCGGGCCAGAGATGGAATCCCGTACCTCGCCTTCACAGTCGCCTCCCGAGCTGGTTGATTAGACGTCGTACCTGTTGATGTAATCATAACCAACGTGCTTCCCGGCTGCTGTTCGAACGAAACTTCAAAGGATCCCGCCACCCCGGCAAATTGATCTTCTACTTCCCGCACCTCATTCGTAAAATCTGCTCCGTCATGAGCCAATCGCCATCGGCCATAGTTCAACCCTGCCTCCGCTATTTGAAATGCAAGCTCGTCTTGAGACTGTAGCACCCCCTGTTTAAATTGGCGGTCAGTTAATCCGGAGAGAGCGATAAAGATAATAGTGAACATGACGACAAAAATAAGCGTCATGATGAGTATACCGCCGTGCGTATGCCAATTTCCCCTCCTGAAGGAGACCATATGCCTCATTGTAGCATGAATACCCCGCTTGTAACCGCCAGCTCTAGAGCGGTTAAAATAAGTCGTTATCGCCAAGAAGACGCCCAGAATAGGTGGGTGTACCAGGTATCTGTTGCAAACCCGTAGGTCAAGGGGCTAAAAACGATAAAAAGCCCAACCACCGCAAATGATATGCCAATGACAATCCTCCGCCTCACTGTATCGCCTTGCGATATCTTATCCAGCCAAACAAGTCCTAAAAGGGTTGAGAATACAAGCGGGGTCATATAGTGATACAAGAAGAGGGCTCGCGGCACACCGACAAATGGCAAAAAGGAAATGACGTATCCGGCAATGAGGAGTAATGCGTTCACCCGAACCCTACGCGTCACGAGGGAAATAAGGGCTGCTACAAACAGCATAGTCCCACCCCACCATACTAAAGGATTGCCAATAAAGTAGAGGAATCGATTACCGCTTGCCTGCCAGTAAAATACTGGCCGCTGCATAACAGGCCAACTCCACCACTGGCTACTATACGGATGACTGGCAGTTAAATTGTAATTCGCATCAAACATTGTCTGGTGCATTTCAACAATGTCAGACAATACGTTTCCGCTCGGCACTTGCCATACATCCGCAGGTCCCGGCTGGGTCAAAATCGCGTAGTGGGCTAACCAGCCGCCCAGATACACAACAAGCGCCGACGCCGCTATTAACGCCCCATCCTTCAGCAGCTTTGATAAAACTTGCGATCGGGATGCAGTAAAGTATTGACCAATCATCAATACGGCTAGAATCCCGCCAGCGGCAAGCCCCGTAAACTTGGTTCCAAGAGCTAGCCCGGCCAGAGCTCCGGCAAGCACGAGGTATCCCGAGCGAGCTGCCGAATCCTCCGCTTTTTGAGCAGCCAGATAGCTGGTAATAGCTCCGAGAGTAGAAGCTATGAGAATCGTATCAAGGGATATAAGTCGGGACTGCAGTACGAATGCATTGTCAAAAATAAACAACAGCGCCCCTAGTATGGAAAACTGCTTCGATACACCCAACTGCTGCAGTAAAACGAATACCAAGAGAGGAATAAGGGCCCCAGCTAAAGCGGGGAGAAAACGGAGCGCTATCACTGAAACGTCTCCAGTGTACTCCTGGCCAATATGGTCAAAGTCAAACCCTCCAGTGTAGCCCATCAGTTTTGCTGTTCCTGCAATGAATATCTTGGCGTGGGGAGGATGAATATCAAACACCCGCTCATGGCTACAGCAGTATGCGGTTATGAACTTGCCAAAATGGACTTCATCAAACACTACTTGGTGCGGCTGCGATATCCCCCACATTCTTACCACCAGCGATAGGATCAATACCCCTCCGGCAATCAATAGTGATCGTTTATTCATAACGCCTTACAGTTTACTGGACATCATTACCTGCAGCCAACGACGCTATTTCGCTTGAGAAGAGCGCCCGGCTATATATCCTGACATCATCTATAAAACCGGTGGAATAATTCTCACCGAGGGATCCTCCAATCTCAAAGGATGTGTCAGTCAAATCTGGCGTCCGATCCGGCACAGTATTTTCTTCAAAATCAAGTGTCTGCTGTACCCCATCTTTATAAACCTTAAGTCGGTTTTCATTCCCCGTCTGTGTCCCGTCATAGACTACGGCATAGTGGTGCCACGCGTCTCCATCAGGATCATAAAAAGACCCATAGCCGGCATTTCCTATTCCAATCTCATTTGCTACCCGAACGTAAAAGTAGGGCGTATTAAATGAACCAAACGTCACGCCTACTCCATCAGTTCCTCCCGTCTTGCCCATGACCAGCCCGGAGTTGGCCGTGCCACGCTTCATCCACGCGGCCATAGTGAAATATTGAGCGTCATTGAGTTCGGTAACATCTCCAGCATCAACATACCTGCCTTCATTACCGTCAAATGAGAGCGAATAGGGGTTGGTAAATTGAATGCCAGGAGCGGGGGCTTGCCAGGCGCTCTGTTGATTAAAATTGATCATTGACCCGTCGTAACTGCCAGCCGAATCCCCTACGGTCGATTCTTCCGGTGATCCTTCATCAAATTTCCAATACGCTATTAGTACTCCTGGCGGATCCGCCTCTTCTATATTTTCAAAATCGAGATCGCGCATATAACCTCGCTGCCCGCCTGGCTGATACACAACCACCGGCTTGTACTGATA
>JBBEDC010000024.1:0-33705 GCA_040881505.1 Candidatus Anderseniibacteriota bacterium
TTCTTCCCCCAAAATGCGAAATCGTGAATTCGTTTTTACCCCCAAAATTGAATACCAATTAGCCGCCGAGCGAAGCGAGGCGAACCAAAACTCTTTGACTTTTCCTATCTGGTGTACCAGCCTCTGCAATCATCCCCGCTATACCGCAGCAGTATGAAACGCCTCTGCTTAAAAAACATGAGGATATGAAGGAATTACTCTTACTGGACCCTATTCATGATATCGGTGAAAACGCCTGGCCTCTCAAGGAAGTCGCTCAATAATGAGCGCACGCAGTGGGGACAGGATGATTTTTTATCCCACCTTACTGCCGCTTTTTTAAGTGACGATCAAACGGAACAGGCGGTATATAAAAAACACTTCAGCTTGGGCGCAACGGATTTTACCGTTTCTTCATCCTCTCGTAACACGCTCAATGCAATTACCCAGGCCTTAGCGCATATTGAAATGCCTCAAAAAGAAGGCACCCTGAGAATTACCATTCACTGCGGCTTTAGCAATCAATCCCAGCAGTTTTTCAACCAGCTTAATGCCCTGTCCGGAAACAAGGTCGTCCGCCTGCAAAACAACCGCTTTATGTTTTTGTACAATCCTGGCCTGGAGCAAAGCATCCCGACGTTTTCATTTCTTGATCACGATACCGGCCAGGCGGTATTCTGGGTCGCCGATGAACAAAAAATTCCCTGGTACGGCCTAGCGGCTCCCTTCCGCACCATCTTCAACTGGTTTTTCGCGAACCAGGGAGTAGTAATGGTTCATGCTGCATGTATCGGCATTGGCGATACAGGAGTTATTATTGTAGGCAGAGGAGGAAAGGGGAAAACGAGCACCGCATTAAGTTTTCTACATAACAAAAAACTGTCATACCTTGCTGATGATTACGTGCTACTAGATGTAAGGTCATCACCCAAAGCAATAAGTCTTTTTTCCAGCGCGAAAATTGACACAGCGTCCCTTTTACGATTTCCAGAGCTACAGAACATTAGCCACCGGCCGGCAGAGCCGTATGAGAAAAAGACTGTATTCTTTTTCTATCCGGATAGAGCGGATCAATTAGCCAAAACAATTTCGGTTAAAGCGATCATCACACCCAATATCGCGCAAGCCACTACAACAACATTCCGAAGCATTGCCGGCGCACAGGCTCTTATAGACATCGCCCCCAGCACTATTTTCCAACTATGGCCGGAGAATACCCAGAACAACTCTTTTGCGAGTATGGCAACACTGACAAAAAGCGTACCATCGTTTGAAATGGAGCTGAGCAACGATCCACGTGAAATATCCCAGAGCCTTGTTACCTTTTTAGAAGCGCTATAAATGAAACACCAACCTCCTCTTGTCAGTGTCATTATCCCGGTAAAAAACGGCGCCCGCTTTATCGAAGAAGCCCTAACCAGCGTCAACGCAGCTGTTGCAAATGTTGACCATGAAATCATAGTAGTTAATGACGGATCTACTGACGACACGGAAAAAATATTGCGCAGGCTGCCAGGGCAGATTCGCTACTTTTTTCAAAAAAACGAAGGGGCCGCATCGGCGAGAAATGCAGGCATTAAGAAAGCCCGAGGGGAATACATCGCCTTCATAGATGCTGACGATGTGTGGACAAAAGATCATTTTACGGATCTATACAACACATTACGTGATAACCCGTCAGCTCAAATCGCAATGGGATATTCACAGCGATACGAATCAACTAACGAAATGATCGCCGACCAAATACCCATTCACCGCCACAAAAAATATGGCGATCCAGCTTTTATGCCCACCTTTGGCTGCGCGCTCTTTATGTCGCACCAATTCAATACCGTGGGTATCATTAACCCCTCTTATCGATTGCACGAAGATGTGGATTGGTACTTACAAGCTTTAGAGTCGGATGTCAGCATTGCTGTAACAAAAAATGTTGTTACCTGCTACCGCCTGCATGATACCAACACCACCAGAGACATCCGATTCACGGACCGCGGTCTCCTACACGTACTTGCACGATCACTGCACCGCCGCAACAACAAAGCCTTGCCAAAGCTGTCAAAGGGCACCGTATGAAAGATTCACTTCGCCTATTTAATCTCTACTTCTCCAAATACAAAACGCCATTAATCGCATATGGCTCTTTGGGAGTGGCTCAGGGACTACTCCTCATCCCTATACCCTTTCTGCTCAAGTATCTCGTCGACCAGTCAAGTAATAACGATTGGAGCAATCTAACGCTTATCGTGGGCAGCCTACTTGGCATCAGCGCCCTGAGCATTTCTTTTATGCTGATCAGCAGAATTGGATTGGTAAAGACAGTCAAGAAGAAAATAGAGGAGCTTCGTACAGAACTCGCACAGCGGATTATCAGCATGCCTCATCGCGGACAATGGCAGGAATACGAAAGCCAGCTCAAGAATATCGTAATCGATGACACTGAAAAGTTAGACATAGCAGCCACCGTTGGCTTTGGCCAGGTACTTCCGGCATGTATCGGCGGCATACTCATGGCAGCTGCATTATTTGTTATATCTCCTCTCCTTTTCATTATTACCTGTGTCGTATTTCCGATCATATTCATAATCTTAATTCACTTTAAACGCAGGCTCCAAAACGCCCATGAGATATTCAGACAGTCATTATTCTCAATGGAAAAGAGCGTCCGATTCATTATCAGCGCTTGGGAACTGATAAAAACCCAGACCGCAGAGGATGCTGAAAAAGAAAAGCAAAAGCATACGTTTTCCGATATGCGCCGCGTAAGTCAAAGCTTAGCAAATCTGCACATCTACCTGCAGGCAACCCAAGAAAGCATAGGCCTAATATTCGGTATCCTTCTGCTGGCTATAGGATTTTATTTCGTCTCGATAGAAAGACTTACTACAGGAGAAGTCATTTCTTTCTTTGCCGGATTTTCACTGTTACGCTCCCAGCTCGCGAACATTTTAAACGGCTGGCCGCACATAATATATTTTGCAGCTTCCTTGCGGCACATCGACCAGATCTTAAAGTTGCACCACACGACACCCTATCAGGGTAAACGTAAACATTTGCTCAAAGGAGAAATTTCGCTCAGGGATGTCAGCTTTTCAATTTCTAACACTACAGTGCTTGATGCTGTATCGGTAACATTTACGCCAGAATCATTTTCAGTAATCACGGGTAAGAATGGTGATGGTAAAACAACGCTATTATTAGCTCTGCTGGGTTTGGTTTCTCCTGACAGCGGGAAGGTTTTTGTAGATGGAATCGATTTAATAACCTTGGATATTCATGAATACCGCAGACAAATAGCCGTCGTCTCCCAGCACCCCTTGTTCATCGACTCTACCGTAAAAGAAAACAGGGAGTATGGACTACATCACGACATAGCCGCACCACACCTGGCCGATAGCGACTTTCACATCGAGGAAACACGGCTCGTGTCTTCTTTGTCAGGCGGCGAGAAGCAAAAACTCATGATACAGAGAGCGCTCAAACGCAACCCGAAAGTGTTACTGCTTGACGAGCCCACCAATCATCTAGACGCCCAGGCCTTTGAATCTTTGCTGGACTTTTTAGCAAATATTTCTCGCAAGATAACGGTAATATGTATCACGCACGAGCCTCGTGTCATCGGACAGGCTGACAACCATTTTCACTTAACTAAGGACAGGCTGAAGCATGAGGAAAGAAATGTATAAATCGACAGTTTTCCCTACCAGCACCCAGCTGCTCTTCTTGAAGGCAATCCTCTCCAACGAAAAAGATTTTGCAAGCAGGCTGCTGGAATGGAAAAATTGTGCTGGCAATTATACTGAGCTTGATGAAAGTACATTACAACTGTTCCCCTTGTTGTATAAAAAAATCATCGACCTTGAGCAGAGCGATCCGCTACTCCAAGTAGCAACCAACTCCTACCGGCACCACTGGCTGCGTAACTCCTTGTTGCTGCATGCCGCAGTCCGCGCTTCCCAGGTATTAGCCAAGAACCACATCCCATCCATGGTTCTAAAGGGCGGCGCCTGGCTGTATCTGTATTATGGCGGCGATATTGGGCTGAGAAAACTTGAGGATATAGATATATTCATACCCCAACAACACTTCCCTAAAGCTGTGACAGCTTTAAAACACGCAGGCTGGTCCGCGCACCCGCAGAATAGCGATACATATTTTGACCCAAGGTTTTTCCACGCGGTTAGTATAAAGCACGACAATGCCAGTATTGATTTACACTGCCATGTTCTTCATGCCTACTTAAATGATAACGACTGGGAATTATTTTCCGAACAAGCACAGCGATTCTCTATGAACAACCTATCCGCCTTAACTTTAGGCGACAGCGACCATCTCGTACACGCATGCGCTCACGGATTACGCTGGAGCGGGTCCAACACGCTACGTTGGATTGTAGATATTGTAAACATTCTACAGCGAGGCGATATTCACTGGGATCGAGTAGTTAAGGTAGCAAAACAAACAGATACCGCGCTATCAACTGTAACGGCATTAACGTACGTTCGTGACGAGTTCAGTATTAAGATACCCGCACAAGTCATACATGAACTACAAGGCCACCCCACTACCCTATCGACCCGCCGTCTGTACCTGCTGGTTATGAAAAACACTATGAATAATCCATTTGCCGCGCTTGAAACCTATTGGTGGCGCTACTACAAAAGCTTACAACACCCTATTTCAGTTAATCAGATAATAGCCAATGCATCTGGGTATCTAAGATTTTTGTGCAACACTTCACATACGATAAAAGTTCCGCACATTGTAGCAGTTAAATTTGGCCAACTGCTACTGCGCTCCGCCACAAGGTACCTTCACTTAGCGTGAAGTTTTTTGTACAGAATTTGCACATAATCGTGCATCCTTTCCTTTTCCCTAATACCGATATTCTGTCCGTGGATTCGCCTCTTTACCAGAAGCGAGGAAACGCATCCCATACGAACGTTGGCATGCAAGGCCCGTCCGTACCACTCCGCAAACTCACCTATCGTTAGCGATTCGTCAAACACACCAACGCGTGCTAGTAATTCTGTCTTAAAAAGACATGCCGGGGGAATATGCCCCCGTAATACAGGCAGAGTTGATGTAGCGTCTATCATCTTTTTGCTGTCCGAATGAATAAAATTTTGCGCATAGGTAAACACCACATCGATATCTGGGTTTTCAGCTAAAAACCTCACCTGCTCTTCAAGCTTCGTTGGCATCCAAATATCGTCCGCATCTAGCAGAGCTATTAAAGTGCCTCTAGCACGCGCTATACCCGAATTTCGTGCGCCAGCGATTCCGCGGTTCTCTTGTGTGACAATATGAATGTTCTCTTTCCACGTTTCAAGCACCGACGAGGTGGCGTCTGTCGAGCCGTCATTAACCACGATAATCTCAAAATTCTTGTATGTTTGATTCCAAGCGCTTTGCAGTGCTTCATCTATGAATTTTTCGGAGTTGTATGCGGCTACAACAACACTAACGAGAGGAGAGGTCATCTATTTGCAAAGATACGTGCTAGTTCACGATGATACGATGCGACGTGTCTGCTGGATGGGTGGGCAGATTGATTATTAGCGTGTATTCGCTTATGCAATACGACACTGGGCACAAATGGCAACGACACGCCGGAACGGTGCGCCCTCACAATCCATTCGGTATCACTGGTCGTGGTGAAATCGGGATCAAATAACCCGACAGTATCGAATAGCTCTCTCTTTACCATAAGGACTCCCGGGCTGGCGCCTTTATGGTCCTCTTGCAGGGCCGTGGGTCTAACCCATTGCGGCATAACGGCTCCGGAGTCAAGGAACTCCCGCGTCAGTCCAGCCACAACCTGACAATCTGAATGTTCCTGTAGATATCGTACTTGGGTGTCTGTTTTTGCTCGGTCAAACATATCATCGCAATCCAAAAAGGAAATATATGCCCCCTTCGACATCAAAATACCTCTATTCCTGACAGTGGCATTACCTGTATTGCGCTGACGAATATATGTCACGCTGGGAAAGCGACGGACAATATCTTGACTGTCGCGGTCTGAACCGTCCTCTATAGCGATTATTTCTACATTTGGATAGCTCTGGTCCACAACGCTCTGCAGACATTCTGATATGTAATCCCTGCCGTTAAACACGGGGATAATTACGCTAACAAGAGGCAGTGGGCGACTCATATCTCAATAGTATACCCCTAGTTCAAAACCCAAATAGCGTAGTTAAGATAGCTGGCGAAGCTAACCCATACGATGTACGGAACAAGCAGCCAGGCTGCTGGTTTCGATATTCTGGCAAAGGTAATAATGGTAGCCAGGATGGCTAGCCACAGGAACACGATTTCAATCAAGGCTACCCCCGGGTTTTGCAGGCCGAAGAAGATAATAGACCACAGAGAATTAAGAACCAGTTGGCCGACAAATATGCCAAGGGCCACTTTCACATCTTTGCGTTGCAGCCCTTTGCGCCAAATGAGCCAAGCTGCAATACCCATTAAGGCATACAGTGTCGTCCAGACCGGGCCGAATATCCAGTTGGGCGGGGAAAGTTCCGGACGAGCTAAGCTTGCGTACCAGGTCGGAATTGATGAAATGGTAAAGACGGATCCAATAATACCGGCTGCTTCGGAGATGCCAATCGCTGCTACTAGTTTAAGTACGTCATTTTTGGTCACCTGTGCAGTATACCTCCTCGCCGGATTTTCTTATACGAGAAGAGTTCCAACACCTCTAGCGGCGCTCCTTCTCGGACCGCTATATACCCCTCGCGATCCTAGCCGAAGCTGCCTGGTTGCATGAACCCCCATGCCTTGCAACGTCACATCCTTCCGACATGAAAAAACCGCCATGTGAACATCCAATCCATATGGCGGCTGGTAGGGTCATCCCTTTTGCGTGTACTTGTTGGCAATGTGAGTGTAAGAACGACCACTCTTGCGCTCAATGAACTTCACCGCGAGTGACACCCGATTCGCTTCGTTCAGCGCGCTCCAGTAGGTGTCGAGAATGTCTTCGGGCCCGCCGCGAAGAGGCATGACCAGCGGGTCGCCGCAGAACGATGGCAATGGGTCACCGTCCCCTGCGTACGTTGTGATGCAGTAGCCGAAGCCCGGGTAGGGGGCGCACTCGTACAGCAGGCGATCGCACCCATCCCCGAACCGTGACTTCCGCAAAATCGACAGCTGGAAGTGCTTCCTCAGTGAGCTCAGAGCCGTGATGCGCGGGGTGAAGTTGGGAGCATCAGGTTCGTAGATGCGTCCCCGCAGCGCCTGGTTAAGGTCAAGGGACCAAGATTCAGCCACCGTGTCCGTCTGATCACCGTTGCTCACGATGAAGTAGAGGCCAACCTCTCGCATCGCATTATAGATAACGAGAGACGGGTTGCTCATCTTCGCCTCGTCGGCAGCCTCAGTGTAAAGCCGCCCCATCATGTCGACCTTGAAGACGCGGTTTCTGCTGTTCTCGCTGCGCCCCATGATCCAGTAAATCTGGACCATGAAATCAGAGGTCTCATCGAGTCCCACCACGATACCCCTGCCGGGGTACGGATTGCGACTCAACGCAGTGAGGTTGGCCTGCGCCAGTGTCTCGTTCTGATCCGTCATGTCTTCCATCCTTTCAAGAGGAGGCTGTAAAGGTGCTTCAGGCCTTAGAAGCCTATTCGAAGGGAGAACAAAAATCAAACTCCGGGACGATGTATATAGATGTCTTTCGGTTAAACGGGAGCTGGTTGATGGAAAAAGAATTTGGATGCGCTTGGTGCGTTAGATACTAGAATTCAGCCCTCACTCTATTGACAAATTACTTATTATATGCTATTAATATCGGTTATGTTATCTATTAGTACCCACCCCGCTATAAAGCAGAAGACTAGTAAAAGATCCCTCCTGAGATCATGGCTTATCACACCCATAAAAAAGGTGTGGCCATTCATCGTCTGGCTTTTATTATTCTATTTCGTCTGGATCGCAATCATCATACTAGGAGGTAACTGGTCCGTGGTGAAATCTCACTGGCCGATTGCTCTGGCAATGAGCTTTGGCTCTTACATTGCTGGCTCCACCCCTATGGGTGGCGGTACGGTTGGCTTTCCTGTCTTAGTGCTCCTATTCGACATGCCCGGCTCTCTGGGCAGGAACTTTGGACTGGCCGTTCAATCTATTGGCATGGTTTCGGCAAGTATCTATATTCTCGCTTCGCGACAATCGGTGGATTGGAAATTGCTTAAACCGGCCTTGTTTGGAGCTTTGATTGGAACACCGTTAGGCGCAGCATTCATTGCCCCATTTACTCCTGACTTATGGGTCAAACTGATATTTGCCGTTGTGTGGGCTAGTTTCGGAGTCATGCATATCGTAAAAATACGAGAACTTGTAGCCGCTAATGGCGTGAGTAATAAGTGGCGCAGCTGGGATCGTTCCGTTGGACTGACCATTGGTTTTATCGGTGGAATTGTTGCCTCTATTACCGGAGTTGGCATAGACATGATTATCTATGCAACTCTTGTCTTGCTCTATCGAGCTGATCTAAAAATCGCAATTCCTACATCAGTTGTAATCATGGCTTTTACCTCATTGGTAGGAATTGCTGCAAACATACTTTTATCGAACGTTAATCAGAACCTATATCACATGGACCCTGCCGTGTTCGCGAACTGGCTAGCTGCTGCCCCAGTAGTTGCCCTCGGTGCACCTTTTGGCGCATTAGTCGTCAGCCTTATCTCACGTACACCGACTCTCCTTTTAGTTTCCATCCTATGTATCGGCCAGTTTGTCTGGACGATTGTCAATGAAGGCGTAACTGGACTGGCTCTAGTGGGAGCGATTGCTGGCGTACTTATATTCAACGCTATCTTTCATGTCTTGTACCGCCTCGGAAAGACCGATCAACCTTCAGCTACGTTAGTATCATAGTAAAGTTTTAGTACCGCATGTCTTCAGATCCAGGACGAGGCGGTATATAAAAATCATCTGCGGACAGAAGAAAGTGGTAGGTATCAACACCTTTTTCTCCTTTTCTTTGCTTGTAAAAAACGCATACCGCGTGGTTTCCCTATCCAAGTAAAGTCATTGCCCCCGGCGATGCGAAAGATGCCCCATTTGGGTGCGTATGTAATCCTTTATATCTTGCGAAGCATCGCGCAATAATAGTTCCGTCCATAAATAAGCCAGCATTGATTCTGCTCCATAGTTTGGATTTGGCCCTTCCAAGAACAAGCCGTCAAGACAGGCGCCGGTAGCTCTATCTGCCATAACGGCACTATTTGTATTACGTCCAAAGAACCACAAATAAGGAGCGGCCACTACGGCCGACGAAACAGATGCTTGTCGATTAGCATTGTAGGCTAAAAGAAAATCAAACATTGTTCCCGCCTCAATTGCTTGCTGGTTGTCATGCGAAGGCGCTCCACCTTTCGGGTACCACCCCACACTCCCAACCGGTACAAACATGTCGTCCTGGACAGTGGTTTCAATAAGAAAACGGGCACTGTCGCGCAGTATGTCATTATGGCCTGATGTTGCCAGCAGACCATGGGGTAAAAGGGCATTCGCATACGTCATCGTATCCTCAAACCATCGCCAGTCTGGTGTCGAGTGTTTTTCCCAAGCATCGGCCAGGATCCCTTGTCCTATGTCAACAAGTGATTTAACTATATGTACCGGCATAATTTCGTCCGGAAAATCGGCCAAAACAACCAGGCATTCAGCCCAAAATCGAGGTGCCTGCATGTCAGGCGCCCGTACCAGTATCGGTTTTAACATAGCTGCTGCTTCCGCATGTAGGTCGACTAAACCTTGATTGTTCAAAACAGCTGCTAAGGCACGAATCAACCGCGCATACATGTCTTCGGATTGACCATGAGGGAGCCATTGCCCACCTGAATCACGAAAATTATAGAAATAGCCGGGTCGTATGCGAGCTTCAACTAAAAACTTCCAACAGTCCATCAATAATGCCCGTACAATCTCTCGGTCATTAGGCAAAGCCAATGGTAGCAGACGTGCTAGTAACTGTACGGCTCGAGCATTATCATCTGTGCAGTATCCTTCACTCAACAACGGTTCACGAATAGTAGCATGCTGGTACAAGCCGTAGGGACCCATCATGGACTGGAAATGGCGCAAAAAAGTAGAAGCCTCTAAATTGTTCAATCCTGCATCCACGGCTCCCACTTGCATAATGCTTGATTTTATGATATTTTTATTGTCATCGTCAAGATTGATACATGGACACTTTGCAGCAGAGGGTCACCCAACAGCCGATTAATGTCATCTATACTTCTTCATACATACCGCGCCGATGTGGCATTGCCACGTACACCAAAGACTTAACCAGCGCGATCAATCTCCTCAACGCCCACTCCTTAGCCGAAATACTGAACGTTACACCTTCTGGAGAGACAATTGACTACCCCTGGGAATCAAAATTTAAAATCAGCAGCCAGGACTTATCTTCTTATTTATCTGCTGCCAATTACGTAAACCAGTCAGATGCCGACCTGGTATCACTCCAGCACGAATTCGGCTTATACGGCGGAGATTCTGGTGAATATATTCTCCACTTCGTGGAGGCACTCAAGACTCCTCTCGTAACAACATTTCATACGGTATTAGGCGAGCCATCAGCCAAACAGCATGAGATTATTCAGCGCTTAGCCGCTGCTTCACAGGCTGTGATTGTGATGATGGATCAAGTAGCTCAAAAATTAATCGACATCTATGGAATCCCTCGCAGTAAGATAGTCATAATTCCACATGGCGTACCCGACATCCCATTCAACGATAATGAAAAGCAAAAACAGAGACGCAAACTCGTTGGTCGTACAATCCTTGGCAATATTAACTTACTCGACCCTAATAAGGGCATTGAGTATGCCCTGGAGGCGGTGGCTTTAATTGCCAAACAGTACCCGGATATCCTCTATACAGTTGTTGGACAGACTCACCCGGACTTGATTAAGCGGGAAGGTGAAAAATATCGCAATTCTCTTAAGGAAAAAGTTCGCGAGCTCGGCATTTCCGACAACGTTCGGTTCATAAATAAGTATTTATCATTACCTGACCTAATTAGCTGGCTAAAGACAATTGATATATATGTCACCCCATACCTCGAACCTCAGCAGGTTACATCCGGTGCCCTTGCTTACGCCATTGGAGCCGGCAAGGCATGTATTTCAACCCCTTACATCTATTCAAAGGAAGTTTTGGCTGAAGACCGTGGCATTTTGGTGCCTTTCCGCAATGCCGAAGCAATTGCAAAAGCAGTCATTTATCTACTTGAACACCCCAAACGAAAAGAGGCCATAGCGTCCCATGCGTATAAATACGGCCGCCTCATGACATGGCCCAACATTGCTCAAAGTCATCTATTACTGTTCCGTACAGTGCTACAAAAAAACCAACAGGCTACCGCGCCAGTATTTCTTCATACACCTGCAAGTAATCTGATACCATCCGACTAACTCCAAAATTACTTTCTATATGCAATCGGCAATCTTCCCGCTTAATACCTCCCAATTTACTGACTGCCTGCACCGCTTCCTCAACTGTTTTTACTAAAAATCCGGTTTTCTGGGGGACAATAATTTCAGCCATACTGCCACGCTGGAAAGCAATCACCGGCGTTCCGCAAGCCATCGCCTCGACCACTGACAACCCAAACGGCTCATTAAAATTAATAGGGTGAAGCAGCGCTGCTGCATTACCGAGCAACTCATCACGTCTTTCTGGGCCCACATTACCAACATATGTCACTTTTACCCCATCAAGATATGGCTCAACCTCTTCTCGAAAATAAGTCTCATCCTGAATAATACCCGCCATAATCAGCTGCCGACTACTTTGTCTGGCAATTTCGATTGCCTCTCGTGCTCCTTTATCCTTATGAATCCGACCAAAGAAAATTAAGTAGTCGCCGCTCTTATCCCTGAACGTAAAGTTATCAATATCAATTCCATGATACACCGTCGCCACATAGTCTAAGCTCGGATCACGATCAGCATTACTAATCGAAACATACTTCACCCGTCCATTATACTTTTGGTACACTGGCAAAATTGTTGGAGAAGAAAACCCGTGAATTGTGGTTACAATCGGGGTGTCGACCAGTCCGGCATAGCTCAATGGGAGAAAATCAAAATGATTATGAATGAGGTCAAATTCCGATGCATGATCAAACACCTCAGAGATGTGCAAACACTCCCACACTTTTCGGTTTACCCCCTTATCCTCCTCGTATCCAACAGGGCACACCGCCTGCAGCTTTCCTTTTGTAATTGAATCTTGGGTCGCAAATAGGGTCACGTCCACGCCACGCTCTACCAACCCCTCTGTGAGTAAAGATACTACTCGCTCCCACGGACCATACTCTCTTGGTGGCGTGCGCCAAGCGATCGGGGACAACATTGCAATGCGAAATGGATGTACACTCATAGTCCAATAGACTTCAAAGGGAATATTGCGCGTCCTATTACCCGGTCAGCCGCCCCGTAATAAATCCATAGTTCCGTGTTATGAATAACCGCTCCACATGTATACACCACATTCGGCACATATCCCTCCTTTTCATATTCCATTTCCGGCTCAAGGATAGCGTTAGAATACCACAGGATACGCGAAGGATCCTCACGGTCAAACATCAACAACCCCAGCCGGTACACCTGATGACTATCAACCGCGTGATACACCATCAGCAACCCTTGATCAGTAATAATTGCCTGGGATCCCGTTCCCCACTTAAAAGCCTGCCAGGCATCCGCTCTCGGCCATGTAATAACTTTCGGTTCTGTCCAACTCTTAAAATCCTTCGTAAATGATAACTTCAATACTTCCCCTTCGTCGCTATTTTCCCGGTAATATAATCCGAACATCTCATTAATTTTTTCCGGCAACAAACTGGCGTTCTTTGCTGAAATTGCAGGTAGGATAACATCCCAGTGAGCGTAAGAGCGAAAATCCTGTGTTGTGTGCATCGCTACTCGCACTCGCCAAGGAATATAGTCCTTAATACCTCGGACATCCGCCCCTTCTCCAATCCGATGATACGAAGCCACCGTGTGGACAATATAGTAAGTGTCATCTATTCGTGTAATCCTTGGATCTTCAATACCAAGCCGTTCGTCTGGGTCATTAGGATCCGTATCAATTGCCGGATGATCATATTGTTTAAAATTGATCCCGTCTTTGCTATGCGCAATCCCAAGGCGCGAGATAAAAAAATTATCATATGCTCGGTAAAGTAGCACCTTTTGGCCTCTGTATTCAGTGACTCCTGGATTAAAAGTCCCATTGCTTTCCCACCAATACGCATCACCAATCCGAGGTTGGATCACCGACTCCTCCGGCGCTCGCCGCGCCTTCGGCAGCTGCTTATATTCCGGCTCGTATTTTAAAGAAGTCATTAATTTATCATAACGTAATCATATCCAATCCTCCTAACAAAAATCCCTTTGCATGAAATATACTCCAAGGGACGAGGAAAGTTCGAACCAACCTGGCGCCGCATAAGAGACTATCTACAAACCAGAACTCACTTCTACTGCAACGGCTGCCGTCGCAGCATCACCGCATTGACAGCCACAATTACAGTGGAAAGCGACATGAAGATAGCTGATACTGCCGGATTGAGCACAACGCCCCAGGCGACTGCTACCCCAGCCGCCAGCGGCAGCGCCACCACATTGTAGCCTGTCGCCCAGAAGAGGTTTTGAATCATCTTGGTATAGGTCAGACGGGAAAGCCGGATAATCTTGGGAATGTCTCGCGGGTCGTTTTTTACCAGCACGATACCGGCTGATTCGATGGCGACATTCGTACCGGCTCCGATAGCAATGCCTACATCCGCTTGCGTGAGCGCCGGTGCGTCGTTGATACCGTCGCCAACCATGGCCACCTTCTTGCCTTGCTGCTGCAATTGTTTAACCTTGTCCACTTTATGCTCCGGTAACACTTCTGCGAAGTATTCGTCTATATCAAGTTCATCTGATACCCACTTGGCAACCGCTTCTGAATCTCCGGTAACCATTACTACCTGAACATTTTGCTGCTTGAGTTGCCGGATGGCCTCTCGTGACTCATCGCGGATGATGTCACCGAGAGCAATAACACCGGCTAATCCTTGGTCTTTGAGGACATAAATAATTGTCCTACCGGCTTTGTTCTCGGCTTCAATCTTCTGGCGATCAGTAATTGCTAGAGATATCCCTGACTCATTCCAGAGAGCGCGACCACCAACTTTAATTGTTTGACCATCAACCACACCACTTACGCCTCTGCCGGGTAGTCGGATGAAGTCAGCCAGCTTAGCCAGCTTAATACCTTTTTCTTGAGCTTTTCTGACGATTGCTCGGGCCACGGAATGTTCAGATTTGGTATCAACGGTTGCCGCGAGTTGCAACACCTCGTCTTCATTCGCCGCACCAACAGGAAAAACATTTGTTACACCATACGCTCCTTTGGTAAGAGTGCCTGTCTTATCAAATAACACGACATCAACATTACGGGCCGCTTCAAGTGCCAATCGCTGTCTGACCAGAAAACCGTTTCGAGCTGCCATCGTAGTTGAGATAGAAGCGACAAGGGGGATTGCCAGCCCCAGAGCATGCGGGCAGGCAATCACCAGCACCGCCACCATGCGGGTGAACCCAAAATCAGCGCCGCGCAACGGCAGCCAGACAAACAAGGTGAGCAACCCAACTGCAACCGCAATGACTGTCAGATAAAAAGCTGCTTTATCAGATAAAAGTTGTAGCTTTGACTTGCTGGCTTGCGCTTCTTGCACCAAACGCATCACGCCAGCCAAGAATGTATCTTCGCCAATCTTTGTAACCTTGACACGTAGCGAGCCGTCGCCGTTAATCGTGCCGGCGATTACCGCATCACCAACTTTTTTCTGAACAGGCTTTGATTCACCCGTAGCTAGCGCTTCATCAATGTCTGACTCACCTTCAATAATCTCACCATCAGCTGCCATTTTGCCGCCGGGGCGAATGACAATGATGTCGCCGGTTTTGAGTTGAGCAAGTGGAATTGTTTCTGTTTTTCCGTTGCGCTCAACTTCAGCCGTATCTGGTAATAGCTTCGATAGTTCTTTGAGTGCCCCTTGCGCTCCTTTGACTGCCCGCATTTCCATCCAATGGCCAAGAAGCATTACGACAATCAAGGTAGTGAGCTCCCAAAACAATGTTTCTTCTTGTCCACGGAGTACCTGAATAACGCTGTAGACATACGCCGTTACAATCGCCAGCGAAATGAGCGTCATCATCCCCGGCGCTTTGCCTTTCAGTTCCCGATAAGCGCTAGTTAAGAAAATCCAGCCGCCGTAGAAAAAGACAATTGAGCCGAGGAGCGGCGGAATAAGCCAAGAGCCAGGAACAGTCGGCAGTGACCAGCCGAAAAATGTTTGCGGCAAGGGCGAATAAAGAACAATCGGGATTGTTAAAGCCAAGCTCACCCAGAATTTCTTGGCGAAGATATTCGTGCTGTGGCCTTCGTGCTTGTCGTGCTGACTGTGGTCTTCAGCGTGTCCACGCTGCATAGCTTCGTCCTTTGTTTCTACAAGCGCCATTCCGCATTCCGGACACATACCGGGAGTTCTCTGACGAACACTAGGGTGCATCGGGCAGGTGTACATCATAGGACTGTAAACGGCATCATCATGCCATCTTCTAAGTGTTCGGCAATATGGCAATGTAACATCCATTCACCTGGATTTGTCATATCGACGAGTAGCTCAACCGTATCACCAGTTTGAATGAGAGTTGTATCTTTCCAGACTAGGTTATCGTTTGCTATGCCATTGGTGTTGGTGACAAGAAAGCGCTGACCGTGTAGATGAATGGGATGTTGCATCGGATGCACGGAATTAGCGTCATTGGTAATTCTGATTTTGACCTTGTCTCCTACCTTGAACTTCCAGTCAATTTCCATGTTCTCTTTACCGGTTACTTCATCGATCAGCTTCCATTGAACTGACTCTTTATTGGAGCTTACATTCATCGGTGCCATATCATCTTCCCACTCGATCGGATCATTCCCGCCCATCATCATATTGTTACTCATCATACTACCATCCGGCATCATGTGTTGCCCATGTCCAGCTGTAGGATTACTCATTTGCGCCAACGCTTCGTTGCCAAGCAGTCTGTTGAACATCATGTGTCCGCCACCACCCTGCATCATGTTCATCATTCCCATGTCGATGCCAATATTGAGACTTTTATCAACAGCCCTTGCGAGCAGAGGGCGCAACTCATCCATTTCCGATTGCACGATTACGTTAGTTCGTGTCGTTGCATACTGGGATGCGTATGAGGGAGAAGTTGCCTCACCACTTACAATGACAGTGCCAAGTGGATACGTTTTTTGAGGCGTGGCGTGTTGCAGTGAATATGTTCCGGCATTCACGAATAGTACGTCTACTGTCGCTCTCTCTGATGGGCTGATGGTAACGCTATCAACGAATGTCTCTTTCTCATACGTTCCACCATCGCTACCAACAAGCTTCATTTGTGCCCCCGGAATACTAAACTTGAAGGTACGGGTATTGGCGGTGTTTGTGATAAAGAAGCGGACAACTTCTCCCGGATTGGCAGTGAGATTAGCGCTGGTTTCGCCATTGATCAGCAAGACATTACCAAAGCGACCCATAAGCGTATGACTAGTATCATTTTCCGCAAAAGCTGCGATTTGGCCATTCTCAATTAAAATGTCATCGAGCATCAAGGGTACTTCACGGTTGACCGGCGACCATAACGCAGTATCTTCCGGTTCAACTAAGAAATTACCGTACAGTCCCAGCTCTTGGGCATAATCTTCGCGAATATGCGGGTGATACCAGTACATGCCAGCATCAGGGAATTTAAGTTGATAGGTAAACGATCCGCCGACGGGAATGGGATCTTGGGTGATTCCAGGAATGCCATCGAATGCGTTATCCATCCGTACCCCGTGAGAGTGCAGCGTCGTTTCAACATCTGTATTATTTGTAAAGTTAACTGTGATCTCCGCTCCTTGCGGCACTTTAATCAGCGGACCGGGAATGGAGCCGTTGTAGGCCAACATCTTCACTTCTTGCCCGTTGATATTTTTCCTGACTTGCTGCGCGGCAAGGTCATATGTATCACCGTCTTTCAGTTCAACGGTTGACATAGGCACAACAGCGGATAACCCCGTAGTTTCAGATGAAAAGAATTTCAATACTTGTTGTGATCCAGTGCGTTGATCGCTGCCGTTCTGATATCTACCCGCCAGCCAAACGATGCCAACGAGTAGGGCGATAACAACGGTGATGCCGAGATACTTGTTATAATGAGGCGTGCTCATAAGCTTTTGTTGTTAAGGAAAACGCTCGAGGAGACTTCTTAAATTTCTTCAGACACCCACTAGCACAGAAATAAAAGCGGCTCCCTTTGTACGGGTGAGAAGCAGCTGCGGTTTTTTTACTCACCCGCATACCACAGACGGGGTCGATAACGACGGGTAGTAGTTGAGCCACCTCTTTATTCATAACTTTTGCCAACGGTGTTTTCTCGTACCGTTCGATCAACACATCGCGCAAAAGATGATTGGCTTTGAGGAAGTTTTTGTGTGCTAACCGATAGAATACCTGCTTACCTTCCCGTCGACTCTCTACTACGCCTTGCTTGCGCAATACTTGCAAGTGCTGACTTAAGTTAGCTTGCGGAAGTGCCAACATGTCCTGTATTTCGGTCACAGATAATTCTTGATTTTGGAGCAGGTTAATAATCTCAAGACGGCGTGGTTGGGCCAAGGCTTTAAGGAGATCAGCGTGAAGTTGGAACACCTCTTGATACATATTCGCTATTACGAATATATAAAGAGATGAAAAGATAATCAAGCGAAGTTATTAATTGCCTGCCCCTGGTTCGAAAATCCGGCTTGGGTCAAATATTAATATCGCTGTATTGAGCGGTTCAAATTACTGCTCGCAGATCAGGACGTCTTCCGAACCAGAATAAGGGAGCTGAGGAATTAATGGTGGCTGACCCCATCAATAGTTGCGTACTAGGGCAGCAATTGATTGCTTGCCACCCAATCAATAAATGCCTTGCAGTACTCAAAGTCTCCAAAATCGCCGCGGCGCTGGACAATAAAATCCTGACACCGAGCGTGCTCGGTTTGCAGAGCATCGCTCGTGATCTGGTAGGCCTGGGCGTCGGCAATAACTTGTTCGGCTTGGTTGAGCCGGGTTAAAACGTGCTGCACGTAGAAATAGGCAGCAACACCAACGAGCAACACTATAATGATAAGTACGCCGATTAACTTACCCTTCTTTGATTTATGAGGCGGTTGAGGTGTTTCCATGTACTAAGCTTAGCACGGAATAGGACTTCATGCGCTGTTCGATCTCTCTCACCCCAAATACGACATCAATATCCCCTCCATTTTGAGTAACCCATATGCGCTAATAGTGGGAGCATCGCGCACTTCCCCATCTCTTACTAACTGCTCGAATTCAGAAATTGAAAACTGTTTAACCTCCATTCCTTCTTCTGTAGCCTCCAGCTTCCGCTCTTCTTGTTTAAAGTTCTTCGCTAGGAATATATGAAAGCCCTGACTACTAAACCCGTATGATGCATACTGATAGCCAATCTTTTCTATATGCTTTGCAACTAGTCCTGTTTCTTCTTGTAGCTCATTAAGGGCTAGTTGCGCTGGATCAATATTTGGGTCTTCTTCGTAGGACCCTTGGGGGAATTCCCAAAACGAGCCTTCAACTGGATACCGGTACTGACGCACAAGGTAGAAGCTGTTATCTACAAGGGGGACTATTAGTGCAAAGTCTGGCTTATCTACAACGCCATATATACCCGTTACGTTGTTCTGAAACTCAACCTTATCCTCTCGTACTTTCATCCATTTGTTTTCGTATACTATGCGACTAGAAAGTTGTTTTATCATGCTGATTAAGCTTATATTGATTATTTATAAAATCGGTCAATACCTATAAACATCTTTTTCTCATCATGGACATGCTCCTTGTCCCACTCGAGCTTCCCCCTCTTTCTTGTAATAGCAGAACCTCTCGAAGAGGAGATGGCTAATCATTCCCACTCATAATAATTTTGATATGAGCAGTTACAAAACGTGAACTCTGAGTCATCGTTGAACGGCCTTGTACAGGTTTTAGTAGGGAGTACGGGTGTTTTCTCTACAAATTCAATGCTGAAAGTTTTGTCATTAAATTTCATGCAGGACTCACAACAGTCATAGCATTTTACAGTTATCCCCTTAACGTTTTCATCCATTTTAGCAATCTGTATGTCGTTGTTATGGGCGCTCTTCAGATATAAGTCGGGGTCATGCCCTCTATTTGCTTGATATCGCGCTGCTGACTGATCCATCCACCGCCTTCTTCTTAATATCTCCACCATGATCTGTTTTTGATCATATGCTTTGTCAATATGTCTCCGATAAATATTAAGATTATTGTGTAGCGACCAGAGAACATCATAGGTGTTGATTTTTTCCTTGTTCCATTTTTTCTTTAGCGCCTCCTCCGTTGCCCTATAATCGTCCATTGTGACGTAAATGATATCTTTCATAGCAAAGTAGAACTCAACATGATTCACCTGTTCATCAGTTAAGGCACTTGAAGGATATAAATCTTGGGTGGTGCGCACATGAACTGCCTTGCCACATTCGGGGCATGCCCTTTTTCTTTTGAAAAGCCTATCAGAAACTACGCCACAGTAAGGACAATTAGCGCTAAATGGAAGCTTTTTGGTTGGATTAATTCTTTCTGTGGAATTTATGTATTCTATTAAGTCGGGGTCATTATCGCTAAAAACAATTTTCTTTTTATTAGCACGTTCCCTAGGAGAGCTAGTGATACGAACCTCTATTTCGGGCCCTTCTTTTCTATGTATATTAGTGAAGAAATCTAAAATTCCCATAATTCTACTTTAAATGTCTTGGCACCTCTTCACAACCGCTCCATGTTTGATATTTTCGAGAAGGAATTGATGTTAAACACTACTTCTGGAACACAAAAAGATGCTCGTGCATTATCAACAAGAAATTATTTTCTTTAGATTTATCAGCCCAAAACCCAGTTGCGTTACAGTTAAATTGCCTCTTTATGATATCTTCTTTTAGCTGAAATCCAACGCTTAAAAACCTATCCATGACCTTGTAAGCAAGGGGTTGGTACATTTTCTTTCTCCTAGTGTCCCCCATTAAAATGGCGCAATATTTACCTTTCTTTAAAACTCGATGGAGCTCCTTTGCAACTTTCTCCATCTCGCCTACAAAATTCTCTATTTCATGGATATTAGACAAATCTTCCTCTATTTTTCCCTCACTATATTTAATAATATCGGCATAGGGAGGATGAGTTAGAATCAAATCAACACACTCATCTTGCGCCTTTTCAAGATTACGAGCATCTCGCTTAAGAACCTTCTGCCAAGAGTCATTTTCCGCATCAAATTCCAAAGACCTCTCTGTTCGTTCAATTGCAACGTCATTAATATCCGAACAGATTATATTTCTATTCAATATTTTTGCCTCAATTGCCGTAGTGCCTCCACCTACCATTGGGTCAAGTAAAATATCTCCCTCCTTCGAGTATCGCAAAATAATGTTACGCGCTACTTCTGGTGACCAGTTGCCACGCCAGTCCGAAGTATGCGTGGCCCAATTCCCCCGACGAGGAAAAGCCCATACGGTAGTGCATTCCATTTCAAATTCATCTGGGTGCAATTGAAGCCTTTTTGTCATATCCTATTCCGGAACAGGCAAGCCAAGTTTTTGAAGTGGCAAATATTCAAAATAATACTGACATCCAGCCGAGATAACATAATCAAGAGTATCTTTATATTGAGGCTTTCGAAACCAATCACTAAGAATGTAGATGTATTCAACTTCTATATTAAGTGGCGCCATCAAGCGTGCGTATTGTTTGCGCTTAAAATCGCAGGTTTGCAGCTTTTCATCCACAGACCCAGCTACCTCTTGAAATTTCATCTCAACAACATAAAGCGTATTGTTAACAATCACATACAACGCCTCATCAGGTAGCAGTTTTTTAGAAAGAATATCTTTATAATCCACACCTTCCTTCTCTAACCACTTGTAAAGCTTGTTTTTACCCAGACAAATCGCTACTTGATCGCCCTTGTAATACACAACGTCTTCATTGATAGTGTAGCCCTTTTTTGATTTAAGTAGATCTAAAATACTAGCACGTCCCTCAAAGTGCAGTCCTGTTTTGGTGTTGCCTCCACCGATGCCACCTTTTTTCATACATTCTTTGTTTAAATATCTATAGCTAATAATTGGTTACTAATACTTCAGTAATCTTTCCTCGCTTTGAAGCTTTGGAGTTTATTGCTCGACCAGCTTTAACTTTTGTGATTTTTACTCCCTTAATTCCAGAGTAGATTTCATTAATGAATGGCGTATCGGAATTAGAAAGCATTACAAAACATCCTCTTTCATGTAGTTCAGTAAAGGTATCACGTAGCTCCGTTTGTTCATTTTCTAAGAACGCCTTAGCTGTGTAGGAGGTGAATGAGGATGTTTTACTCACAGGAAAATAAGGAGGATCGAAGTAGACAAAGTCGCCTCTTTTAGCTTTCTTGAGAACCTCATTATAATCCTGATGCTTAATCGAAACTCCTCGTAATGCCTTTGAAACACGGCGGAGATTTTCTTCATCACAAATAATCGGATTATTATACCTGCCAAATGGCACGTTAAATTGTCCCTTACTATTAACGCGATACATTCCATTAAAGCCAGTTCGATTTAAATAGATAAATCTTGCGGCAACTTCTATATCGGATAAATTTTTAGGATCTTGAGCGCGAATTATTAAATAATATTCCTTTTCATATTTGTGCTTTTTGAGAGACTTTACAAGCTCGTCAACATTCTTCTTGATAACATTGTATGTAGTAACAAGTTCTTGGTTTAAATCAGATAATTGAGCTTTATCAGGGAGCAAGTCAAAGAAAACTGCACCACCCCCCACAAAGGGCTCAAAATACGTATTAGTTGTTGGGTTAAAGTTCTCAGGCGGGTATAAATTCAACAGGCGAAACTGCTTTAGAAGCTGCCTCTTTCCCCCAACCCATTTTACAAATGGCTTTGGCTTTTCGTTAAGAATTCTAGCAATCTCCTTAAAACGTATTTTTCGGTCAGTAGCATGAAAAAGCTTTTGCGCGTATATCCTATTTACATCAAATGTCTTCACTATTTCTGAAACTGCTTGATTTTGCCTCATGCAATTTATTCTATCAACCCATCCAGCCAAACGCCACTGGGCCTAAATTAATACCCATAACAGAGATATGGATTGCTCAGAACCAACCTATCTGCTCGCCGTGTTGGTTGCGAATTGACTTAGTCCTGGTTAGTGAGCGTAAGCCCCAGGTATGTTTCTTAAATATGCCCTCCAAGAAGGTAGTCGTGAAGAAAAGCGAGAAGCAATCTCGTGCATACAAACAAAGATATTTATTGTTAATGGAAGAGTGTCCCTATGCCGAGAGAATAGCTAAAAGACGCTCTGTTAGAAATTCATCGAAATCCAGATGATCGTTCTTTCTCTTTTCTATCAATTGTCGCAAATCGCTATCACCAAGAGGTAATATTACTGCTTTTTGCGCAAGAAAATGTCTCTGAGCTCTTTGTATGTGCATCTCATCTATATCGGGACGAGTTACAAGAAAAATCAGCTCACGTCCATCTTGAATCGTGTAACCTCTTGCTTGATTAAAGGCATCGTTGGCTAGCTCAGTTTTGTCATAGTTCTTAGCCTCCACCAGAAGTACACCGGCTCGTAGTCTTTGATTATTTATTACTCTAAATAAAGGAGTTTCCGCGCCATTTGAAAAACTAACATCATATCTAAAAATATTATCAACGGATCTTTTCTCCGTTTTTCCATTAGCGAGTCTACCGTCATAAAGAGCAGTAAATAGTTTCTTGAGATACTCAGCATAAGCCCTAGCAGAACGCTGACCAGTAGGAATTTGCGCCAGTTCATCAATGTAACTTCCCCAATCAATGTCTTCCTTTTTCCTGGTTGGTTTTAGCGGGTCTCTGTAAATCGTTGTCTTGTCTACATACGACTCTATCAACTCGGATCTTGATTCCGCTTCTTTTCGAGTCCCTCTGCCAACAGTACCATGCATACTTTTTAACTCCTCCTTAACTTGCTTAAATGTAACTCGCGGACGCTTCCCAATGGTCTGAATTGCATTCAGTTGATCCTCTTTTTCGCCTTTTAAAACATAACGAAGATAGTTCTCAAAAAACCCGGTTGTCGAAAAAACAGGAATTCTTTTAGTTATGTGACGAGGAACTAAAATCCTAGGCTCACCCGTTTCAAAGAACGGTAGATCTACCTTTGGAACAGGCTCCCAAAGCATAGTTTCAGGGTTCAAGGCCCTCCCCACGCTGTATGTAGCAGTCGATAGATCAAATTCTTTGCACTGCTCATGGGTATATTGAATTAAATGATGAATGGCAAAATTACCAACTAGATCCGACATTCCATCAGGACCCATATTTGGTACCTGAATGGACATTTCTGCAATCTCCGTAAGCCCGACTTCCTGTATTTCCTCATTGTCGAAGATTGATTGCCTAATAACTCTGGCTCGATCTTCAGCGCCACCTTGGCCATGAATCCCAGTCTTGCAAAAACCCAATGCAATGTAGGGCACCTCAGGAAACATTAGGTGTCTTTCCAGTTGGTCTGCATTGATTTCACCTGACCTATATTTATCCAAGTAATGATTGAAATAGGTAAAAATCAAAGACTGGATGCTGTGCCAGCGTGGTTCAGGCGAATGATAGAAGAGGTAAAGATCAAGGTATAGGCGAGTGTCTCCACTAGAATTAGGAAACACAAAATCAAGCTCATGCGGCTTATAATTCTGTACCAGTTGATCAAGAGTAACCATACGCAACCACTATATACCCATACATAACTAGAACAAACACATAATGGAGATGGGTTGCTCAGAACCAATCTATTCTGCTCCGAGGGTCGGAAGACTTCCGAACCAGAATGATGGCTATGAAGAAGCCGATTTGGGCGCAAGAAAAGGTGCGGTAATTGCTTACCCACCCTTCTACTAACTATTTCACCCTCCGAGTCGGCTGAAACTTGATTATTAAATCAAATAATCAAACCTTAACCTTTCTACCCACCTCGAACTTGCCGCTACAATACCGCCTTGATACAGTAGAAAACGAAATGATAGAAAAATTTACCCTCAAACTCATCGGTGAGAATGACGAGAAAACGGTGTTTTTCGCTAACAATACCGATGATTTTGTTGAAGTCGTTTTAGCAATAGATGGACAAGAGATTAAAACGGGCCAGATGGTATCTCCCCATACTCGTGGCTACTGTTATCCGCCCCGCTACCAGCGCGCGATTGCCAAGATGAAGACAGGAGAGCCTCTGCCGTTTAAGTCGGCAGGTATTATACGGGCCACCGTGTTTGCGGGGAGTGCGCTACGCAAAGAGGAGGAACTCGACGTGCCTGCTTTTATCTGGAAGAAGCTGCCGAAAAAGACGGTCCGCTTTACCCGTGATGGCAGCCAACCCATAGCGGTATTGGAGCAGGATTATTCCAACGAGGATGTAGCGTTTTCGAGAAAGGCGATAAGGTAATCAACCATCCCAGTCAAAAGGCACCCCACCCTCCCACTCACTATATCCCTCCTCCTTGGACCCCCAGAGCCAATAGTCATTTGCTACCTCGGCTTGTAACTTTTCTGTATTGCCGTGGCTTAGAAGTCCCAGATATGACTGAAACGTCTCAGGCTTAGGGTTATCCCGCAGGCGTTTATGCATCCGACGCGCACTGGTGGACCGCAAGGCTTGATGGTCTGGAAAATGGACCCAACCGAGAAAATCCACCCCAGAAGCCAACGAGCGTATATATACCTTGTCGGGGTGGAGCGATAAGGATAATACCTCTCGCAGAAACCGCTCAATATATGGGAGCTGCTGCACCAGCCAATCTTTGTCATCGGACAGAAAAACAAAATCATCAGCATAGCGGATATAGTGTTTGGCTTTGAGACTATGCTTCGCGTACTGGTCAAACTCGTTCATATAAACATTCACCAATAGCTGTGATGTGAGATTGCCCAGAGGTAAACCAACTCCCTCTTGAGTCGAGTGGAAACTGCGGACAATCTGTTCAATCAACCAAATAACATCGGTATCAGGAATATAGGTAGAAAGGATGCCCGCTAAAATATCCTGATTGATGCTCGCAAAGAACTTTCTAATGTCGCACTTGAGGACCCAGCAGGTGCGAGTATTGTTTTTGCTCGCCTTCCAGCCATATCGCCTAAACTTTTCCAACGCCTTATGCGTGCCTTTTTCCTCGCGGCAGGAGTAAGAGTCAGGAATAAAAATTCGGTCAAAGAAAGGATAGAGGGAACGGTAGACGGCGTGATGCAGTACACGGTCCCGTACGCTTGCCTTGTGGATGTTGCGCGGTTTGGGGTCGGAAATCGAGAAAGCGTAGTATCCGCCGTGCCTATATTGCTTCGCTTTAAGCTCACGGTGAAGGGCATTCAGGTTATCCATCAAATGCCTCCCAAACAGTTGCACATCGGGCTTATTTCGTTTACCGTTCAAAAACTCCGCCCACGCGCAGAGCAGATTTTCGAGGGATATAACATCGTTAAATGTATGAGCCAGTTGCCGTCGCATAATGCAATAAATCAGAGACCCGCGCCTCGTGGGAGAACGACTGCCAGCGATTTGCCTATTTTCCAAAAATTAGGTGAAGCATATAAGACGTGGCATATCGGCCTGCAGAACATATCGAAGTTGTCGCGCCATACGCTCGGCGCAAAAATTGATACCCTTTTCATAGAAACGACTGAACTTATTTTGTTAGCGGGGTACGCTCCCAAAGAACAAAAGTCTTCTCTGCTTAAACGCACCAGCGGGAAGCTGGACGTACTTAAGTTTTTCCTACAGCTCGCCTGGGAAATGAAAATACTGGAGAATAGCCGCTATGAAGCTATATCAGCACCTCTCGATGAAGCAGGGAGAATGCTCGGCGGATGGAGAAAACAAGCCGCAAATAAAACGCCCATCCAATAAAAGAAGGACGGGCGTTTCGTTACAGAGAGACTTGCCGACGAGGAGGAAGCGACAGTTGTCATTCCACCTATTGTCGTAGTAGTTGAGGTTAAGCTTGCGCTTGTCATTCCACCTGTTGAGATACGGGACGTTGCGATGACCATTCAGCACGGCAGAGGACCGCAACTATGTACGATGCAGCGTCTATTCCACTGCCCCTTGAGTATTCTTGAGGCTGTATCGCATTTGAGAGAATAAAACTCTCCTACGGCACCGTACCAAGTATCAATGTTGAGAGATTTGCCCGTCGCCCTGTAAGGGAAACCGTGGCCTCCCCTAATTCTCACGTTACGAGCCATCCCAGATTTCGACCGCCTGCAGCCGTAACCACAGACTGTATCGTCTACTCTCCAAAAATAGCGTGCCGCAGATTGTTGAATAAAGAAAATCCCCGCATTCGTTTTGAGGCGAATACGGGGAGAAAGGGCAAAGGGACCAAGTGTTTGCCGAGCGGCAAGTGTCCCAGGGTCCAAGCGGCTACTTGCCGACGAGGAGGAAGCGACAGCCGCCAACCCACCCACCGCCGTAGCAGCCGAGGCGAAGCCCGCGCCCGTCACGCCACCCGCCGAGACACGGGACGCTGCGACGACCAAACAGCACGGCAGAGGACCCGAGGCAGATGATGGGGAATTCCCGCTGCAGCTCCTTGTGCTTCGGGTGCGCACCGACGGCGAGCAGGTCCTCGGTTTTTGCCAGCTCCTTGTCGCCCATCGCTTCGACCGCTGCTTCCACCTCTTTGCTGTCCATATCCTTCTTGAAATGGACGAGGTACAGCTTGCGGGGACCGCGACGGGTGATGGGGAAGTTGGCGGTGGTGATGTTCTCGTTGGCGTAGTTGTACTCGCCAGCGCGGACCATCTCCTCCGTCGTTGCCTTCTCCGAGACCGTCAGTTCGCCTAGCTCGATGATGTCGGGGTCGGGCGTGAGCTTGGGAAGACCCAGAGCCACGCGGACCGTATCCCGATGGAGCTTGGCGAAGCCGTCGGTGGCTGCGGCTTCCAGGATGTCGGTGAAGAGACCGCTGATGAGCAGCTGTTGAAGCTGCTTGCCAGACAGTTCCTGCTGACCGACGATTTTCAGAACGTGCTGCGCCTGCCGATAGGTTGCCTTTTGCACGGCAATCCTCCTTCTTGGTGTGAGGCTATTACCTTATTGCGCCTAGCAATGGGTACGTCGCCTCTGAAAAGAACAGCGTAATAATACACCTAAACGGCCTTCGTGTCAATTATTGGCAGTCTTATGGGCTTAGATAAGCCATAAAATGACAAGATGCCCTGCATTCCCGCCCCTCCACTCTATACTTTAGGGATATAGACCACGCTTAGGAAGCTATTACACATAGGGCAGATGTTATCTTCGTCGTACAACTCGTATCGTTCCATTGCCTCACTGCAGGGACGACACATTTGAACAATATCGAGTTTAGCGGTGGGTACATTCACTCCAAACGCGTGCCGTCTGCAGAAGAAGAATGTACGGTTGGGATGCTCAAAAGCCACGGCAAATCCGCAGCTTTCGCACTCAATTAAGGCGACTTTCATACCTTTGTATATACTTTGCTCCATAGAAAAAAGCGGCTAAGAGATTAAATCCAGCGAAATGCTGAATGAAATCTCCCAACCGCCTTCGCAGTCAGTCGCAATATCTTATATGGCTCACGGCAGATTTCCCCGCTTGCCTACCAGATAAACTGGAAAGATACTGGCTTCCGTTTCTAACGTACTAACTTCATCATACCTTACCCCATACCCCAACTCAATACCTGCCTGCTATTATTCAGCTGTTTATCAGTATCGGAATAACCTGTTATCGCCTGTTTTATCAAGCAACGCATAACTTTTGCCCCACACCCTCCCTCTATATTCTTCGGTGTTTTTCTCGCTGTTTTTTCGTTGTTATATCAACACCACCATCCTGTTATTGCCCTGTTTATCAGGACCGCTCCACCGTTTAATCACCGTTTTTAATCGGTGCTTTTCCAACACCCCATACCGCAACTCACTATAGTCAGTGCAAATCAGTGTAAAAAAATTAACTATTATTAACCTACAGAGATATAGTGAGTCGCCCCGTGGGGTGGCGTAACCCTAGTACGAAAGGTGAAGCGCGGGCGTTTTAAGCAACTCACGCAGCTGATGCACATTCTTGCTTAAATCAACTTCAACCCAGGAACTTAATATATTTCGTTGCGCAAGAAATTCCTTTTCGGTCTCAAGCGGGTCGTCGTCAAACCAGATAAACGGCTGGTTGAAATCTATACCTTCGGTCTTAAGCATATCCCAATAGGCAGGCTTCACTCGTTTAAGCTGACGGACCGTATCGTTGCTGAAAAACTGGCTCAAATGTAATACAGGGTTGTCTCCCTCGAAACGGCAATGAGTAGTCAGCCAATATACGGGGAAATTGTCTACCAAATGCCCGATAAATTCGTCCGCGTGCAAAGCAGGCTGTTTGTCATTTGCGAGAATAACGCCGTCTATATCAAGATAAATGTTCATTGCTTACGCCAAGTAGGATTATCTTCGGGCGAAATGGTCCCTTCGTCTTCGAGGGCATCAACCAAGTTTACGGCTCGGTTGTATCCGATGGCATACATTCCCACGTTGTATCTCAATACCCCAGGGTCGCAAGTGCCAGTCTTTCGCACAAATTCTCTCGCCTTGCCCAGCAGCGGGTCTGGCTCTGGCGGGAGGAGCGGTCGGCGACGGTCAGACCAGATGCCCTTAATTTGATGTAGCAATGCTTCCTGGTCTACTGCCTCTTGGCAGGCTGTCTTTATCTGATTTCGCCTATGCTCCAAACCAATAATCTTCAAGACGCGGCTGAAATACGAACGCTGCCTTGGCTCCTTGAATAGAGCCTGGCTGAACTGAAAGTTATACATCATCAAAGAGCAGAGGTAGTATAGCCACTCAAAACGGCGTCCTTCTTCTCCGCAGCCTTTGGAGATGTCGTAGTACAGGACATACCCTTTTTCTATCGGCCATTGCATCAGCACTTTCTGCGCATAGGCAATCGCGGGTGTATGGTCTACATCTTTGACGTAGAGACGATACATCTCTTTCTGGCACTCTTCGACCGTAGTCGGTATTTTCTCCCGCCAGACGAAATCAAACCGCAATCCTGGGACGTTGCCCTGAATTAGCTTTGCGAAGAGGTCATTCAACATACTTCTCTACCGCTGCCGTATAGCGACAGTATTCACATTCATCGGAACATTTAGGCGGAGCGTCATCCATCAGGCAGGCATACGCGTCGGCAATCGCCTTTTCTATCCAGCCATCATTGCCCGTGTAAGGTATGATTTTAACCTCAAACTCCAATCTACCATCGAAAGCCTCTCTATCCGTACTGCCATTGCAGTAGACGAAATATCCAGTATCTGAAACGGTGAAGCCGTTTCGTCGCAGTAGCCACTGATAAATCTCCATCTGGCGTTTGTACGCCTGCTTCCACTCATCGTCCAAAGAGATTTCTTTCAATGTGCTGGTTGCCTTGTAGTCCACGACCATCAGCTCCCCCGAAGGTTTGACCCAAATATCGTCTACGCCTCCCGTTATCTGAAAATTGGTCGCTTGATGGTGATGCACGACACCTTTGCGCAAAGAGTCACGCCAATCGTCCATTTTTTCGTGGGCAAACGGCACTGCGTCTAAGCCGTATGCCTTCATCAGGGGATGGACGGTACCAGCAGCACGATGAACGTCGAATTCTTTTTTTAGCAGCGTATCAACTGCGCTGTTCAGCGAAAATGGGGGACCGCTGGGACGGTCTATGCCCATCCGCCTGTCTACATAGAAACAGCGCGGGCATTTAATAAAAAGCTCAATTCTCGTTCGGCTCAAGCGGAAAGGCTTGCTTCCTGCTGGGTCAAAGCGGTTATGTTTGCGGGGCGGGTTGTAGCTGCTCATAGTAATTGTAATTCTTGTTTTATTAATTTATTTCATCGTCCTTGTCAGTTTGATGATGGCTTTTTCTACATCATCTGCCTTCTTCAGTTCGTGAGACCACAGCCTTAAGCATCGCCAGCCAGCTTTTTTATAGTAAGCCATAACTTCTTTATCGCGCTTTTTGTTCCTCTGCGCCTTTGCCTTCCAGTAAGAAAGGTTGCTCTTAGGCATAATGAAATGTTTGGGGCAGCCGTGCCAAAAACAGGAGTCCAGGAATACGACTATTTTCGCTTTACTTATCACTACGTCTGGCTTGCCGAAGTGGTTTCGGCTGTTCTTCCTGTATCTGATGCCGTGGGACCACAATGCTTTGCGGAAGGTTTGCTCCATCAGGGTATTGCTTCCCCTGATTTTGCCCATTATCTCGCTTCGCTTCTTCCTGGTGAATGCGTCTGCCATCTGCGGAACATTAAAATTCTATAAAATACTCGCCTTCCTTCATCTTGTAGAAACGAATGGTCATTTTTCCGTATTTTTCCAGCGTGTCTACCGTTACGGGCGTTAGTGGGATTAAAACGTTGGCGCGTTGAAGTTTGCCTTTTATCCATTGCCCTAGCAGCTTAAGATTGCCGCGTGAGCGTATGTTTTTGAAGTAGTCTCCGCTTGTGCGCATTGGCATAATAAAACCATCGTCGGTGTAGGCGGTGAACTCTCCTTTCGGGTACATAGGCTGGGAGTTAATTTCTCTATTTGCAATTAACTCGACTTCATACCACGGACGAGGTGCTACTTTACCCGTGCTTCTGCTCCATCTACCTTTCCCAAAATATACATTAAGGTTGGAACGTTCTTTTTCTGCGATGCGCTCTAAGGGATAATCAAAAAATTGCAGGTTGGTTTTATCTATAGAAGAGGTGTCATACCGCTGCAAGTCGTCCAAATTTGAAAGGGCAATTCTCGCTTTGTATTTTTCGGACCCAGGAACTGTTATTTCAGCGTCCGTGATGGATACCGCATTCTCCTGGTTGAAGAGAAATTCCAAGTATGAGATGGTCGCGCTCTTCTCATTTTCATCGTCTATTCTCGCCGTGCATTCCCAGTTTTCCGATAGTCCGCTTCTCGAAAAGTTAGACGACCCTATATAGGCGCGTACTCCCTCTTTATTAATGAAGCTATACATCTTTCCGTGGTAGCGGTTTGCGTAGCTGACATATATGCCACTGGATGAGTTGCTTTCGCGGAGTGCTTTGTTAATTTTCTCCAAATGCAAAAGGTTGCGCGCCGACAAGCCTTCGTAGAAAGCCATTCCCAAAAGTAGGCGAAATCTTCCACCGTTGTTCGCCAGACGGTAAAACTCTGGCTCGAATTCCCGTATAACATCGTGCGAGACGTATCCGCTCGCTATAGCAGCGTCCGATGATTGCTGAAATTCACGGCGCACGACTTGCAGGAACTTTCCGCCGTGCAGTTCGTTATTTGAGAATATAGCTGCGCTGTTTTTCATCGCCTACACTTAAGGGTATTTTAATTTGCTCCACTTTCTTGCTCGTTTTTCTCTTGCCGTTTCTATCGGCAAAAGCCTTCTTCAATTCTCTGGCTATGACCTTAATGGCAATCGGTGGCACTGAATTGCCTATTTGTTTGCGTACCTGTGTAATCGTGCCGAGGAAAACAAAATCATCGGGGTAGCCGAAAAGTCTTGCCCGTTCGCGGTTAGTCAGCGGTCGTGGCTCCTTGAAGTGGTAACCCCACGTTCCGCCCCCACCCCCTGCGATAATGGTCGTAGAAGGCTTCTTCTGATGAAGGCGACGATAAACGTGGCTAATCATCCCTTTGACGTAGAGGGGTGAGCTTTTGGGGACGCTGGCGAAGTTGCCTCCCTCTGGTATAAGAGACAGCAGCTTCCTGGTTTTATCCATTATGTTTTGATGCTCGTTGTTGGCAGGCACTTTATCAGCTCCGCGCAATGCTTCTCCTGCCGTGTAATAGTTATCGGGCGTATGTGTTGGAGCAGGCTTCACATATTCAAAATCAACATCGTTTCTTATACCGATTATCAGCACCCTTTCGCGGAACTGGGGCGCACCGTAGTGGGCAAAGTTATAGACATTGGCATAGATTTTATAGCCGACGCCCGCACACTTACTGAAATCTTCGATTATCTGTCGGATGGCTGCTCCGTTGTTCGCCGTCATCAATCCTTTGACGTTTTCAGCGACAAAGACTTTCGGAGCCTTCTCATCAACAGCTTTGACGAAATACTTATATAAATTGCCTCGTTCAGTAGTGATGCCTCCGCGCTTCCATATCATCGAAAAATCCTGGCAAGGGAAGCCACCCAATATCACATCGCAGTCAGGAACTTTGGAAAAATCTATTTTCTCTATGTCCGCTTCGACAATATGGTCGCCGAAGTTCAGCTTGTACGTTTCGCAGGCTTGATGGAAATTATCGTTAGCCCAAAGGATGTCGTATCCCTCCCACTTGAAGCCGAGGTCCATTCCACCGCACCCGCTAAATAAGGAAATAACTTTAGGTTTATATTGCGCATCTTTCTTGAAGCTCTTTTTTAATGCACGCTTCGCAGCATTTGATTGTAATTGTAATTTTTTCATAGGGATGGGTTTTTTGCTGGAGTCTGGAAGCACAAAGCCCCGCTCCAGCCGAGCCTTTCGGCTCCATACCCTTTCGGGTATGACCCATCCCTGAGTTGCTGAACGCGGGGTTCAGTATCAGGGATGGGAATTTGGTATGCCGTGCCGAGGTGCGAGCCACGGGTTAGGCATTATGTGTTAATGGTTAGTTCACGTTTTTTTATTTAATAGCTTCATAATATCTTCTTTTTTATATCGTCTCACCTTTTTTTCACCTATGCGAATGGCGGGCAGTATCCCTTTCTTATCCCACTGGCGCAGTGTGTTGGGGTGGCACTTCAAAAAGTCGCACGCTTCTTTAAGCGTCATCAATTCGGGCAGGTCCTGTCTGGGGGCGTCGGTCATTGATTTATCGGATACCATTTGATACCATCATCATACAGTATGTAACATTTACTGCAAAATTACTATTACCCAATAACGCGATGGCAAAGGAGTATTCCGAAAAGAGTTTTCTGACAGAGATAGACGATTATTCGCTCGTCGAGCGGTACTTGGGCAGTTTCAAGCCTCCAATTAACGATTTTTCTTATACTAAGCCCGAAACGCGCCGACGCAATACCGAGACCATCGTGGAGCAAATTGAAGCGGTCTTTCGTAGACAACCCGACCCCATTCAACAAGAAATTGAACGCGATTTTCAGCATATCAATAGCCTTTCCAACGACAAAGGCACCCAAAACTTAATCTCCGAAGCGCAAGAGCAAGGCGTGTCGGTCCCGCAGGATGCCCTTGCTTCAATGAACGTTTACGACCGAGCGTTCTGGTTTTTTAATAACCACCGCGAAGTCTTCGACCAGGCTGATGCCGTTCAACAATTTTATGACCTGAGCGGGTGGAAGCGTGTACCAGTACCCACTAAAACGATTGATGTCGTACTGGAAAAAAAGGATGCTTTGATTGACGCACTCAAGAAATACTATGGGGAAAGCGAGGCGCGCGGTAAGTATGGCGAGGTTGATATGTATCCCAAAGGAGACCGCGTATATGTCGTCGCACGGCTTACGGGCAACGCCGAAAGCAATTTTATCCCTGACGAAAAAACGGGTGGCTTTAAGAA